>JAKJHH010000205.1:0-6825 GCA_022703965.1 Verrucomicrobiota bacterium
CTCTCAGAAAAACGTCATGCGCAACAGATTCCATATCACATGGAGGAATACGCTTCGCAACTATTGCAAATACCTTTTTCTGATACCTGTCAATAAGCAGACCGAACCCATCCGGATTACCGTCTATAACACTTTTTACAATGCTGATCTCGTCTGTCATATTATTAAAAATACAGGCGATATCAAATTTTCATATATAGAAAAGACTAAAAACCAAAGTGAATTCAAAAAATATACCCGCTCGCCTGCTCTTTCATATGTCGCAGGAAAACAAAAGGAAGTTACAAGTATATTAAGATTTGCTTGAAAAACAGCACCCAAGAGGTTACTTTTTCAAGTATTTTTAATTTTTATGGAGCGCTTTCTATTATGCTTTCAAAGATATTGTCCCTCATAGTCGCAACTGTTTCAATAATATTCATATCCGGAACTGCCGGTGCTCAGGAACTTCAGAAGGACAATTCCTCGTCATGGGAATCATGGCGCAAAGGGTTTGAATCTTTTGAACTCGGCGAACAGGCCGTTCTTGACGGCAGGAACTATGAGGCTCTTGAACGCTTTAAAAACGCTCTCGAATCTTTCAAGCAAGTCAAGCAGATGAATCCGGAATGGAATAAGAATGTCATTGACTACAGAATCGGCTTATGCTCAAGAAAAATTGAAGCCGTTTCCAAGAAGATTGCAGCTGAAAAACCCGGCTCAAGTACCGCCGATATGATCCCTTCATCAGTCCAACTTGAAAAAGTCCGTAAAGAACTTGCCGAATTGAAAAGCTCCCTCTCGCTCGCAATGGCTGAACGCGACAATCTGAAAACAGCCGCAGAAAGAGGCGCAAAATCGGAAGCGTCCGTAAAAAGCCTCATCGCAGAAAAAGAATCTCTTGAGAAAAAAATCATCAGCCTTACTGCCCGCAATGAAGACCTCAACGCGAAATTGAATGCGGCTCCTGCTATTCAGGCTCCTCAGCAGAACTTAGATGACAAACTACTGAACGAGAAAATCAAATATGACGAACTCGACAAGAAATATAAACAGTTGCAAATCGCTTTCGAGGATCTTCAGAAACAATTCAACGCTTCAGCCAAAAAGCTCTCCGAAACAACGGCTTCTTCCAATGATCTAAAAAGCAAAATAAACTCTCAAGCAGAAAACCTCGAAACTTCTGAAAAAGCAAGACTTGCCGCTGAAAACGAGAAAAACAAGATGGCGGAACAGCTCGTAGCTCTTCAGAAAACCACCCTTTCCCTCAATAAGAAAATCGAAACTCAGACTCAGGAAATCGAAATCCTTAAAAAGACTCCGGCTGTCGCTGCACAAACTCCTCCGTCTCAGCCTTCAGCGACACCTATTGTCAACAATACAAAAGAGATGGAAGACCTGAAAACAAAACTTGAGAAACTCCAGTCCAACATTGAGCAGATCAAGTCGGAAAAGGATAAAACAACAGCTTTAAACAAAACTTTGACAGATGAGCTGACCGCTCTGAAAAAGCGCTTTGAAACGCTTTCAGCAGACCTTAAAGGCAACACAGACGGCGCCTCTAAACTTAAGGAAATGCTCAGACAGAAAGACAGCAGTATAAGCGCCCTTGAAAACGAAAACAAGAAACTGAAAATTGATATCGAGAAGTTCTCTGAAAAACTTGAAGGCACTCTCTCTAAAAATCCTTCACTCATCGCTTCTGAAAACAACCGCCTTGAAAAGAAATCAATGGAATTCACTTCCAAGATAGAAGAACTCTCAAAAAGAGTCGAAGAGCTCTCGAAGGACAAGGCGCTTCTAAAAGAAGAACTTAAGAAGGCTGAAGAAGGTGACATATCTTCATCAAAACTTAAGCGCAAGGAAGAAGCCATCAATGACCTTGTCAATGAACTTGAATCATATAAGACAAAATACACTGCCGTTTCTGAAAATCTCGAAAAAACACAGACTCAGCTTAGAAAAAAGTCTCTTGATCTTGTCGAAACAAGAACAAAACTCGAAGCAGCCCAGGCCGATCTGAAAAAGGCAGCTCAGGAAAAGAAAGATGAAAAGAAGCCGGAATAAGCCCGGCTTCAGCCCTCCAATACAGTCATCATCAATCTATCTATTTCCGCTCCAATCACAACAGCAGGAACAAGTTCTTCCAAATAAGAATCACAGCCGGGTTCTTCCAGCCAGACATGTTCCTCACTAACAGGATCATAAGAAAGCTTCCCGCCGGCTTTTTCAAAAAGAAATCCTTGCCCCTGCCCCGCCGCGGCCATGACGGTTATCTGATCCCAACTTGGACGTTTAAACTCTCTATTTCCACAACTGAAAATTCTGAATGCCTCTGCCACCGGATCGAAGTCCGGCCTTTCCTTCATCAGAATATTTCCGCTTAACACATCTTCGCCCAGTGCATTCACAAGAATCGGCGCTGGAAACTTATTCAAAACCAGCCCTGCCGCACGACTGTCCATCTTCCAGTTAAAGCGATCCTTTCCTTTCGGATACACTCCGAGTCCCATTGTCACAAGACGCTTGACTTTCAATTTCACAAGTTCTCGTCCGGACAAGTTACTGTACTCATCCGGAAAAGACCCCAGCAGAGCAGCAATCACGGAGAGAAGTCCAATAGCGCAAATCGTAACGGATTTATCATCTGCGGAAGCCAGAATTCTCCTGTAAAGCCTGACGGAATCCTCCGGGAAAAAGTTCCTGCCCGGAATAACATTATTTCTTTCAGCAATAATCCTGTTGTATATTCCCCCCATGCCAAGCAGTTTGTTTTGATTCTCAGTATATTCCTTCCGGACAAAAGTTCCATTCCAGACTCCGACAGGAATATATGCCCGTCCAAGAAATGAATTTACAGTTTTAACATAAGCGCCTGTCCATGGATTGTTCACATCGCAGACAACCGCAGAGATATTCAGCAGTCCTTTTCCTGCGTAATAATGAAGAAGAGCCAATGCGCCCGCATCATCGCAATCGGTATCCATATCTGTATCCAGAATGATGTTTTCAGGCATAAGTACTCCTTTTAATATATTTTATATTGAAAAATGTACTATCTGCAATATTATCAAGCAGTACTTTCAAATCTTATACAAGCACATTTGTAACATGAATAAAAAATTAGAAATCCCGGTATTCTTTCATTGCGGAATGAAAGAAGCCTTGAAAGGCAAAGATATAGCATGGCATCATCATGCCGGATGCGAAATCGTCTATATAAAAAGCGGCCACTGTCTCAACAGAATGCAAGGCGGCATTCTGGATGGTGGAAGCGGAGATCTGCATGTCATTCCTCCCGGCTGCTCTCACGAACAGATCAATCTTGAAAACACCGTAACTTACTTCATCAGCTTTGACGCTTCCGAGGATTTTTTTTCGTCCAAGTCCAGAACAATAAAGACCGAAATGGACAAATGGATCATCCACTGCTTTGAATCCATATGCGATCTGAACAGCAGCCTTATTCAGTATCCGGAAGAGCTTTCAGAAGGTTTCCTTTATACTCTTCTTTTACGACTGAATTCACTCGAAAACAGTCTCTTTACAAGAAAAGAAATTCCCCCTACACTTGCGGAAAGCATTCGATATATCGACAGGAATTTCATGAAACCCCTTTCCGTTTCAGAGATTGCAGTTCGTGCCGGAATGAGCCGAGGACACTTCAATCGCCTCTTTATGAATGCAATGAAAGAGTCTCCATTAAAATACATCAATGGACTTCGTCTCCGCCTTGCGATTCAGCTTCTTAAAAATCAGTGGCTGTCACTTGAAGAAATAGCGGAAAAATGCGGTTTTTCTGAAGCAAATTATTTCAGCAGAATTTTCAAGAAAACATACGGACAGTCTCCTGCATCATACCGGAAAACACTTGCTCAAAAAGGTTCAGAAGAGAATTTCTACTACAGCAAAGATTAAGCTGCCGGATCAGTCCCGGAAATTCACTCATCGCAAACTCGCTCAGATAAGCGGATTTCTCCTTGAAAACCGCTTCTTTTGCAAGTAACTTATACAGTTTCAGATTTTCACTTTGCTTATATTTATTTTTTTATACAATTTAATAGAAAATAATGAAAGGGATATCCAGCATGTCAAAGACAATTTCCGCCCTCCAGAAAGCCAGAGCGGCTTACAAGCCTAAACTTCCGCCAGCACTCGCAAACGGCGCAAACGTGGAAGTAAAAGAGGGCGCACCGACAAAATCAGTCGCCGATCAGGACAAAGTCAAAGCTCTTTTCCCGAACACATACGGCATTCCTGAGCTCACATTCTCAGCCACAGCAAAAGGCGAAGCCAAAGCCGTTACAGCAGGCGTAATCCTCTCCGGCGGACAGGCTCCCGGCGGACACAACGTTATCGCAGGACTCTTTGACGGACTCAAATCCCTCAACAAAAACAGCCGTCTATTCGGCTTCCTCGGCGGCCCCGGCGGTCTCGTCGACAACAAGTACGTTGAAATCACCCCTGAATTCATCGACCAGTACCGCAATACAGGCGGATTCGATATCATCGGCTCAGGCAGAACTAAGCTCGAAACACACGAACAGTTCGACAAAGGTCTTGAGAACTGCCGCAAACTCGGAATCACAGCCCTCGTCATCATCGGCGGCGACGACTCCAACACAAACGCCTGTCTCCTTGCTGAATACTACCTCGCCAAGAATGCCGGAGTTCAGGTCATCGGCTGCCCGAAGACAATCGACGGCGACCTTAAGAACGAACAGATCGAAACATCTTTCGGTTTCGACACAGCATGCCGCGTATACAGCGAACTCATCGGAAACATTCAGCGCGACGCAAACTCAGCCAAGAAGTACTGGCACTTCATCAAACTGATGGGGCGTTCAGCATCTCATATCGGTCTTGAGTGCGCACTTCAGACACATCCTAACGTTGCTCTGATTTCTGAAGAAGTCGCAGCCAAGAAGCAGACTCTTGACGAAATCATCAGCTACATCGCCAGTATCGTCGCAGCCCGTTCAGCCAAGGGCGACAACTTCGGCGTAGCTCTGATTCCTGAAGGTCTCGTAGAGTTCGTTCCGGAAATCAAGAAGCTCATCAGCGAGCTCAACGACATCCTTGCTCACCACGATGCGGAATTCAAGGAAATCCACGACACAGAAAGCAGATTCAAGGCTCTCTCCAAGTATCTCACAGCCGAATCATGCAAAGTCTTCGGTTCTCTCCCTGGCTCAATTCAGGATCAGCTCACAAACGAACGCGACCCCCACGGCAACGTTCAGGTTTCTCTGATCGAAACTGAAAAACTCCTTGCCCAGCTCGTAAGCAAGAAGCTCAAGGAAGTGAAGAAAGCCGGAACATTCGCAGGCAAGTTCAGCAGTCAGGTTCACTTCCTCGGCTACGAAGGACGCTGCGCTGCTCCGTCAAACTTCGATGCTGACTACTGCTACAGCCTAGGCTTCAACGCCGCCGCCCTTATCGGCGCGGGCAAGAGCGGTTACATGTCCTCTGTCAGAAACCTCATCAAGCCTGCTTCCGAATGGACAGCCGGCGGTATTCCGATAACGATGATGATGAATATCGAACGTCGTCATGGCGAAGACAAACCGGTTATCAAGAAGGCTCTTGTCGAACTTGATGCTGCTCCGTTCAAGGCTTTCGCCAAGAACCGCGAGACATGGGCAGTCGAGACAGATTACGTCTATCCCGGCCCGATACAGTACTTCGGCCCCTCAGAAGTATGCGACGCAGTTACAAAGACTCTCGAACTCGAACACTGCAAGTGCTCCTGTTCCTGCAACTGCAAATAATAAACTCTAAGCGGAGAAAATCCGATGGCACAGGAAAATATTGATGTTGCCTACGTGGCCGAGCTTGCGCGAGTAAAGCTCGACCCCGCCGCAAAAGCCAAGCTCCAGACGGAGATGGAGTCGATTCTCCATTACATTGAGCTTCTCAAGGAAGTCGATGTAACAGGCATTGAGCCTACAGCACATGCTGCGGCACTCTCCAACTCATGGAGAGAGGATGCGGCTTCAGAGCCCTTCCCGCGTGAAAAAATGCTCGCCAACGCACCGGAACTTATCAATGGCGAACTTATCGCCGTACCTCAGGTTCTGCCAGGGGAGGAAATGTCATGAGCAATATAGACATTAAGAATCTTACAGTGTCATGCGCGGCGGAAGCCCTTGCCAAGAAGACTTTCAGCGCAGTTGAACTCAGCAAGAGCTATCTAGACAGAATCGCCGCTCTCGACGGTTCGGTAAAAGCATTCCTGAAAGTGGACTCCGAAAATGTCCTCGCTCAGGCTGTTGCTGCCGACAAGCGCAGAAGCGAAGGCAAGGAACTCAGCCCCTACGACGGTATCCCAGTCGCAATCAAGGACTGTATTGTCGTTGAAAACCAGACATGCTCATGCGCATCGAAGATACTCGAAAACGTCAAGTCCCCATACGACGCCACTGCGGTCAAAAGACTGAGGGAAAAAGGCTTCGTCATCATGGGCAGAGCAAATATGGACGAATTCGCAATGGGCTCTTCATGTGAAAACAGTGCGTTCCAGAAGACAGCCAACCCCTGGGATCTCTCAAGAGTTCCTGGCGGCTCAAGCGGAGGCTCAGCCGCCGCCGTTGCAGCGTCCTTTGCGCCTGTCTCCCTCGGCTCTGATACAGGAGGTTCAATCCGCCAGCCAGCGTCATTCTGCGGCGTTACCGGTGTAAAACCGACTTACGGAAGAGTATCACGTTTCGGCCTCGTTGCCTTTGCGTCCTCACTTGACCAGATCGGCCCCTTCGGCAAAACCGTGCTTGATTCGGCTATCATTACCGACATCATCGGTGGTCAGGACAAAATGGATTCTACAACTCTTCCTGATGCCTGCGGCGG
>JAKJHH010000205.1:6902-7230 GCA_022703965.1 Verrucomicrobiota bacterium
CCGACGCTGTCAGAAAGACAGACGGCTCCATGAAAGGGCTCAAAGTCGGTCTCCCGAAAGAATATTTTGAAATGGAAGGTATGACTGAAGGCATCAAAGCCGTCATGAATGCATCCATTGAAACCATGAGAAAAGCCGGTGCCGAGTTCGTCGACATCAGCCTTCCTCATACAAAATACGCTATCGCGACCTATTACATCATAGCGACAGCCGAAGCCAGCGCAAACCTCGCCAGATTCGACGGCATCCGTTACGGCTCAAGAGCCAAAGACACCAAGGATCTCATCTCGACATATTTCGAGACAAGAGGCAACGGATTCGGTGACGA
>JAKJHH010000206.1 GCA_022703965.1 Verrucomicrobiota bacterium
TGCGATTCTAGACGTCGGCGGTCAGGACAGCAAAGCCATGATCTATAACCCCGAAATGCAGATGTGGGTCTCAAAGATGAGCGGAATCTGTGCGGCCGGAACAGGAGCATTTCTGGACAGCGTAGCGCTCAAACTCAGCATTCCCGTCGAAGAAATGGCAGACAAGGTTGTCTATGATTCCGATCTTGAATTCTCATCCGTCTGCGCAGTTCTCAGCGCAACCTCAATCAACAAATTCAAAAACCGCTTCCCCCTCGGTCAGATCATTGCCGGAGCTTGCAGAGCTCAGGCAAGAACTATCATATCAGGAGTCGGCGAACTCCTCTTTAATTACAAGGGCGATGTTGTATTTCAGGGCGGAGTAGCCTCAAACCGTGCAGTCGCCTATTACCTCAAGGAAATCACCGGGAACAATATCGTAATTCCGGAATTCCACAGAGTAATGGGAGCTCTCGGCGCAGCATGCCTCGCACGAAAATACTCAAAGCTAAAAAACAAGCTTGTTACAGTCAAAGTACCGCAGAAAACAGCCCTCAAATCAATCTCAATGAGAGCTCATCAGACACGTAAGGAATTCTTCTCAAAGAGCAATGCACCTCTGGTCTGGAGAAACCTCTTCTATCCGACAGAAATCCTGAATGCTCTCGGTGTTAAAATGTTGACACTCGAAACCTATGCAGCACTCTTTGCGAGAAATCGAAAGAAAGTAAAAACCGCATTCGACACGGCGGCATACAAGGGATTCTCAGCCGAAACCTGTTCATTCCTGAGAGTACTTGAAGGTATTGAGCTTCCGCCGCCTCAGTTCGCTGTATCAACATCAGAACCATGCCAACAGGGCGAACGCATATTCCAGGATCTTTCAAGACAGTACGGATTCAGCGACAAATTCTACTCGCTTCATACCCCGGCAGCCTATGACCAAGCCGCGGTCGAACAGATCGCCTCCAGTCTTGAAGAGTCTGTCTCCCTCATGGAAAAGGCGATGGGCCTCAAAATGGACATGGGACGTCTTGAAGAAGCATGTCACTACTCGAATGAAGCCCAGACAATTTCTCAGAAATGCAACCATCTCAGATACACCAGCCCGCCGCTCATCAAGGGAAGCATTGCGGTATATTTCGCAATAGTATTCTCTCAGCTCTGGGGCAAAAAAGAAATGGTCGACATTCAGAACCAGTTCTATCAGGAGCTTCTCGAAAAGCGCGAAGAACTCGACGGAAAAACCGGCATCGATGATACACATAGAATTCTCTGGTTGCATCTGCCTCCATTCTATGACACAAAACTTCTCGAGTACATTGAAGACAGCTGCAATGCGCCGATTGTTTTTGAAGAAGTGAACTTCGTAGACTGGGAGCCTCTGAAACCCTCAGATCCTTACAGATCTCTTGCGAGAAAACTGCTCTCTGTGGGCTTCCTTGATCCTGTTCGCAGAGTAAACTACATCCGCGACAACGCTCAGGCAGCCAAGTTCAACGGTTGCATACTCTATGCTCACGGCTTCGGAAGATGCTCTTTGGCGGACAGTTGCTTCATGAAACATCTTCGTGAAGAGCTCACCAGAGTCAACCTGCCGCTCCTGCTTCTCGACGGCGACTGTATGGATCCGACCATCGACCCGTGCAGCACTTACACCAAGGTAAGCGCCTACGTCGAATCACTCAACAGCAAGAAGTACGGCAACATATTCGGCCCTGTCTCAAACTCTAAAAAGTAAAACAGGAAGGATCTTCTCATGATAAAGAAAAACGGAAGCTATCGTTCTGAACTCAGAGAAAAAATGAGAGGCGGCGAAGGTCAGGTTGAAATCCAGCACCTCTGGCAGCCTCAGGATGAAATGAAGTCCAAAAACAGACTTTTCGCAAAGCTCATCATACATCCAGGCTCCAGCATCGGTTTCCACAAGCATGAGAACGAGGACGAAGTCTTTGTCATCCTTAAAGGAGAAGGCGAAGTCGATGACAACGGAGCAAAGTCCGTTGTCAAACCCGGAGATTCCATCATCACAGGAAATGGAGCAGGCCACTCAATCCGCTGCATCAGTAATGAAAACCTTGAAGTTCTCGCAGTGATTTCAGCTTACTGAAGCAGATTTGAAACTCTTATAAGCCAACCTGTTTTTCGAAATTACCGGAAAACAGGTTTTTTTACAGAAAAATATAAGATTTCCTGCAATTTTCTGTAAGAAACAATGAAACACTCACGTATTTAGAAAAGCCGTGGACTGACTCGCCTTGAAAAGCAGGTCTGGAAAATAATATTTCATGCGGTATATTCACTAAAATTAGTTAATAAAATATAAATTCAGGGAACAGGCGAAAAATGAGACAGAAATTACTGCTTCTGGCAGCCGTTATTTTCGGTATCTTGGCATTTGTATTCACATATCATCAGATTGCGGCTGAGAAAAGAAGAATCATGGGCTCTGCTCAGGATGTCGCCCTTATAAAAATCAAAAAGCCGATGACGGAAGGAGATAAAATCAGCTCCGACAATATTGAACTTTTCCAGACCAAACGCTTTGAAACCGGAGTAACCTCCGAAATATCATGGAAAAACAAGGATGATATCATCGGCAAGGAACTCATGTTCCCCAAACAGCCCGGTACGATACTGACATGGAATGACCTGAAAGTTCCATATGAAGTCTCCAGAAAAAGCGGACTTGCCGGAAAAGTCAGAAAAGGCCAGAGAGCCATATCCATCGCAGTCGATGCAACCTCTTCAGTCACTGGTCTCATAAGACCCGACAACAATGTCGACATTATTGGAACCTTCCGTTTTCCTGATATGAAAGGGGATTCGGCTCTTGATACAATTACAATGACAATACTCCAGAACGTCAAAATTCTCGCGACAGGCACTGATCTCAATCCGCCCAATGATCTGCTTTCCGCTCAAAAAGCTCAAGCGGCAACAAAAGGCTATTCAACAGTAACGCTGGCACTCTACCCTAAAGAAGTGGAAATGATAGTCTTCGCAAGCCAGAAAGGCCGCCTGACATTGAGCCTAAGAGCTTATGAAGAGACGGGCTTCGAAGAAAATATACAGAGCGTCAACTTCAATTACC
Source organism: Verrucomicrobiota bacterium (assembly GCA_022703965.1). Classification (GTDB taxonomy): domain Bacteria; phylum Verrucomicrobiota; class Lentisphaeria; order Victivallales; family UBA1829; genus JAKJHH01. The sequence goes on from JAKJHH010000206.1 coordinate 3,074, forward strand.
TCCAGTCAAAAATCGACAGCTACATGAAAGAACGCAGAGACAAGAAGTAAGAACGAACAGTAAAAAAATAAACGGAGCAGATGCCGTCAATGTATGAAATACTCATAAAGCAAAGCGGTCAGCAGGATACAATAGGCAAGCTTGTTCCAGGCTCCTATCGTGTCGGCTCCAGTCCGGGTTCGCATATTCAGTTCAACCGTCCGGAAATCTCCGCAAAACACTGTCAGTTCACTGTCAGCGACAACAGCTTCAAGGTCATGGATCTCGGCAGCAGCAACGGAACTTTCTTGAACGGAAACAAACTCAAGGAAAATGATCTTGTTGATGTCGCCCCAGGCTCTCTCGTCACAATAGGACAGATACAGATATACGCAATCGGGCCTGAAGGAAGCCCAAGACAACCGACTCCACCTCCTCAGCCCAAAGCTGCTCCTGCTCCGCCACAGGCACAACAGCAGTCAGCCGCCGCGCCTCAGCAGGCTCCGCTGAAAGTCAAGGAGAATACTGGCAAGGATGACAAAAAGGGCATTCCGGTTCTGGTTATTTCCGGTATTCCTCAGGATGCACGTCCCTTTGTTCAGGAAATCAAAAAACATGCCCATGTAGAGCTTCTCAAAAGACTGAATCTGAAGCGAATGGCTGTCTCTGGCACAACAGAGGCAGATCTTGAAACCAAGGCAAGAGCGACAATCCATGAAATCCTCTCGGAACTCTCGATTCCGCTGCCGCCTGAAGTCACTCTGGAAAAAATCGAAAAAGAAATGGTTCATGAAGCAGTTGGACTCGGCCCGCTGGAAGATCTTATCGCAATGGACAACATTACGGAAATCATGGTCAACGGTCCCGACAACGTCTATGTTGAACACAAGGGAAATATCTACAGAACAGATACGGCTTTTGCCGACAGCAATCAGGTGGTTGCCGCGATTGAACGTATTGTATCTCCTCTCGGCAGACGAATCGATGAAAGCTCTCCGATGGTGGATGCCCGTTTGAAGGACGGCTCACGAGTTAACGCGATTATTCCGCCGCTTTCGCTGATCGGGCCTACCATCACCATTCGAAAGTTTTCAAGAAATCCCTTGCAAGTAGCCGATCTCGTGCGCTTCGGATCAATTTCATGGGAAATAGCAAAATTCCTTGATGTCTGCGTGCAGATCAGAAAAAACATTATCATTTCAGGCGGTACCGGCTCCGGTAAAACCACCCTGCTGAACATTCTCAGCTCCTTCCTGCCCAATCGTGAACGAATCGTAACGATTGAAGATGCAGCGGAACTCCAGCTTCGTCAGGAACATGTTGTTCGACTGGAATCCCGCCCGCCGAACATCGAAGGCAAAGGAGAAATAACCATTCGCGATCTGGTGCGAAACTCCTTGCGTATGCGTCCTGACCGCATCGTCGTCGGTGAGTGCCGAGGCGGAGAAGCTCTCGACATGCTTCAGGCTATGAACACCGGTCACGACGGCTCTCTGACAACCGTACACGCCAACACCCCGCGCGATGCGCTCGCTCGCCTTGAGACTCTCGTACTTATGGCGGGCTTCGACCTTCCCTTGCGAGCTATCAGAGAACAGATAGCGTCGGCTGTCACGATGATTGTGCAGGTCAGCCGCGTAAAAGACGGCTCACGTAAAGTCACCCATGTCAGCGAAATCACTAAGATGGAAGGCGAAATCATATCCTTGCAGGATATATTCGTCTACAAACAGGACGGCTGGACTGCCGATGAGAAGATGACTGGACGTCATATTCCGACAGGCAATATTCCGACATTCATGGAAGAAATCCAGAGAGCCAAGCTGGATCTCGACATCTCCCTTTTCTCTGAAAAACCACTTGCAGGAGCTAGAAAATGAGCGGAGATATGATGATTCTGATCGCAAGTGCATGCGCCGGGCTGGCTGTCATGTTCACCACCTTCGTTATTATCGATATGATGAGTGAAGCCTCGGCGAAGTACAAGGAAAAGTATATTCAGGAAGCTGCCGTAGAGCTGGATGACGTCCTTCTGCAAATGCCTCCCAATAAAATATTTGACGTAAGTCTGGCTATTGCCGCGCTGGGAGCTTTTCTGGGAATCGCGATTATGGGACTCTGCGGTGCCTCAATGTCATACGGTAAGGTAATAACAGTAGGGGTTCTGGTGGCAATAATAAGCTTCCAGATACCAAGACTCTACCTCAAATATCTGAGAAAACAGAGAATGGTCAAATTCAATGAACAGCTTGAAGATGCCCTTACGTCAATGAGCAGTTCGCTTAAGGCCGGCTTCAGTATCAATCAGGCACTGGAAGTTATCGCGGATGAAAATAAAAAGCCTATTTCAGTGGAATTCAGACTTCTCATGCAGGAAATGCGCCTCGGAGTGCCGCTTGATGACGCTCTGCGCAAAATGGTCAACCGACTCGACAGTCCTGATATGGAACTTGTCGCGACCGCCATTATCACAGCTCGTCAGACAGGCGGAGAACTCACCTCGATTCTTGAACGTCTCGCCTCGGTTATCCGCGAAAGAACACGAATTGAAGGCAAGCTCAGAGCCATCACGGCTCAAGGAAAACTTCAGGCCTATCTTATCGGTGCGATGCCCTTCCTGCTTGTGACCGCAATGATGTATGTCGCTCCTGCCATGATGACATCATTCTTCAACTCAATCGTCGGTATCCTGATCGCAGTCGCAGCTGTGATCACTGTAATAATCGGATTCCTGGTAATACGTAAAATAACAACAATAGATATTTAAGATGGATACACTATCGTCGCTCATAGCCGCCCTCTGCGCCGGAATATCGGCAGGATGTCTCCTGCTTCTCTCCATGGATCTCCTCCAGAAAATTCATCTGGACAAAAATCTGGAAGAAGAGCAGTCCAAGCAGCTTCCGATTCTCATAAAAATTTTCATGCCGCTGACATCAAACCTTGTTCCGCTTCTCAGAGGCGGCATGTTCGATGCAATGAAAATCTCAGGCCGGAATCAGATATTGATGGCAGGATACGACCAGCTTATAACAGACGAACAGTTTCTCGCTGTCAAATTGCTATCATGGCTGACAGCTTTTGTCAGCGCAGTATTTTTCCTCTCATACGGCCTCGTCCCGCTAGCCTTTGTCTGCGGCATACTCTTTCTTGCGTATCCTGACATCTGGCTCAAAAGCACAGTCAAGGCCAGACATCTTGAAATACTCAAAGCACTCCCGAACGTTCTTGACCTGCTTACTCTTTCAGTCGAAGCCGGTAAAGACTTTCTCACCGCAATGAGAGACATTCTCGCCAAGCGGAAACTCGACGCTCTCGGAGAAGAACTGAAAAGAACCCTACATGAAATACAACTCGGAAAAACAAGAGCCACGGCTCTCAAGGATCTTGTCCACAGAGTCCAGCAGCCGGAACTGACCTCCGTCATCAACGCCATTATTCAGGCTGATGAAATGGGAGTAAGCATAGGACAGCTGCTCAGAATTCAGGGCGATCAGCTCCGCAACAAACGTTTCGCGAGAGCTGAGAAACTTGCCAACGAAGCTCCGGTTAAGATTATCTTCCCTGTCGTACTTTTTATTTTCCCGCCGGTTATTGTCCTTCTCATGGCACCTATAATACTACAGGCACTTAAGACACTTGTAAGATGATATACAATCTCAGCAGAAAAAAAATCATTTCCCATCATACAGTCATTGCGGATTCAATGCCGAAACGACTGCGCGGAATGATACTCCGCTCTTTTTCGGATTTTGATGCCATGGTATTCATGAACTGCAATGCCGTTCACACCTTTTTCATGTCAATTCCCATCGACATCATATTCATGGACAAACACAACAAGGTAGTCAAATGCGCCGATTCCCCCATGGCGTCCTGTCGTCAGTTCAAAAGCTGCCTATGTCACAATTGAACTCCCGGCAGGAGCTATCAAACGCACAGGCACGGAAAACGGCGATATCCTTGATCTCAACTCCGAACTTGCGGAAGATGAATTGAAAAAACACATTTCTAAAGATATAATTCCGGCAGAAACAGTAATTCCATTCAGCGGTGAGAACAAACAATGAAACTCAATTTCCTAAACGGTCCAAGATCAGGCGAAACGATAGAGCTCACGCCTCCGGGTCTATCCATCGGAA
>JAKJHH010000207.1 GCA_022703965.1 Verrucomicrobiota bacterium
TTGTAGGCTGCGCAAAGATAGTTGTCCAGAAAATGGTAGCGGACAAGATTATATCCTTGACGGACAATAGAGTCCGCAAAATCCTTAACCTCATCATCAGACCAGAAACGCATTGCAGGGCTGGGCATTAATTGTAAAGACATGAAGCGAACAGGAGTCGACGGACGCTTTTCAAAGACCATCTCTCCTTTTTTATTCACGATCACACGTCCATAAGATCCTGCTTCCGAACGATCAGCAAATGAAGTCAAATCAAGAGCAGTCCCAGCCTTGACATATAAGTCAGATGTATCAACTGGCTTCCATTCCTGAGCAGATGTCAAGCCGGAAACAATCAAAGAAAGAGCGGCAGATATAAATATTTTTCTCATTGTCATTCCTTTCCAGTAACTGCTTTTACAGTCATCGGCCCAATATAATAGCATTGTCCGGCTTTGTTTTTCTCAATAAGCAATCTTGGCGCATTCGTCCATTTTCCGCCAGGAACGGAATAGAATCTTTCACTGTAAACGATCTTCTGCCAATCCCCATTCATTGGAAATGCTTTCGTCGGCGTATAGTGTCCTGACTTTGGAGCATTTTCTGTCACACGTAAAGCAAGCTCCGTTCCTTTTTCTCCTTTGGCCCAGAAAGAAATTGTCACAGATTTCGCATCCTTGAAAAATGACGACTGTATCGGATAAATGAGAAAGGAAGGATATTCCAGATCAGCTCTTCCATAAGCCGGATTCAGTTCCAATACCTTCTCTCCATCAGGAGTTTTGATATCTTTTGAAACTGTCATGTCCAGAGCATTCCAGTTATCAGGCATATTTGTCTCATCGGCATAAGTCCAGACTTTATCCGATGAACATGCACAAAGAGACAAAGAGAGTACGGCAAAACAAAAAATACTCTTCATCAGTTTTTTTCTCCGCTTATGATTTTTCTTGGATACGCACCCGAAGCATACCACTTCTTAAGAGCTTCTCCGGCAAGACGATGCTGCGGTTCCAAACCTATATACTCGCCCGTCTTGAGATAGTACTGAGGCCTTTCCTGCTGCTCATCCCATTTCCAGTAAAAGACTCCGTAGAAGTAGTCCTTATCTTTAAAGTTCTCCAGAATTGAAATATAATAATCAGCTTGATCCTGTTCGGAGTACACCGCTCCTTCCACCCAGAAATCGCCTGTAATACCTGCGGCTCCGCGCATCGGACGAGCCCCTGTCTCCGCAAAGAAAATCGGACGTCCAAGCCATTTGGAAAACTTCTCAAGCTTCTCATTCCAAGGCTTCCACCCTTCGATCATCTCGGCAAGTGATATGCTTCTGTCGGCAGGCCCCACCTTGAAATATCCGCTGACACCGACAAGATCAAGCTTCTTGAGCCATGCTCTGCCGTCTGAAAGATCATGAATATTCATTGTCAGATTATAAGTCACAGATCCACTGTAAGATTTTCTTACGGAATCAATTACTCCAGACCACTCATCATTGCGATATTCCACCCCGTCAAGTTCGCAGCCAATACAGAAGAGTTCGCAATTCTCAGCTTCGGCGATATCCGCATAATGAGATATCATATTGCGATAGGATTCAAACCACATCGAGGAATAATCCACATTAAGCTCCTGAATTATTCTTATTCCTTTAGGACATGTGATTTGTCCGCGCCAGACACTGTCCAGCGGTTCCACCATAGGTTTCAGCATTACCTTGATCCCCATGGAATGCAATTTTCTGATCTGCCAGATCAGTTCTTCATCGGAAACAGTTCTGGCATTATCAGGAAATATTCTGGTGCTCGCATATGTCTCCTGAAACTGATTGACAATCAATGCAACCCATTCGATGTTATGATCTTTAAGAGACTCTGTCTTTGCAAGCCCCTCCGGACTTCTGAAGAAACCGGGCTTCGCAAGAAAACCGTAAGTCATACCCTTCATGAAAGAATCAATTGTCTTTTTCACAATCAGAACTCCAGTTACTTTTCAGCGCACCAGTTTTTCATTACCTGTGATGCAGGTTTGCCGTCAATAGTAAAGCCCTTATCGCCTGCCGGATCATCATGGAACTGAGGTCTGTAATTCTGCTCGTCCCACTTCCACCAGAACATTCCAAGCCACCAATCTTCAACCCCGAAGGCTTTGATGACAGCTTCCATGTAATTAGCCTGTTCCTTACCGTCGTAACCGCCGCCGTTCGCCCAGAAGTAAGGCAGAGTAGTCGCTCCGGCAGTAGCGCAACAGCCGCATTCTCCGAAGTAGAACGGCTTTTTATAGACATCCGCAAAAGCCTTATTGTAAGCGACAATCGGCTGGAGAAATTTCACCATATCGTCAATACTTGTTCCGGCTTTGTCCGCGGCAGGAGCATACATGCTGCTTCCTACCGAGTCCAGAGCAAAAAACCAGTGATTCGGATTCTCACGAACCTGTTCAATAAACTGAGGAGTGTTGATCATTGATGTAGTAAGATGTCCCTTGAATTCCTGACGAGCAACCTCAACAACTCTGAGCCAGTGTTCGTTCTGACGGACAGTATTATTCAATTCGCTGTCCAGACAGTAAGATTCACATCCGGAACGAGTTGCCAAACGTGCATAGTGTCTTGTCAGAAAAATGTAATTATCAAACCATCTCTTCCAGTAAGTCATAGGCTTGCCTGGCATGATTTCCTTGTCATCCGGGAAATTAATATGACAGCGCTGAGTACCGTCCCAGCATTCTATCATAGGACGAAGCATTACCTTCATGCCTTTTGAATGCATGTAAGCTGCAATGTCGCGCAGTTCGTCATCAGCAGGAGTCATCTCAAAGTCCCGGAACTGACGAGTACTCATCATTTCTTCCTGAAGGACAGTGGAAACTAAACAAACCCATTCGATGCCAAGAGCGGCCATCTTATCAACCTGAATTTTCGCTTCTTCAGAAGAGAAGTAGCCGTTACGCGCATAGAAACCGAATGTCATACCTTTGAAAAATATGGAAGCGGACTTATTCATTTTTAGTAACCTTTTTATATTGAGTCTAGTTAAGACGTTAATTATTATTGATTTGTAGGAATCCAATCATTATTCACAACAAGTCCGGGACGATATTTCTGTACGTTGCCTTCGGCAAACATGAAGTTGTCCATATTATTGTGATTATAAAGCGGACGTTTATCAACATCGGCATCAGCAGTATACACGATTGAAACAGAACCTGGATATGTAGCCAAGCCGGGATCGACAGTTCCCGATGCATAACCGCTCACGACATTTGAGAGTTTTTTAGGATACATGATGATACTCTTAGGCTTTATTCGGTCTATCTTATTGGCCTGCTTTCCAGCCGCATCCTCTGAAGTTCTGCGAAACCAACCTCCCGTTATAGCAGGTTCAGTACCAGCACTATATTCCTCTCGAGTCCCTCCGTAAGAAGTCAGAAACGTAGGAGAATCTGAATTATTGGAGGATGGACATGTAAAGAGCTTATCCTTTGTCGAGGATCTGACGAGTACTGTATTTCTGACGTATAAAGAAAGGCGTTTTGTGAGGCATGTTGAATAATCTTCTCCACTGGCCTGATCCCAGCCTGGAAGCCATGAGTTATAATCAGAAGCATACATATATGCCGCAGTATAAAGCTGTTTAAGATTATTGGCGCAAGTAGAACCTCTGGCCGATTCTCTGGCTTTCCCCAGCGACGGCAGGAGCATGCTTGCGAGAATCGCTATAATCGCGATCACCACAAGTAACTCAATTAAGGTAAACTTCTTTCTCATGCTATACTTCCCTTCCCTATATTCAATTTCAATGTAGATTCACGGACAGTAAGTTCACATTTGATGATCAGACGTCTTGCATGCCCTGTATCACCGTCAATGCGACCGCAAAGCATTTCACAGGCAAGTCCGGCAATCCTGTCCACAGGCTGACGGACTGTTGTTATAGGAGGATTCAAAATTCTGGCTATCGGGATATCATCAAAACCTGTAACTGCAACATCTTCCGGAATGGAAAGTCCGGCGTCATGAAGTGCGCAGACGGCTCCGGATGCCACATAATCATTGGCACAGAAAAGAGCATCGAATTTCATCCCGGCACTCAGCGCCCTCTGCACAAGTTCATAGCCGCCGTCATAGCCATCCATGCGCAGTTTTAGTGAACTAAATGCAGCCTCTCCAAGACCCGCATCAGCAACAGCTTGACGACATCCTCTCAAACGTTCATCAAAATCAGGATGAGTCTGTGATCTGAATGAAGTAGAGCTGATGCCAAGTATATTTTTGCGCCCGATTGATATAAGATGGGAAGCCGCCTGATAAGCGCCTCCGAAACTGTCGATAATCAGCTGATCAAGATGACAGTCCTTTGATACCTCGCGGCAGGAATGAATCAGGAGTCCCGGCGACTTCAGTCTGGAAAATATCGGAGCAGCATCATCTATATGCCACGGAAAACATATAAGATACGCGCCCGGATTTGCATCGGATTCCAAAGCCTCAATCGAATCTGAAAGAGTCGCAGGAGTTCTGTAATCGGAACAGAGAAGAACAATTCCATGCTCTTTAAAATGAGAAGAAAGCTCTCTTGCTAAAGCACCATAATAAGGATTTGAGAGGTCAGGAAGCAACATCATCACTTTGCGACAGACATGTACTGTACTTCTTCCACAGACAATATTTCCTGTCCCTGGGACAGCAGCAATCATCCCTGAAGAACGCAGTCTTGCGAGAACCTTTCTAATCGTAGGTCTCGACACATCAAAACTTTCTGCAAGCTCACGCTCTCCAGGCAAATAAGATTTTTCTTCCAACTTACCGTTCTTTATGTCAGCAAGCAGACTTTCAAATATTGAATCAATCCCAGTTTCTCTTTTCATATTCCCCACACCGGTTAATTACCGGTAATTATAACACAAAAAAAATTCCGAGTCAACAGCAAATCAAAAGATTTGCCAGAGAACTCGGAACACTTAAAGAGGACTAGAAAAATATAAAAACAATCAGGACTGCTGTCCGTTTTCAAAGTACTCTATCAATTTTTTGGGAAGAGAAGTAACTGCTTTGAGACAGGAGCCATTGCGAAGGGATTCGGTTCCCATAACGCCAGCGGCGACAGCATTTCTTGCCGCAACCGGAGAAGTATTTGTCTTTATCCCTTTGCGCACAAACTCAATGAACTCATTTACAATTCTAGGATCAGCGCCGCCATGTGATCCGGCGATCTCGTGAAGGTTGCATATGAAATCCGGACTTGCGGCATCGCGACTTGTACGGACTTCAACACTGCAATTTCCGTGATCGCCGAAATTCTCCATGCGTCCTTTAGTTCCGATTACAGTATAGTTGCGCCATGAATCCGGACTGTAATGACTCTGCATATACGAACACTGGACGCCATTGGCAAGCTGCATCATAATCATACTGTGATCTTCAACATCAATCTTGGGAGAAAAACCTGTCTGCTCAAGCGGCGGCCAATGAGCTGAATCAAACCCCGCATTGCCCTTCTCGGAAGCTTTACGCTTCTTGCAGCGGTCATAAACAGAAAGCTTGCCCATACCAACAACTGCCGCTGTGTATGATCCTGAAAGCCAATGAATAACATCTATATCATGAGCGGCTTTCTGAAGGAGAAGTCCAGTCGAATACTTGCGTTCGGAATGCCAGTCTTTAAAATAGGCATCGCCTCCATAAGATATAAAATGACGGCACCATACAGACTGAACTTCACCGACAATGCCGGAATCAATCAGCTCTTTCATCTTTAGAACAACGGGAAAGTGGCGCATATTGTGTCCGAGATAAAGCTTTGACTTGGTTTCGTAAGCAGTTTTAAGGATTTTGTCACATCCTTCTATACTGATAGCCATTGGCTTTTCAAGATAAACAGCTTTTCCTGCCTTGAGAGATGCAATTGCCTGTTCTTCATGCAGAAAATCTGGAGAGCATACAAAAACAGCATCAATATCTTTGCGTTTCAGCAATTTACGATAATCGTCAGTTCTGAATGTATCCTCACCGTAGGTCTTTCGGAAATATTCCAGAGCTTCAGGGTTAACATCAGCCGCTCCGACAAGACGTACTCCATCAGCAGGACGATGCGCATTTCCGGCAAGACGTCCTCTGCCCTGAGCGCCGATAACTCCAATATTCAAATCTTTCATAACAGTAAGAACTCCTTTTAAAAGATATCATGGTTATGTACAAAATGATTATACTATGAATATTCAGAAAAAACAATAATGGAATTTAACTATTTTATATAAAAGAGCACGGAGCCTAATTTTTTCATAAAAATCTCTTGACAGATTTATTCAAATGTGATATCATTTTATTCAAATAATAAAATAAGTTATTCAAATATGAACAACGATAATACAATCCCGGCAGTTGAAAAGACAGTGGCTCTTCTTGAAAAGCTTGGCAAAAGTGAAAACGGAGCCACTCAGGCAGAGCTTGCAAATGAACTCGGAATCACCCAGAGCACATGCTACAGAATTCTTCAGACACTTCAAAAGCATGACTGGGTCAAGAAAAACTCAGGAAGCCGCTACGATCTTTCAGGCGGCATTCTAGCTGCTTCAATGAAACTGTCCGACAAAATCAGACGTTTCGACAAAGCACAGCCTATTCTTGACAGACTCGCAAATGAAAGCGGACTTTCCTGCAAGCTTTCAATCCGCCAAGGAACCGACCAGCTTACAATACTGAGAGCGGAATCCCCCGGTCCAATCATTGTATCCGGCAAGGTTGGAACACGATTCCCCGTCATAGAAGGATCAGTAGGAGCAGCCTTGCTCTCAGGAGATTCAGAAGAAACAATAAAAAACCTCTGCAACGGATGCGGAGAAAGCATAATAGAAAAGACCAATCCTGAAATTGTGATTGAAAGAATAAATCAGATCAGGGAAAAAGGATACTGTCTGAATTCCAAGCAGAACCGCTGGAAAGTGGAAGCGATGTCAGTCCCCCTAAAGGACAATGAAGGGAACGTTGCCGGAACACTGACACTGCTCGGCTTTGAAGATGATTTCAGTATTGTCAATGCTCCCAGATACGCAGAAATGCTTAAGAAAAGCGCAGAAGATTGCATCAGATCAATTTAACATAAGACATAAAAGGAGATGGTATGAATAATTAGCTGGGACTCGCGGCATCAGCTTTGAAGCGGTAGAATTAGGCGATGAACTCT
>JAKJHH010000208.1 GCA_022703965.1 Verrucomicrobiota bacterium
ATTTTTATAGTTCAGATATTCCGGAACCCGGAAAAATCCGGAGAAAATCGCTGTCCGGGCTTGAAAGGTACATAGATAAAGCGTTGCCTGAGGATATCTTTTCTGATTATCTTTTTCATAAATATTCTCCGTGTATCTCAACGTTTCGCTACTGTAGATCTCTCAACTATCCGTCCTTTCAGATGCGTAATCTGAAACGACATCCTGCCATGTTCTTTAATCTCTGTTAAAAGCGATGAGAGGACTTTTATTGCCTCATAGCCGGCATCATAGCGTCTTGTGTCGTAACTGCTGAGTGAAAGTTCTTTTGCCTTGTGTATATTGTCAAAGCCCATGACGGAGATTTCACCGGGAACATTGATGCCTTTATCATGCAGGCATTTCAGCGCTCCGGCTGCTCTTATGTCGCTCCTGCAGAAAATGGCATCCGGTTTTCTGGCTTCTGACAGCAGTTTCAGCGTTGCTTCATAAGCCTCTTCTTCCGTTCCTTTCCACGAGAGCGCCACCAGCGACTCCTCGAATGGCAGGCAGTATTCATTCAAAACGCTGTGGTAGGCTCCCATGCTGCCGTTATCTATCATCGCTACTCTTCTATGTCCCTGAGAAAACAGATATTTTATCGCTTCGTACAGTGACTCATTCAAATCGACGGAGACTCCATGCTGTACTCCTGAAATTATTCCATCAAGGTTATAGAACGAGTACGGCACATTCCTTTCATTGAAGGCGTTGACCAACTCTCTGTAAGAATCAAGTATGATATAACCGTCTCTAGGGCTTGAAGTTTTCAGTTCGGGCTTATACGGTACCATCTCTATTTCAGCGTTGCAGAGTGAGGCTCCTGCAAGCACTCCGTTGAATACATCAAGTTTATGCTCATAGTTCAAGGGATCTCTGTTGGGGTTGAATACTTCATGTGAAGGAACTATGATTCCTATTTTCATGCGACGAATATTTTCTTCAGGCAAATCTTTTTTCCTGACGAAGGAACCTTGGCCGGAACGCCTTTCAACAAAGCCTTTGAAGACCAGTGAGTCATACGCTTTTCGCACGGTTCCGCGACTTACTCCGAATTTGTTCATTAAGTCTTGTTCACCCGGAAGAAGGTCGCCAATCTTGTATTCTCCACTGCTTATGGCTCTTTCAATAAACTGCATAAGCTTTTGATGAAGAGGTTCTTGTCCTGCCATTTGTGCACCTTCATGTTTTAATGTCTGAACGTCTATACATTATAGTCTATAATATTTCTTTTTCAGAGTCAATAGCAAATTTCCATTAATTGATATAAATCAATCCCGCGTGGATAATTTACTCCTTCAATTTTCATTATGCTTCTATTCGCGGAGCTTGCTCTTTTTCCGGGATGATCTTATAGTGTGCTGTCTAAATGGAGTGTTTATAATGAGAATTGCCGCTCTTCTGCTTTTATTTCTTCTGCCGTTACTTCTGAGTGCCAATGAGGTATTGTTCCGCTTTGTGCAGATAACTGATATCCACATCGGCTGGGAAAAGGACAGGGGATTTTACAGGAGCATTCCCGAGCAGGTCAACGCGATGACTGGAATAGAGTTTGTTGTCCTGACAGGCGATATTTTTGACAAGCCTCTGGACAAGGCGGATCAGAGTCTGATTGATGAATATAAAAAGTTTGCCTCTGCTTTCAAAGTTCCCTTTTATGCCATCCCCGGAAATCATGACATCAGCCGCGGAAAAAAAGCCGCTCCGGAAGCCGCCAGACGTTTTCAGGAACTGACAGGCCAGCTTTCCACTTATCGGGACTGCAAGGGCTGGAGGATGATTTTCTTTTGCGAACTGCCGCTCACAAAGTGGTGCGGATCTTTCGATTTTTATCAGCCGGTGGATTTTCTTGAAAAGACTTTAAAGGAAAGCCCCGGTCCGTCGATAATATTTCTGCATGTGCCGCCTCTGGATCGTGGTAAGGACGGTGATTGGAGTCCTGAGTCTCTTACTTTGTGGAGTTCGTTGATTCACAAGTATGATGTCAAAGGCGTAATCGGCGGACATCTCCATCGCGATCTCCTGGACTGGGATGGCAAGATTCCTCTTATGGCATCCGCTCCTTCCGTTGATAAGGGAGGGCTGCTTGCCGTCTTCAGAATCTATACGGTTTTCAAGGACGGGCATATTTCCTATACGACAGTTAAAATAAGCCCTCCGAAAAACGGCGAATAAATTTCATTTTCAGGAATACGTCTAGTTTTGCGATATCTTTGCTTTATCGATTGATTTCCGTGTTGATATACAATTGCATAAATGACTTGGATTGTAGGTATGTGTTTGGTTACAAGGTATTTATGTGGATGCAAAGGCTTGTATTTGATTTTCTTTTGTTGCAGCAACAAAAGATCATAATTTTAAAAACTTTGTATTGTCATTCTAAACACTATGTAATATAATTGTTGAAACCGATACCAAAATTTAGTTATCGGCATTTAACTTGCGGAATTCTGATGCAATGCGGAAGGCATGGAATTAAAGTACTGAAGAAGAAAATATATCAAAAAAAGGTATCAGAGATGGCAATAACAAAAAACTTGCATCTTGGATTCTTCGCCGCGACAGCAATGTTCGCGGGTGTGTTGGCCGGACAGACTGCTGTCGGCCAGGAAACAGGAAATATAATAGCGGCGCCTTCGACTCCTTATCCTGCAAAAAAGGAATTACCGAAATATGAGCCGACCTGTGTTCCGGCTTCCGAACTGCTTTTCAAATTCAAGGACGGCACTCAGATAAAGGGAGCCGATTACCTGAAGTCTCAGACTCTCAACGGAACATGGAAGATTTCCGGACTCCAGAATTCTCCTGACGAATACAAAGCGGACACCGATCTCGACAAGGGATATTTCAAGGCGGACTTCGATGACAGCAAGTGGGATGATATTGCGGTTCCCCTCAACTGGTATAAAAAATATCCGAAAGCCCTCCTTAAGAAAAATACTGAATGGGTAGACCCTCGACACCAGTAAATTGCCTGATGACAGAAGCGCTGGCTTCGTCAAAGGCTGGTATCGCAGAAGCTTTGAACTCGATAAAAATGCAGTCGGAAAAAGAATTATTCTCCATTTTGATGTTATCGGTTACGAAGCCCTTCTCTTTGTAAACGGCAAGGAAGCGGGTTCGCATCATGGCGACTTCACGCCCTGGGATATCGATGTCACTGATCTTGTAAAATTTGATGCTCCAAACAGCCTTGCTATCCGCGTATATTCGGATTTCGGGCCGACCTTCGGCGGAGCCAGAAAAGCCAAGCATACGTATGGATCTCAGTGGTCTATCGACAACATCAAAGGCGGTATCTGGCAGGATGCTTCGATTGTCTATGAATCTCCGATTATAATTAAGCGTGCGCTGATTAATCCTGATCTTGCAAACTCATCCATCAAAGTTGATTATGTGATTGAGAATACAGGTAAGGCTGCTGCTGAATATTCGCTCGGAGCTCTTGTAGTTCAGGCGTTGAAGAAGAGCTCAAATCAGAGCATCGGCGCTCTTCAGAATAAGATCAAGCTGAATCCAGGCACAAATTCCGGTTCATTCGAAATAAAGCTGGATAAGCCTGAGTACTGGAGTCCCGAAAATCCATATCTGTACTATCTTGCCCTTGCGCTTACGGACAAGTCCGGCAAAGTAGCGGGTTTCAATGTCGAGCGTTTCGGCTTCAGAGACTTCAAAGTTAAAGATCGTAATTTCTATCTCAACGGAAAGAAAATTTATCTTTACGGCGAAAATCTTCCATCAGTCCGCTATGGCGGCTATGGAAAGAATCCCGACGAAGAATATGCTGATGCCGCTGAAAAAATACAAGGCTTCAAGTCTCTCGGCTACAACATTATCAGAAATCCTCACATGCCTATACTTCCGCGCATCATCGACATCATGGATGAATGCGGTCTCATGCTTTACGACGAATGGGCATGGAGCTTCACAGCCTCTCTCGACGAGACTTGTTTCGAGGCTATAAATCTCAAGGAAATGACCGAATGGGTTTATAACGACTATAACCATGCCTCTGTTGTTGCGTGGTCATGCGGTAATGAAGTCGTTCACAAGAACAGCGCCTATGTTCATGAGCAGCTCGACAAGCAGGTTCAGAAACTGCGTGAACTTGATAAATCCGGACGTCCTGTCGGCAGCTTTTCAGGTTCCGCCTCCTTTGGACAGTACGGCAAAGGCAAGCTTGATACGGACTTCCTTGACCTTCATACTTATCTTGGGCTTTCGGCTCCCGCCTGGACTTTCTGGGACAAAGCCGCAGCCAGAAATTATGGAGATGCCGTTGAAATCTACGGCAAGAATGGCAAGCTCGAAATGCCTTACATAATATGGGAATGCGTAGGCTTTTCCTGGGGCGCGCGTTCGGATGCCTCCTTCAAGCTTAACGACATCTCCCTTTATGAAAAGTATGTGAACATGAAGACCAACTGGGGACAGCCCAACGGAATCGGTTTTGCCGGTTGTATCGGGCTTGCCGCCACCCTTGACCCTAATCGCGGTATGGAGAAAGTCGGTCAGAACACATACGGCAAGCGCATCCTCGAATATGTACGTCAGGACAACATTGACGTACAGGGTTATGCTCCGTGGTTCCACGGTTCCAAGCTGGATGTCGCGACAACCTGGAATCAGCCTGTATTCTGCGGTCTCCGCGGCGAGGGCGAAGTTCCGCTCCGCAACGTTTTTGCAGGCAAAAAGTACAAGCAGACTTTCTTTATTGTCAACAGTACCGACTCCGTCCTCAAGGATGCAGAAGTGACTGTTGCTGTCACATGCGGCGACGGCAAAATGGAAGTCGTTTCAAAGTTCAAGGCTGACTCAGTGAAGAGCTTTGAGAAGATTTCAAAGGAAATTGAGTTCTCAATTCCGGCAAGTCCAGCGGCTCCCAGAAAGGCGACTGTCATAGTATCCATGAAGGCGGGCGGCAAGGAAATCAGCCGCAACTTCTACGATATATTCATTCAGGATTCGGCGATTCTCACAAAGCCGCTTGAGAACGTTACAGGCAAAATCGGCATACTTGAGCCTCATTCTCCGGATGGCGCAAAAGCTGTCGCGGCAATTCTCGACTCCATCGGCGTAAAGTACAGTATGCTTTCAAGTGCCGACGGTCTCGACAAGTTTACATGTCTGATTATTCCGCCTGCCGAGAAGCCTTCGGATTTCTTCAGCGAATCGGTAAATCCGAAAATCGTAAGCTGGACATCCAACGGCGGAGTTCTCGTTCAGTTTGAACAGAGGTATCCGGGCAATTTCAGAGGTCAGAGCTTGAAAAAGCTCGTGAATACCTTCGTAGATGTTCCGATGCTCGGACATCCGGTTTTCGCAGGACTTGACCAGACTAATTTCGACACATGGAATAATCCTGAAGACGGACTTGTCATTACATACGCAGGCAGTCCCTTCAACCAGACTGCTCTTGCGGTCAGAGGTCCTCACCTCGGCCAGCAGGGCATCAATAACGCAGTTTCAGACGCTGCCTTCAAGAGCGGAAGAATATTCTCTTCTCAGCTCAATGCGGTCAGTCTCTGGGGCGTTGACAGTGCAGCCTCGACATATCTTGTAAATGTGATCAAATACGCTGTTTGTAACGGCGGAAAGCCCTATAAGGACATCAAGCCTTTCACCGCTCAGGTTCCTGCAATGATTGACGTTGATCCGGCTAAGATCAAATTTGTCGATCTCAGACCCTATGCGACAAGAGGTTTTAGCGACGATAAGGATGGTGATAAGCTCGGCGGATGGACTGATCAGGGCGATAACGACTTCAGAAAAATGCCGCTCGGAAAGCAGACTTTCTGCGGCGTTCCTTTCGACATCATTGATCCTGCGACAAACAACGGTAAATCCTGCATTCCGCTCAAATGTGGCGGCAGAGACTATTTCCCGGAAGCTGTGAACGGAATCAAGGTCGATGAGAATTTCTCGCGCATCTTCTTCCTCCATACCTCTGCCTGGGGAAACACAAATCAGCCTGCCTGCGAGTACACAATAAATTATGTAAACGGCAGCAAGGCTAAGATTGTGGTCAAGGACTGGGAAGGCATAGCCGACTGGTGGAGCTGTGCCGATCTCAAGGCAGCAAAGCTGGCAGTTACGGTTCCGAACAAGACGGATCGCGATGTCGCTGCATATCTCTACACTTGGGAGAATCCGAATCCCGAGCTCAAGATTGCCTCGATAGATTTCCGCTCCTTCGGTTTCTCTCTGCCGATTCTGATCGCGGTTTCAGGCGAAAAACCTTCCGATGCTTCTCTTGTTATCGACGACATGAAGGATGAGAGTACAAAATGGGCTAAGATGAGCCATCCTGGCAAGGACAACGTTCCGGATGTCTCCTTCGTCAAGGGGGCGACAGCGGAAGACAATGCGCTCAAAGTTTCGATGAACGCGCAGAAGGAGGATTCTACTCCGATTGTCTTCAAGCGCTTCAGCACCGATTCGCTCAAAACTCAGGATTACAAGTATCTTACTTTCATGATAAAGGGAGAGACAAACGGCAGTCTCGACATAGTCCTGCCTGAGAAGGATTGGAAGGATTCGCTTTTTGCGTCCATTCCGGTTTCGGCTGCCGACGGTTGGAAAAAAGTCCGTTTGAGCCTGAAAGAGGATATGGGGCTCAAGACGAAAAAGTGGACTCTCAAGGATCTCCGCGGCGAGTTCTTTATCTATAACGGAATGTCTAATGACAAGAAAGCCAGTCCGCGCGGAGCCGTATCATTCCAGATTAAAAATATTCGTTTTGAATAATTCTGCCGGGGGGGGTAGAATAATATGGAAAGGGAGATTATCATGCGGGCGGGAAAATCGGGGCGCTTTACTCTCATTGAACTTTTAGTCGTGATTGCAATCATAGCGATTCTTGCGGCAATGCTTTTGCCTGCGCTGAAGAACAGCAAGGAAATGAGTATCAAACTCAATTGCCTCAGTATTCAGCGTCAGATCGGCATGGCAGCCGCGGGCTATTCCAATAACTGGCAGGAGTGGTGGCTTCCCGTTACTCAGGGAGTTATGGGGTCATGGCTTGAATGGAGCGCCAATCAGGATTTTCGCGATGCAATGGGAATCAAGGCTAAATCCATAGCCGGAGGCCCTAGAAAT
>JAKJHH010000209.1 GCA_022703965.1 Verrucomicrobiota bacterium
GTCTGGAGTTCCCAGATTGAAGAAATTCTTGGAGACAGCGATGTAAGCGCCGTAAGGATAAAAAATCTCTTGAACGGCGAAGAAAAAACAATTGACTGCAAAGGGTACTTTGCAGCACTGGGACACAATCCAAATACCAAGGTATTCCAGAACAGTGGACTGAAGATGGATGAAGTCGGCTATATTGAACTTGAGGGCGCATCCTCGCTCACAAACATTGCAGGTGTCTTCGCAGCAGGCGACTGTGCGGATCATGTTTACAGACAGGCTATCACAGCCGCAGGAATGGGTGCAAGATCAGCAATTGACGCCGCCCGTTATCTTGAAGGCAAAGAATAATAAAAGTACCTCACAGGCGGAACTCCATCAAGGGAACCGCCTTTTTTCTGCCTCAATTCGCAATATGACTTTTCTTATTGAACAACTCTTACCAATGAATTGTCTCGCGTCCTACACGTCGGGGAACATATTTATCTTCATAAGAGCGACGGAATAAAAACTCCTCGGTTACCGATATCAGACGTATTGTTTTTTCAAGGAATCGATAGGGGTACATCAGAAAGGCATAGAGCATGATTTCAAAATCCAGCAAGGGAGTATGCGAATAGTACAATTGAATGGACATCTGCACCATACTGGAGAGTGTATACGCAGTAAAAGACACTATCATCACAAGAGGAATCCCTTCCGGACAGAATAGAAGCAGCCAGATAAAATAGAACCAGAAGCTGTAAAGCAAAAAGATACGGAAGAATGCGACATCAAGCACAACAAGCATATTAGTGAAAGAAAAAGAGTCTGAACCTGGTATCGCCATGTCAAAATGCTTACGCATCTTATATCTGACAACGCCCCTGCTCCAACGGCGACGCTGCTTCCACCATGCTCTCCATGTATCTGGAACCTTGGTATAACATGTAGCTTCCGGCGCAAAAACTACTTTATAACCGAGCTTACGGATTTTTATAGTAAGATCTCCATCTTCTCCGGGGCCCACATCCCATCCTCCAACGGCTTCAACAGCAGTTCTTCGGAAAGCACCGAAAGCACCTGAACATATGGCAAGAGTTCCTGCGGCAGATGTAAGACGGCGTCCCAGAGATATTGAGTGCATGTAATCGACTGCCTGAAATCTTGTGATGAAATTATGATCCCAGTTGGTGACTTTCAAGTTCCCAGAAACCGCGCCGACGCGGGAATCTGCAAATGGGCTGACCATGTGCCTGATCGCATCAGGAGCATATATTGAATCGGAGTCGACAATTACAATGATGTCGCCTTTTACAGAAAGATTAAGCCCCATATTTGCGGCGGAACTCTTTCCGCCTGCCATGAGACGCCGATGGAGACGCACAATTTTTTCATCTTTGAATTGAGATATAGCCTGCCATGTTCCGTCCGAAGAACCGTCATCAATCGCAATGATTTCCATATACGGATAATCCTGAGCAAGTAAAGAGCGGATTGTATGCGGCATTGTATGTTCTTCATTCTTGCCTGGACATATGACAGTTACAAAAGGAAGAAAAAGAGAGGATTGCATCAACTCCTCTCTTTTTATTTCGGGGTGAATCCTGTAGTACAGTTCTCTTGTAAAATCAATGAGCAAGAGAATACATTTAGAAAGTACATAGCGAGGTGTGTCAAAGAGAAGGAATGAAGAATATAAAGCCAATAGTTGCCACGGAGTCATAGCCTCTACACGAGCCAGACTCCATGAAAGATAATCAAAAAACTGGACTAGTAAAACATCAAACATCGTTTGATCTCACCTTGTTACCATTTTCTTCAGATGCTTTGCTGCGTAGATTTTTAGCCTCCGAAAACAAACTGACAGCATCCATCCCGCTTCGCCACTGAACAGCACCGACACTCAGAGTTGTTGAATGAAACGCTCCGGTGAATCTCATGGATGCTACTTGCTCGCGTATATTTTCCGCAATTCCGACTGCGTTCCTAATATCAGTCCCCGGCAAAAGACAAAACAGTGCTCCGCCATCTGAACACGCAACATAATCAGTTTTTCGAAGGAGAGGCCTGATCACTTCAGCGAGAGTTTTTGCCAAGCCCTCGCTGAGTTCTTTTGTAGCGGCCGTACCAGATTTTGTAATCACATCCGGCATGATATTCATAACTGAAACAGGAAAGTTAAATGAGTCTGCCTGCTTGATAAATTCTCCTGCAAGAACAAGCAGATTCTTGATTTTTCCAAAATGTATGGATATATCGCCCTCACCAGATAGCTCATCGTCATTTTTCTCGACAAAATCAAGATGTCCATTCTTTAGAGCCATCAAACCTTCGCTTGTAATTCTATAAACTTTGGCATCATGCACCACTGCTGACGCTGGATCAACATCTTTATCACATGAAATGCAGTGCCCTTTTGTAGCGGGCTCCGCGCCTGTCCATGAACAGGCGCGACAGGCAAAGGCTTCAGCCGGACGCTCATAGTCTTTCCCGATATGTATCAAAGGAGTGCGACATTTAGGACAGACGAGTCCGGACTCTGTCATAAACTCATCCTCTCTTCCTGAATAGGAACAGCGGAAGTGATGAATGATATTGAGTTTATCGAGAACCGGAGAATCACATTCGGGACACACATCTCGGAAGCATATATTATATGCCATGCAGTAAGGACAGGTCAGAATCCTGTCTTTTATCTCGCCGGCGAGATATCCGAAACGCTCCAGCTTTGCAAGTACAACAGAGTCAAGATAAGCAGCTGCGCCAAGCACATTGGCCAGTTCAGGATATGAATAGGCAGATAGAGAATTTACGTCCGGCCTCGGCTTGAGTTCCGCTCCGGATGGAAGAGATTCCATATGGCGCAATATCTTGAGTCCCATATCTTCATAAATATTCAACATGGTATAAGATCCTTTCAATAAGTAATATCAAAGCTCGAAGCTATAGGTCCATTATAGGGAGCGTCAAGCTTGATTAACAAACGTAATCCGCGATATTTAAAGGTATTGTATGCTTGCAGATACTCTTGAGGCACAGGGACAATACAAGTTCCCTTGCTTACGATAACGCCGCTTACGGAGTTCCATATGAAAGAATTGGAAGGATGTAAGCGGACTTTTTTCCCTACTTCAGGCACGGCGCTCCAATTTTCGATAATATAAGTTTCGACCATTGAGGAATCTCCGGCTTTCAGGATTTGCAGAATAGGTGTTCCTGCATCTACAGCAGAGGCATTGCGCTTATATAATGCAGAAACCACGCCATCGACGGGAGACCTCAAACGTGATTCACTAATTTTCACTTCAGTCAATTTTATTGAAGATTCAAGTTGTGACGGGTAAGCCTTGACCGGCAGTAATATCTCTTCGGCAGGAACTTGAATCTTATCCTCTTTCTTGGTATACTGATCAAGCCTGTCCATCGCAGCCTTGACTCTGTCCTCATCCGACTTGACAACTTTCACATAAAATTCAACCTGACGCGCAAGCGCATTCACACGAGTCTGCACCATATCAAGCTGCTGTTGAGCTACAGCATTGCTTTCGATGAGTTTTCTATTTCTGTCAAGTTCAATCTGAGCCCCAGCCAACTGTTCTCTTGCAGTTTCAAGAGTTGCCTTGTCTTCATTCAAGGCACTTCTGGATGTTTCAAGTTCAACAATGCGTATAACAAGATTGTCTTCAAGACGCAAGCGCAACTCGTCCTGACGAAGAGCCAGCTCAGCCCGTGTTGCCGTTATATCCAGTTTTGCTCGATTCAGACTGTGGGTATTTATGAGTTTTTCTGCTTCAAACTCAGCGGTATCCAGCTCCACAAGCAACTGGCCTTGGCGGACTGACTCTCCTGTGTTGACTTTTAAATCTACAATTGAGGCCGGTCGTTTTGAGGATATCTCATAGACCTCACAATAGAGTCTGCCAATGCTTCTAGGCATGTAACGCATCCAGTAGACAAGAAGACAAACACCGACAATCAGAAATCCCAGAATGATAACAGGAAGAATCCTTATAAATATGGAACGTGTCTGTTTCGCATTATAAATGTCCTCGCTAAGGACTTGAGGTACTCCGTTTTTCTTTCCTCCGTGCATTTTCACTATTCAGCCCTCCCAAGCCTCATTTTTTTTCATTCTGTCAATGAATCTAATTGTCCAACAATTAAAAACAAGCCTCCTCGATTTATTTTATTTTCTTGTGAATGATGCACGCCTCTGTAAGTGCATCATTCTTTTTTTCACTTATTCCGGCTTTTTTATTGAGATATCCGCATTATCTTTTAATCTGAAATAAACGCGGATTTTCTATATGAAAAAAGATATTCATGGCGGCTCCCCCGAAAGCCTTGCCAAAAAATTCAGACTCGACGGTCTTCCTGACATAAAGATAGATTTCAGTGTTAATCTGAATCCATGCGGATATCCTGATTCTTTTAACGGCATTTTTTTTAATCCAGAACGTTATGCTGTTCCATATCCCCCGCAGACTGCTGCAGTAACAGAAGCACTCATCGCGGCAGAACTGAACATAGAAACGGAAAGAATTGTTGCAGGAAGCGGAGCTACCGAACTGATGGGGCTTCTTCTCAGAGTTCTTAAACCATCGCTGGCTCTCTATTTCACCCCGACTTACAGCGGTTACGAAGAAATCTGCTCAAAAAACTTTATTCGAACAGTAGCACTAGCAAAGGACTTGCAAGGCAAAACCTTCAGCATAGATACTAAACGCGTTAAAGTCAGCAATGCAGATATTGTTTTTATTGGCAATCCAGACAATCCCACGGGGCAGATCATCGCCAAGCAAATAATACTTGATGCCGCAACGGAGAATCCGGAAAAATACTTTATAATTGATGAATCTTTCATGGACTTCTCCTTCAATGCACAAGAAACAAGTCTTCTAAGCTCGCAATTGCCGGAAAATTTGATTGTGCTGAAATCCCTGACTAAGTTCTACAGCATGGCAGGACTTAGAACCGGCTTTATCTGCGCCAGCAGGCAAATTGCCGCGCAAATGAAAGAAATCCATGATCCCTGGCCGCTTAACGGATTTGCCGCGCCGGCAATCAAAGCGGCATTAGCAGATAAAAACTTTTTTGAGCGCAGCCGGAAACTGACAAAGGAATTGCGGGAATATCTTGCAAACAAACTTGAGGATATTCGCGGGCTGGAATGTTTTCCCTCAGAAACAAACTATATATTCTGCCGTCTTGAGAAAACCAGTTCAGAAGACCTGCAAGTACAGCTTATGAAAAGAGGCATATTGATCCGCAGCTGTGCCGATATGGAAGGACTGGATAAATCTTATATCCGTCTGGCTGTAAGATCGCGCAAAGACACGGATGAATTATGTAGAGAACTCATTGAAATTCTTGGTTCAAAAAATGGAAACCACAATCAGCCTCGTCGGAAATATAAGGATATTCTGTTCGTCGGAACAACGTCTGACTCTGGAAAAAGCACCTTAACTGCCGCCTTCTGCCGTTTTCTTGCCGATAAAGGATTGTCCCCCTGCCCTTTCAAAGCCCAGAACATGTCCCTGAATTCATTTGTAGGAATAGACGGCGGTGAAATGGGAAGAGCTCAGGTGGTTCAGGCTGCCGCATGCAGAATTCCGCCTCATAGCGACATGAACCCGGTCTTACTGAAACCTCTTGGCGACTCACGCTCTCAAATCATTATCAATGGTAAAGCTGTCGCCAATATGTCGGCACGCGAATATTACATGCACAAAAAAGAGTTTTCTGAACAGGCCTTCAGAACCTTCGACAAGCTTCAGGCTCAATATGATGTCATCGTCATGGAAGGAGCGGGAAGTCCGGCTGAAATAAACCTGCTGGAAGAAGACTTTGTCAATATGCGGATGGCAGAATATGCGAACGCAGCAGCAGTCCTAGTCGCGGACATTGACAGAGGAGGTGTTTTTGCCTCGATTTTCGGAACGATCAAGCTTCTGCCGGAGAATTATAGAAAACTCATAAAGGCTGTAATCATCAATAAATTCCGTGGAGACAAAAGCCTTCTGGATTCAGGAATCAGACAGATCGAAGAGTATACGGGAGTCCCTGTAATCGGCGTAATGCCATACCTGAAAAATCTCAAAATAGAAGCCGAAGACTCCCTTGCTCTGGAAAGCTTCAGAAGAAAGAAAGACAATCCAGACGCACTGCTGAAAATAGTTATCGTCAGATTGCCGCGTATAAGTAATTTTACCGATTTTGACGCTTTTGCAGGGATAAACTCAATAGTTGTAAAATATGCAGAAAATCCGGATGATCTGAATGATGCGGATATGATTATCATCCCCGGCACAAAAAACACCATCCAAGACATGCTCTGGATGCGTGAAAATCACATTGACCGAAGAATCATTGATCTTGCACAGAAAGGCAAATTCATTTGCGGCATCTGCGGCGGATTCCAGATGCTTGGAGAAAAAATATACGATCCATTCCATATGGAGTCCGAAACGGAAAAAACCGAAGGACTTGGACTTCTCCCCCTCGAAACCATACTGGAAAAAGAAAAGATTCTGAAACAGATTGAAGGCATCAGCTCAGAATCATGTATCTTCTGTCAACAGGCAACCCCCTTCAAAGGATATGAAATTCACTCCGGTGTTACTCGTGTTATTGCTGGCAGAACGATACAGGAGCCGCTGAAACAAAATTCAGATTCGCTGATATCAGGAATGAGCATTGACGGCAATATCTTCGGGACTTATGTGCATGGAATATTTGATCGCACTGAGTTCAGAAACGGACTCCTTTCCCTGCTTTGCAAAAGAAAAGGACTAAGCGATAAAACAGTCATCGAAGAATCTTCCGCTTTGGAAAAAGCTTTTGAGGAATCCATACAAAGTCTTGTCAAGGCAATGAAGGATAACGTGAATACAGACGCGCTGATGCAGATAATTAGTAGGACTTGAGCAGACGCTCAAGCTGATCCGCAAAGCGTGACAATTCTTCAAGCGTATTGGAATGCCAGAAACTGACTCTCAGACCTGAATAGGCATCCTTACGGCTTTTTCCCATGGCAGACAATGCAGGTGATGGTTCTTTGGATTCAGACTCACAAGCAGTTCCTGATGATACATAAATTCCTTTGTCGGAAAGCATTCGCGCTATAATGGCC
>JAKJHH010000020.1 GCA_022703965.1 Verrucomicrobiota bacterium
GCCTATCGTTTTATTGCCGAGAATTTTACGGTTGACTTGAGCATCCGCGACATCGCCGCGACTACGGGACTCAAGGAGGTTCAGTTTCGCCGGATATTCCAGAGGGAAACCGGTTTCGGGCCTAGCGCTTACATTCATCGATTGAGACTGCTCCATTCGGTGCGCCTGCTTTTGCGATATCCCTATAAGCTTGAACGTATTGCTTCTGAGTCGGGCTTTAATTCCGTGACCTACTTCTGTTCTTCTTTTCTGAGCTTTTTCAAAATGAGCCCCGAAAAGTTCCGCCGCCAGTATCGATGAACGGGATGATTCCCTGTAAAATGAGGCTGGATAGACTCGAAGAGACTATATTAAGGGTTGAAAAATTGTCATTAAGGGGTATTGTTCAGACTATATATTTAAACAAATCCCTTTCAGATAAAATACCGTTATGTCAGACAAAGAGAAAAAAAAGAGGAAGCCTGCTCAAGAGCAGGAACCCGTTGAAAACACTGAAGTCACTGTGCCGGAACAGGATGCCGGAGAGGATGATTCCGTCCCTACCGCCGCCGGAATAAGCAGTAAAGACGCAAATAGTTTCCTTCGTAAGATGATGGATGTCAACTTCCTGGAATATGCGTCCTATGTTATCAAGGAGCGCGCGATTCCGGATGTCGACGACGGCATGAAGCCGGTTCAGAGACGTATTCTCTGGTCGCTTTACGAGATGGACGACGGCAAATTCCACAAGGTCGCCAACGTCATCGGTCATACGATGAAGTACCATCCTCACGGAGACGCTTCGATTGGAGATGCTCTCGTGGTGGTCGCGAATAAGGAATATTTCATCGACAAACAGGGAAACTTCGGTAATATCTTCACAGGCGACGAGGCATCCGCTGCACGTTATATCGAGTGCCGTCTCACAAACCTCGCCCGCGAAGTTCTATTCAACAACAGCATAACGGAATTCACCGATTCATACGACGGAAGAAACAAGGAACCGATTGTACTGCCCTCGAAGATTCCGACTCTTCTCATGGGAGGAGCGGATGGAATCGCGGTTGGTATGTCCACAAAGATACTGCCGCACAACTTTAACGAACTTCTTCAGGCGCAGATTGCCATTCTTAAAGGCGAGCAGTTCAGAGTTTATCCAGACTTCCTTCAGGGCGGACTCATGGACGTGTCAAAGTATGAGGACGGCAACGGCAAGATTACTTTGCGCGCTAAAATCGACATAGAAGGACGCCGTCTCCTCATCCGCGAAGTTCCTGCGACAACGACAACGGAAAACCTGATTAAAAGTATCGAAGAAGCCGCGAATAAGAGCAAGATAAAGATTGCCTCGATAAGCGACTTTACCACAGATAAAGTTGAAATCGAAATCCTGCCGATGAAGGGCTATGATCCTGAAAAAGCGATGAAGGCTCTTTATGCTTATACGGACTGTTCTGTCAACGTTACTCTGAATATGATGGTGATCTGCGACGGCAAACCTGTCCAGATGACGGTCAGTGAAATCCTCAGACGCAACACAGACAAGCTGCTGGAATATCTGAAACGCGAGCTGGAACTCAAGCTTGCCGATCTAGACAACAAATTCCATGAAAAGACTCTGGCTCAGATATTCATCGAAAACAGAATATATAAGCGCATTGAGAAGTGCAAAGTTTACGATCTCGTACTTTCAGAAGTACGCAAGGGGCTCGAAGAGTTCCGCCACATGCTCAGACGCGATATCGTGGACGAGGACATCGAAAGACTTCTCAACTTGCAGATCCGCAGAATTTCACTCTTCGACATCAACAAGAACCGTCAGGAAATCGACGATATCCTGAAGATGATGGACGAAGTTCAGAAGAACCTCAAGCACCTTAAGAAGTTCGCCATAAAATATCTTTCGGCTCTGCTCGATAAGTATGGCGAACAGTTCCAGCGCAGAACCGTTATTGAAACCTTCGAAAAGATCGATATGAGCGCCGTAGCTCTCAATAACATCAGGGTAGGCTGGGACAAGAAAAACTGTTACATCGGACGCTCGGTCAAGAGCGATGATTACGTTACATGCAATGAATACGATCATCTTCTTTGCGTTGAGCGCAAAGGCGATTACAAGATCATCAACATTCCCGACAAGATTTTCATTGACCGTCTTTATGAATTCCGCAAGTACGACAAAAGCACCGAGTTCGGTATCGTCTACAGTGAAACGAAGACAGGCAAGCTTTTCTTCAAGCGTTGCGTAATTGATAAGTTTATTTGCAAGAATCCTAAGGTCTTTGAGCTTAATATGTCCCTTGCTCCTCTGCGTTCACCGAAGGCCAGAGGCCAGATGATATCATCCAAAAAGCTTGTAAAACTCACATTCCTGCGCTATCTGAGCGAAGAAGGTGAGGAGGGCGCTGCGGCTCCGGCTGGCGATGATGTCAATAACCCGGGGACATCGGCTGACATCGACAATGACTATGATTTCTCGGATATTTCTGAAGAAGACAACGAACAGCCGAGTCTCGGAATCCCCGGAATAGAGGGAGAAGAAGAAGGAGTTGAGGGAGAAGCAGGCAGGAGAAAACGTCGTGCAAGACTCGCTAAACCCGCATCCTCCGATGATTCAGATGACAATATCGGCGGCGAACAGCTCGAACTGGGATTCTGATTTATGGATAGATTTTTTCAGGAAATGGAAGACTCAATACAGAGGCATTCGCCCGAAATCAGGGAGATTGCTTCGCTGCTTTTCAATAATCCTGAAACAGGTCTCAAGGAATTCAAGGCATTTGAAGCTCAGACAGAATTCCTCAGTAAAAACGGCTTCAGACTTGAGGCTCCTTATGGAAGTCTCAAGACGGCCTATAAAGCTTCGTTCGGAAACGGTTCTCCGGTCTTCTGCATAATGTCGGAGTACGACGCTTTGCCGGAAATAGGACACGCCTGCGGACATCATCTCATCTGTTCCAGCGCTCTTGCGTCAGGACTTGCCCTCAAGGAAATTATGGAGAAACATTCCATACCCGGAACAATCGTTGTCATGGGCACGCCAGGCGAGGAAGGTTATGCGGGCAAAGTAATCATGATAAAAGAAGGCGCTTTCAAGGGGATAGACGCGGCGATTATAAGTCATCCTTTTGACAAGACTATAACTGATCCGGGATGCCTTTCAGTATCGCGTTTTCTGGCTAAATTCCACGGAAAGGCATCACATGCGGCGATGGCTCCGGAAGAGGGCATAAACGCGCTTGACTCCGTGATTCAGCTTTTTAACTCAGTTTCCGCCTGGAGACAGCAGCTTCCTGAAAGTTCGCGCATCCATGGAATAATCACTCACGGAGGCACTGCCCCGAACATTATTCCGGAATATGCCGAGGCGTTTTTCTATATACGTGCCGACAACATGAAAACTCATCTTGAGATGGAAAAGCGTTTTGCTGAAATTGCTTCAGCCGCCGCCTTGTCAAGCGGAGCAAGACTTGAACTCGAAAGGCTTTCCGCCTATAAGTCGTCGGTTTACTGCAAGGCTCTGAATGAGGAATTCCTTATCAGCGCCGCCAAAGCCGGCCTTGCGCCTGAAAGACACAGTAAGGGCGGACGCGGCTCCAGTGATTTCGGGGATGTTTCACATGTTATTCCGGCGGCTAATTTCCACTTCGACATCACCGGCAAAGCCTGTCCGCTTCACTCCTTGGAGTTCAAGGAATTTGCTTCGACGGAGGCTGCATTCGGAACTACAATGAAGATGGCTCTTGCGATGGCCTCAATCGGCCTGCGTTTCTTTACGGACGAGTCTTTCCGTAAGCAACTATGAATTCAGCCGTATTGCGGCAGAGCCGCAATACGGAATTCACATTCAGTCTTTGATGATTCCAGCCTTGCCGAAGGCGAAATCTTTTGTGGAGAGCTTTTCGAGCGCTTCCGGTCTGTGAGTTTTCGGGTAGGGAGTCGATATGACAGGCTTTGCCCAGCGGATAGCATTGGCAAGAACTTTCTGCACATTTTCGTTGTAATAGGTCGGGAAGCTTTCATGTCCTGGACGGAAGTAGAAGAGCTTGCCGTTTCCGCGCTGAAGCGTGAAGCCGCTGCGGAAAACTTCTCCGCCCTCGAACCACGATATCATGAGAACCTGCGCGTCATTCGCGATCATGAATGGTTCTCCGTACATTTCCTCATAGGGAAGCTCAAAGTACTCCGGCAGATTGTATGTGATGGGATGTGCTGGATTCGTCACCCAGATGCGTTCTTTGTCGCCGGATTCGCGCCAGTGAAGTTTTCCGCTTGTGCCGTTGAGCTGTCTGAAAACCTTTGCCATGTGTGCCGAGTGAAGCGCAATGATTCCCATGCCTTCCCAGACTCTTGTCAGGACTCTCTGGACTACTTCATCGGCGACCTTGTCATGAGCGGCATGTCCCCACCAGAGAAGGACATCGGTATTGTCTAAGACTTCCTGCGTGAGTCCGTGTTCGGGTTCATCAAGTGTTGCTGTGCGGATTTCCAGGTCTGAGGCTGCTAGTGCTTTAGCAAGCATGCCGTGGATTCCTTCGGGATAAAGTTTTTTGACTTCAGGATTGTGTTTTTCGTGAATGAATTCATTCCATATTGTAACGCGTATTTTACTCATAGTATCTGATCTCCTTTTTTAGAGTTTAACGACTTTATGTTTTTCTGCGGCTTCAATCATTTTCAGCGAAACTTCGGCGGATTTGAAGCCGTCGAGAAGCGAGCAGCCCGGCTTTGTTCCGTCCTTGATTGTGGCGATGAAATTAGCCATCTGTCCTTTATGAGCGCCGCCCTCAGTCTTGGTAAATATCTCAGTATGTTCGCCGGGACGGTAGACATCGACTTTTTCGCCGTTCTCGAAAATAGCGCAGGCTTTATCTCCGTAGAGTTCGACCTTATCGTAGCCGACGCCGTAACGTTGCCAGCTGCATTCAATGCTGCATATGACTCCGTTTTTGTAGCGGAGAGTTCCTGCGACGAAGTCGACGGGAAGCGGCTGGCTCGCATCGAACATGAGGCTTTCGGCGCTGACTGATTCGGCATCCCCGAAATACCAGTTGAGCTGATCGAACATATGAGTCATCATGTCTAGCGTGACTCCTCCGCTGCGTCCGAAATCGGAGAAGAATTCGCCCCATTGTCTTGTGTAGGCAGGATGGGACAGCGCGACTTTCGCCATGCGGATTCTGCCGAGTTCGCCGGATTCGACAAGCTGCTTGAGCTTCTTATAGCCAGCTATATAGCGGCGATGATGTCCGACAGTTATGACTGCACCGGCCTTTTCGGCCTTCTTGAGGAGCTCTTCGCCGTCCTTGAGTTCTCTGACCAGAGCCTTTTCGCAGAAGATGTATTTCTTGCCTGCGTTGAGGAGTTCGGTAAGCGTATCATAATGCTGATCGCTGTAGTTGCAGACAAGAACCGCATCGACCGCCTTGTCATTGGCGACTTCTGCCAGAGAAGAACAGATTTTCTTCATCTTGTAACGCTCGGCGAATTCCTTTGCGACTTTTTCCACGGGATCGTAAACGCTGTAGAGTTCGCAATCCGCGCTGAAATGATCTCTTAGTGTTGACGTATGGGCATTTGCCATGCGTCCGGCTCCGACTACTGCTATTTTAATCATTGTTTCTGCTCCTTATTTTGCAAAATGTTTTGAAAGATATTCAAAGCTTGTTTTGAACGATTCGAAGGGATCTTTGCAGTTGCCGTCGTGCTCGACGACAAAAACTTTGACTCCGGCTTTTTCCGCGGCGGGGATGAGTTGAGCCCATTCCAGATTGCCTTCACCAAGCGGCATCATGGCGGAGCCTCCGTCCAGAATTCCTGCGTCCTTGAGGTGAATTACTTCCATGCGCTTTTCTGATTTGCGTATCCACGAAAGCGGATTGGCTCCTCCGTTCTGAATCCAGAAAGTGTCGATTTCAGCTTCGATGTCCGGCGCGTTATCGTAAATGATGTCGAGCATTGTCTTGCCGTTGAAATGTCTTAATTCGATAGCGTGATTGTGATAGGCAAGTTTAACGCCGTACTTCTTCATTTTCAGAGCTGCCGTGTTTATTTCCAGAGCAAGTTTAATGCAGCTTTCTTCATTCTCCGGCATGCTGTGAGGATAAGGATATGCCGTATGGAAGCATTTCAGGCTTGCGAGACGTTCGGCGACAGCTTCAGGCTCGGCGATGATTTTTGCCGCCTGATCGTGCGATGTCGGCGCTTTCAGACCTTCGTTCACCAGAATTTCAGCAAGACGTTTTGCCGTCATTGCAGGAATCGACGAACTGAGCTGGACTGCTTCATAGCCGATTTTTCTTATCGTAGCGAGAGTTTTTATGAAATCGTCTTCGGTCTTAATCTGATCTCTGAAGCTGTAAAGCTGTGCTGCTATCTGTGACTTCTTCATGGTGGAATCCTTTATTCGATTATGAGCGTTTCTATTTTCATTTCCTTACAGAAGGCAATGAGTTCGTCCTTGATATCTCCGTAGACAATTGAGTAATGATGCTCAAGACCTTCGTTGATGATTGTGCCGATAAGCTTTTCCACGGAGCCGTCGAATCTGATGTTCAGAGGATTGCCGCGTATGAATTTATCGGTGTCGAGGGCGTTTCCGGCGGCTATGAGCATACGATAGCCTTCCTTGGTTTCGTTGAACTGGATAAGCGTGACGCGTCCGGCTTTGAGCGAGAAGTCATTTGTGACGCCTTTTTTGTCGCCTCCGTCCACACGTCCATGCTTGCGCAGAACTGTCTCGTCGAACTTGCGGCAGAGCGAGGCAGGAGCAGCTCCGCAGTGCCATACAACTGCCGTGTTTTCCTTGTAGTCAAAGGAGATCAGATCCATGAAGACCGGAATTGAGTCGGGGAGGAACTGTTTTTGAATCTGCATTGCGAACGCGCCGGGAATATCTCCCTCGCAACTTGACGGGATTCCTGCGTTATTGAGCATTCCGATAACCGCGCAGGGAGCGATTCCGTAGATGTCTGAAAACTCCGGCCAGCAGCGGATCGCTAAACCGTCGAACTTATACTTGTCCGCGATCTTCAGGAAGGCCTGATAAAGATTTCCGGCCAGTTTCAGTTCCTCATCGCTGACTGCGCAAGTTCCGCAGGAATTCTTTTTCAGAGCCGCAAGACCTTCGGCGGAGGCTTCCGGAGAAAGTTTCTTTGCTTCATTAAAGACTTCTGCAAGGTCAAGGACTTCAACAGTTGTTCCGGCGAAAGCGCGGAGTTTCATCTCGTCGAAATTGGATGTGTAGAAGCCGGGGACGCGTCCGCCGATGAGTCCGAGCTTTGTATTCTTCAGTCCTTTTACAGCTTTGAAAACTTTAAGTACGGATTCGACTTTTTCAGCCGCTTCATCAGCCTTTCCCCAGGCGAAATAATACTTGAGTCCGAGTTTTTTGAGGACGTGAGCCGCCATGTTGGAGCCGCAGAAAGAGTTCTGCGACCATATGCCGCCTTCTTCCGGACTTTCAGGATTGGCGAAGAGTATCACAGGCACTTTGATTCTGCTTGCGACCGCCGGAATTATTGCGCCAAGAGGAAAGGATGCAAAGTGCATTATGACGATATCCACATTGCTGCTGTTGAACTTCTCGCAAAGACTTATCGCGTCGTCTTCCGTTGTCGTGAGTTCCTTGTCGCATACAAGTTCAATCGGGAGCTTGCTCAGGCTTTTTACCGCGCTGTCCATGATCCCCTTGATTTTCGGGGTTTTCCAGCTTGCCTTTGTCAGTCCCATATATCCTGCAATCAGTTTTTTCATCAAATGCTCCGTATCTTTTGTTATCCGGACTTGTTTTCCTGTCCGTTTTTGATTATATATAAATCATACAACAGGTTTATCTGCCTGATAATGTATAAAGCAGACAGCTTTTTATATTTTACGAACATTGGAGAAGCTTTCATGGAAGGGATTTTTAACCACGAAGTGCACTAAGAACACGAAAAAATGCAGGAAGTAGTATTTTATAATTAAAGACAGAGGTCTGAATGTTCTTTAATTAATAGTGAACTGAAAACGGGTAGCGACGGCAGTCCCTTGCCGTTGAATCCTTAGACGCTAAACGTCGGAAGCAATGGGAAGAGAAGCCGTCAAGGGACTGACGGCACTACCCGTAAAATGTCCCTCAAAAACGGGGAAATCTTGTCAAAAAAACTAGAAGTTGACGGATAGTAGTACGAAGGACACGAAAAAATACAGGAATTAGTTAGATGGGACGCTCTTGTCAAGCGCTCACTCTTTTGATGGACAGAATGGACGCTATGGGCATTGTGAACACGAAAAATCAAATAGTCTGGCGGTCTTATTCTTCGTGCTCTTCGTGTCCTTCGTGGTCGAGCCATCTCTCTTAAAGCGAAGAGACGTATATTTATGGAGGTATCTCATGCTGGCTTATTTTTCCGGATTGCATTTCAGTCTTGGCGGAGTTTCGCCGCGGCATATGGAGACTCATAAGCACAGACCCATTTATTATGGAATCCAGTACAATCACAGCGGAAAAGTTTATGTAAGAAAGGACAACGGAGTGCGTTTTGAAGGGGAGGGTGCTTATGCTTTCATAAGTCATCCTGAAGCATTTTTCGAGTACGGCTCACCGGACAATACTCCGCGCTCTCATAACTTTGTATGTTTCTGCGGAGAACGTGTGAAAAGCTATATTGAAGGCGGACTCCTTTGCAGCAATCCTGAAAATCCTTTGATCAAGGTCGAAAACCCGATTCAGTTTCATAAGACACTTCTAGAGCTTATATATATAATCAATAACAGTCCGACTCTGCCGGAAAGGGCTGTGCTTATGCTGGAAGAACTTCTTTTAAGTCTGCATGAACACCGTGAAGTAAAACAGACTGTGCCTGTCTATTATTCCCTTTTCTTTCAAGATCTTATAGAGGATATCAAGAAGAAACCTCAGCTCTCATGGAACTTCGAGAGCGAAGCCGAGAAAATAAACGTTACGGCGACGCATTTTCGTCGACTTTTCAAAACAGCCTGTGGAATGTCCCCGCAGCAGTTTTTGATTCAGGCGCGTCTGCGCATGGCCGCCGATCTCTTGATTCACAAACGTGAAACGGCGGGGCGTATCGCTGAAGCAGTAGGAATCGACAACGAATTTTACTTTTCCAAACTCTTCAAAAGCAAATACAACGTAACCCCCATGCAGTACCGCAAAGAATTCAGCTTCGGCAATATGGATAAAGAAGAATGATTTTTCTGTATCTATTGTACATAAAATATTTGGGCTGTTTGGCTTGTCTGTTGACATTGTATTTATCTTTTGCTATAATCGACTATATATAAATAATAGATGCAGGGCTCAAAACATGAAAACAGTATCGCAGTCGTGGAAACGTTTGAAACCCGATTTTTGCGAATCGGAGCCCCTCTATGTGCAGTTTGCCGGAAAGCTGCGTTCGATGATACGCTCCGGCGAGATAAAGGAAGGCGACAGAGTGCCGTCCTCGCGTGAATTCCAGAGTCTTCTTTCCTTGAGCGCGATAACGATTGAAAACGGACTCAATATTCTGGTCGAGGAAAAATATCTCCTGCGCCGTCCCAGATTAGGAACTTTTGTGGCTCCGATGCCTGCGGAAAGCTTAGCGGCAGAAAAAGAAATTCTTCTGGAAAAAGAGCGCGATTTCATTATTGTTCTTTTCTGCAACATGAGTCCAAGAGGCGACTATTGGTATCAGGTTCTTGCAAGGATAGAAAATCAGGCGAAATTGGCCGGGTATGATCTCTTTTTCCGTCAGATACAGTCTTCCGGTGATCTCAGTTCTCTGCGTCTGAAAGGATGTCGTGGAGTTGTTATGTGCGGTTATAATTCCGAGAAACTGGCAAGGGAATTGGAGAAACTTGGAATTCCGGTTGTTCTGGTCGGGAGTCTGGATGACGATAAATCACAGTCCGATGATCTTGACATGGTCATTCATAACGATGAGGAGCGTGCGACGATTTCCATCCGCCACCTGCTTGATCTTGAACATCGTCGGATAGCATGTGTTACGGGGCCGAAAGACAGTCAGTATTCGATGCGGCACAAAAACGGTTTCATGGCTGCAATGAATGAGTATGGAGTTCCTTTTTCGCAGGCTAATTTTTTTGATCTCAACGGACTCAATTACGAGGATGGAATTGATGCCGGATACAAGATACTTTGTCAGACTCCGAGATTCACAGGTATTTTTGCAGCTTCGGAGATGATTGCGATAGGCATATTGCGGGTGGCTGAAAAACTCGGAGTGGACATACCTAAAGATGTCAGCATAATTTCATGCGGAGGTTCGCTTATCAGTCTTACTTCCAATCCTCAGCTTACAAGCACCGACAGCAAGCCTCAGGAATGCGCGGATATTGCCGCCGGGAAAATACTGGAGCGTATTAGAAATCCAATGACACCGAAATCTGTATCGGTTGTCAGGGTTACGGATATTCATTTCGGTCATTCGACCATGCTTTTCCGCGAGAGACAGGGAAATTTTGCCGTTTCGCTTCAATCCTGATTTTAAAATCCACTTCACATACTTTTAGGAGAATCAGCTATGAAAAAGACTGAGCGCTTTACTTTAATTGAGTTGTTGGTCGTGATTGCGATTATCGCGATTCTTGCCGCAATGCTTCTGCCTGCGCTGAACTCAGGACGCGAATATGCCAAGAAAATATCCTGCATGAATCAGCTCGGACAAGTTACAAAGGCCAGCATAATGTACTCAATGGATAACGCCGATTACTTCATCTTCAGAAGTTACGAGGGAACTACTCAGCCGTCCTGGGGGGGCATTCTCATGGGAGATCTTGGTCATCCTCAGTATCTGCCTGCTCCTCTTCTTGACACGTCATATCACTTCACACCGCTGATTATCTGTCCTTCGGCAACAGTGCGCCCTTTTTATACAGATAACTCCAAGGCTCGTTTCAGAACCTACGGCATGATCAATCTCTTCAGCGATACCGAATATACAGGAACCAAAAAAGCTGAACTCGGCTCATTTACTGTGTCTGCCAGCGGTGTTGGAAATTACTATGCCGGACGGAAAGTGAATAAGCCTTCCGCTACCGTACTCCATTCTGACAGCGGTTATTCCAATGCTAACGCAACTGATGCCGGTCGTTGCGGCTGGAGTGTTGTCCCCAGTGCCTTTGATAATTCCTGTGCTGTCATGATGCGCCATATGAATCAGGCTAACATAACGTATTTCGACGGACATGCAGGTTCGTCCTCTGCTCGCGATCTGCGTCAGAGTCCAATGCAGTTTAAGTATTTTGTCGCCGGGGACACAAGTCCTTTCAGCATGCCCTGATGTCGCTGCTTCCGATTTTAATACGTGTGATTTCGGCTGAAAAGCCGACGTGATATATATTCGTTTTAATCAACAAAGAGAAAGAAGAATACTGATGAGAAGAATTTTTTCAATTTCTGCTCTCGTGGCGGGACTTCTGGCTTGCGGAACTTTTATTTCCGCGGCTGAATTTCCTGCTCCTCTCAAAATCAGCAAGGATGGAACTTTTAAAATCAGCGAGGCCAGTTTTGCCTTGCAGATTTATGATGCCTCATGGGGGCCTTCCTCAAACGGTCAGTTTGTCGACAGAAAATTTTCGCTCGAGCGTGGCGTCATGAATTTCTCTGGGATAGCCAAGAATAAGAGTCTTCCTGGCTCTGTAAGTGAAAAAATCACAGCTCTTGGGAATGATGAATTCGAGCTTGAGGCCTCTGTCAGTTTTCCCGAAGCAATTACATATAACGGTCTCTTCGGAACTTTGAGAATTCCTGCCGAAGACGGTTTCATCACTGTAGACGACAAGAAAATCAGTCTGCCTGCCGAGTTCAAAGATATCGGCATTATGAAGAAAACCAAAGCTTCAAAAGTTATCGTTCCTCTTGATGGGGGCATCACTCTTGTTGCCACAGGCGATCTTGCTCTTGCAGTGCAGGATAACCGCAAATTCGGCAATCAGGATTTTTCTCTGCGCTTTTCTTTTTCTCAGGATTCAGGCGCGATCAGCAGCAGCAATCTGAAAATTAAATTCAAAGTCGAATGCATTAAGTCTGAAATGGTCGATATCTCCGCTTCGGCCAACCGCGGTTTTGCAGATCAGGAACCCGGCGACGGCAAGGGCGGATGGACAGATCAGGGCCCCGACAAGGATCTTCATGCCATGAAGCCCGGTATTATTCAGGCTGAAGCTCTCAAATTCAAGGTCATTGATCCGGTTAAGAACAAGGGCAATTCCATTATGGCTCTTGCCGGAGCTAGGCGCAGCAATTTCCCTCAGTCTATCACTCTCAAGCTTCCTGCTTCCGCTCAGGGCGGCGCTATAAACCTGCTTCATGCTTCCGGATGGTCTCTAAAGAAGGGAGAATTGCTCGGCAACATGATCGTAAAATATGCGGACGGCTCAAGCCAGACTATTCCTGTTCGCGACAACATAGACGCAGCCAACTGGTGGAGTCCAATTTCATGTCCAAACGCTTATATCGCATGGACTGTCGAAACCGCTGAAATGGTCGGCGGTCTCTATGCCTCATCCTTCGCAATGGAGAAGAAGAACCCTGTGGAAATCGTTTTTCAGTGCGGAGATCACGAGGCTATCTGGATGATTGCGGCTCTTAGTCTGACTGACGCGCAGATTAAGTTTCCTGCGGCAGTTGAGCGCGATTATTTCGTTATTGCAGACAGTAAATGGCTTCCCGTCAATTTCCGCCGTGACACCGTCAAAGGCAGTGCGCTCGACTTCTCATGGACAAATGACGCGCCCGCCGGAAAATATGGATTCATCAAGAGCAGTCCCTCCGGTACGCTCACATTTGAAAAGGCTCCTGAAAAGAGAATTCGCCTTTTCGGCCCGAATCTCTGTTTCACCGCCAGTTATCTCGACAAAGAAACTGTCGACAAACTCGCCGAAACATTTGTGAAGTGCGGCTATAACACTGTCCGTATTCATCATCACGACACTGAGCTTACCGATCCCAAGGCAAGCGATACCCTTACTCTCAACATGGAGAAGCTTGACAAGCTTGATTATCTTGTCTCCGTAATGAAGAAGCATGGTATTTACATAACTACCGATATGTACACAAACCGCGTTTTCAAGCCCGGCGACAATATTCCGGAATGCACGTTTTTCGGCGAACGCCAGATGAAGATGCTTGCTCCGGTCAGCAAGGCTGCTCTGGACAACTGGAAAGAGTTCGCGCGCCGCTGGATGACTCACAAAAATCCTTATACCGGCATGACATGGGCTGAAGATCCGACTGTCGTCGCGATCAACCTTGTCAATGAGGAAACGCTCAGCAACAACTGGAGCCGCACTCCCGAAAGTGTCGCTCTTTACAAAGCCAAGTTCGAGGAATGGAAAAAGGCTAACAAGATTAGCGACGGTTCAGCGGACAACGGTTCACGCATCTTTAAGGAATTCCTTGCAAAGACCCAGGAAGACTGTCTCAATGAGCAGATCCGTTTCATCAAGGAAGACCTCAAAATGAAGACCATGGTAACAAGCCTCAACTATGTCAGTACAGTTCCTCTGACTCTGCTCAGAGACCGTTTTGACATTGTTGATAACCATTCCTACTTCGATCATCCTTCATTCCTTGAGCAGAAGTGGCAGGCTCCCTATCGTTATCAGCAGGGCTCTGCAATCGGCAGAATGGCGAATGTACCGAGAACCATGATGGGAACAAGAATCTTCGGCAAGCCCTTCATGGTCACTGAATTCAACTATTGCAATCCTAACGTGTTCCGTGCTGAAGGCGGTCCGCTCATCGGCGCTTATGCGGCTCTTCAGGATTGGGACGGACTCTATCGCTTTGCCTGGTCACACAGCGACAGGAGTATATACAAGCTCAGCCCGGCAAGCGGTTTTGACGCTGTGAATGATCCGATGGCTCAGCTTTCTGACCGCATTTCGATTGCCATGTTCATGCGTGGCGATGTGAAAGCGGCCTCGAAGAAATACGCATACAGTGTCAGCCCGGCTATATTCCGAGGAGAAGATCCGCTTGAATTCCCGCTGAACTTCCAGACACTCGGACTTGTCGCCCAGATCGGTTCCGTGCCTGAAAAGCCCGGCTTCAAAGTTCCTGTAGGCGTTACCGTCATCAAGTCTGCCGATTCCTCGGACTACGCCAAAGCCGGAGATTCCGCAATCGGCGAGGCATGGAAATCCGCTGTCGATTTCAAAAAGGCAGAAAGCTCGACCTCCGAACTCAGCCTTGATTCGACAAAGTACAGCTTTACGGTCGACACCGCCAGAAGCGAATCTGTCACTCTCAAGGAAGGCTCACTCAAAGCCGGGGCTCTTGAGGTCAGAGATGCCGACAGCTTCCAGACTGTTTCCGCAATTTCTCTCGACGGCAAAGCCCTTGAGGAAAGCTCAAGCATCCTTCTTATCCATTTGACGAACATCTCCAACACAAAGATGCACTTCGGCAACGATAAGAAAACCGTCCTGAAGGCTTGGGGCAGTCTGCCGCTTCTTGTCTATCGCGGCACCTCGAAAGCCGTCCTGAAGAGCTCTGCTCCGTTCAAGGTCACTGCCTTGTCTGCGGACGGCGATTCCCTTGGCGAAGTAAAGGGAACATTCAGTGATTCCGAGTTCAGTTTCAAGCTCGATCCCGGAACTTTCCCCGGCGGCGTGATGGCCTACCATCTCACCCGTTGAAGAAGTGCATAACAGTTAAACAAAAAAGCCGGCATAAACGCCGGCTTTTTTATATAAAAATATTTACCTTGTCCATGATGTCCATAGCGTCCATTTTGTCCATCAAAAGAGATATGGACGGCATGGACATTATGGACGCAATGGACTTTTTTTCAAGTCTTGCATCCTTCGTACTACGATCCGTCAAATTCTAGTTTTTTTGACAAGATTTTTCCATTTTCGAGGCGCATTTGATGGACAAGGAAGCTCTTGCAAGTTTGCAGTGTCGCTCAAGTTCGTTGCGACACCAAGAAAGGACATTTGACGGGTAGTGCCGTCAGTCCCTTGACGGCTTCCCCTCCAATTGCGTCTAATCGTTCGACGGCAAGGGACTGCCGTCGCTACCCGTTATCAGTTCACTATTGATTAAAGAACATTCAGGTCTAAGTCTTAAATTATAAAGTACTAAATTTCTGCATTTTTTCGTGCGCTTCGTGCGCTTCGTGGTTATCCTCCCATATTTGATTGAGGCTATGCCGCGCTAGGCTCTTCGTGGTTTGTTTCTTTTAATAAAACTCTTATTTCAGACTTTCGAGTTTTTTCTTGGCTTCTTCGCTGCCGTTTTCGGCGGCGCTTTTCCAGTAGACAATAGCCTTGGCTTGATCCTTTTCGACACTGTCGCCCTGATAATAGGCTTCGCCTACAATATAGGCGGCATCGGGATGTTTCTGATCGGCGGCAAGAAGCAGAAGTTTAAAGGCTTCTTCAAAATTCTTTTCGACTCCGCGTCCCTCGGTGTAGCAGATTGCCAGAAAATATTGTGCGTCGGCGTAATTGAGCTCGGCGGAGGCGGCGAGCCATTTAGCGGCTTTTTCTTCATTCTTTTCGAGTCCCTGTCCCATAAGCAGCATGTAGCCGATTCGGAAAAGCGATTCCGGATTTCCCTGTTTGGCGGCCGGTTCATAATACTGAATAGCCTTGGCGTAATCCTGCTCCACTCCCTTTGCGTAATAATAGCAGTTGCCGAGGCTGTTTAATGCGTCGATATCGCCTCCGTCTGCCGCTGCCTGATACCACTTAATGGCTTCAGCGTAATTCTGTTCGACTCCGTAACCGTAGAAATAGCAGTCGCCTATATTGGTTTTTGCGTATGCTGCACCCTCGTCGGAAGCCTTTCTGTACCAGTCAAGAGCTTCTTTGTAATTCTGAGTGACGCCTTCACCGTAATAATAGCAGTTGCCGAGGCTGTTCATTGCTTCAGGATTTTTGTGTTCTGCTGCTTTACGATACCACTTGATAGCTTCCTCAAGATTCTTGTCCAGTCCCTCGCCGTAATAATAGCAGTTGCCGAGATCATTCTGTGCATCGTCATGACCCTGTTCCGCAGCTTTTGCAAAGTACTTTGCAGCTTCGACAAGATTTTTTTCGATTCCGTTGCCGCTGTAGTAAGCGCAGGCAAGATTATTCTGAGCTTTTGCATAATTTTGATCCGCTGCCTTGCTGAACCATTTTACAGCTTCAGCAGGATTCTGTTCGACTCCGTCGCCATGATAGTAACAGCTTCCGAGCGCGTTTTGAGCGGATGCCAGTCCTTGTTCAGCCGCTTTGCGATACCACTTTACGGCTTCGCTGTAATTCTGCTCGACATTGCTGCCTTTGTAGTAGCAGTTAGCAAGCGCAAGCTGATTGCGGGCATCGCCCTTTTCAGCTTCGATTCTGATATTGTTTATATAAGCGGCCTTACTGTCCGCCTCTTCGCCCTGCTCTGCGAAGAGTGACGTTCCGGCGAGAACGGCTGTTGCAATTGCAATTTGTCTCAGTTTCATTCAGATATTCCCCTCGGGCTTCATTTAGAAGTGGTTCTAAAGGTTTCTCTGAACAATAATCTGAACCTGAGTTTTTACAAATCTTAATTTGTATGAACTTTCCTGTGAAGAGGACGTATTTTCAGTGTTTCCTGCGCTGTTTTTCTGTCGAAGCCGATATGTCTTATACCTTGATCAACTGTGGCTTTCCAGATTTCCTCCATATCATTCAAATGAGGCTGGGACATCGCTATCGCAGTAAGGTTTCTGAGTTTTCCCATTCGGCTTATGAAATGATCTCCCTTTCCGCAGAAATGTATGGCTCCGCCGCCGAATTCCAGCAGAAGTTTTTCATCGTAAGGACCTATGAATTCATCAAACATCTCCGGAGACAGGTTCATTGCGGAGTCGTCGCGCAGCATGATTTTCCCATCCACATACATGCCCCAGTGCGAGGAAAGACGCGTTGTCTGAGGGAAGAGTTCAAAGTGCTTTTTCATGAAGAGACTGTAAGTTTCAGTGACCAGATCAAGCAGCTTTTTAAGCATGTCGGGACAATCGTAGAGCCAGAGGAATATTTCGCTTCCACAGATAAGTTCGCAGATGTCGAATGGCCCCTGAGCGTCGGGATGAGTCATCATGATATTGGCCTTGATATTCGGATAATCTTTTATGATGTCCAGATAATATCTGCCGAACTCAAAAACTTTTGCTCCGTAACTTTTATTGAGATCGGGAATTCCCTTTGCAATGAGCTTTTCAATGCCTTCCAGTCCGCCTTCAATGTGCAGATTAGTCGGGAGCGTGTCCTTGTCGCGATCCATGATGAAGAGCTCCACTCCGAAAAATGCGGGGACTATGCAGGTTCCGTAATTCGCGCGGATTTCCGCCACCACTCCGCTGCCGTTTGCGAGCGCGTCGGATGTCTTTTTAAGCTCTTTTATCAGCATGAGATCCATGTTTTCAATGGCATCGTTTATCGGTATGGACGGCCATTCAACGGAGGGCGGACTCTTTTTGCTTCTGGAGGGACAGAAGAGTTCAGCTTCAGATTTTCCGTCATAGAAACTTTCCCACTGTCTGTAAAGTTCTTTTTCCTCGGCTTCGTCGAGACGTTTTTCCAGATCGTCAAGGTAGATTCTTATATCCATAAATACCTTCTTTATTTGTTTATGGTGATATTATATGATATAATTGTGAACTTAAATAGATTGTTAATGTGACAGTTATTGTATTATGGTGACAAGAAAAGTACTCAAAAACGAATCCGGTTTATGGCAGGGAATATGGAGAGCATCCCCATCTCCTTCTGCCTTTGTTCCTCTTGGCGGCAGATCGGCTGGATCGGCCTCATACGGACGTGGATGGTCTCATCCTCAGGGGAAAATAGGTTGGTTTAATTTTTACTGGATGGAAAACGGAATTCTCCAGCTTTCCAGTTCGGGCGGTGAGTTCAATTTACGTGAACGCGATATTCTTCTCATGCCTCCCGGTAGCGAGCTTTTCAGAAGGGACAATCAGTCCGATGGCGCTTACTGCTGGATGACTATGGATGGAGTGGAAGCCGCATCCTTATGTGCTACTTTCGGGCTTGGGACGAACCTTGTGATGCAGAGCGGAAAATGTCCTGTCCAGCTTTTCCGACAGCTTGAGGAATCGCTCGAAGACATCTCTGCCGGAGCTGAATTCCGTGCCTCGAGCATCACTTACGAAATACTTGCCGGATCGGCCTCCGGAATCTGCGGAGAAACTTTGAATCCCGCTCACAGTTCACTTATTGACGAAGCTGTAAAGCGTATCGAGAAAGAGGCGTCGAATCCTGAATTCAGCATCAAAATTCTTGCTGATGAGCTGGGGCTTCACCGATCAAGATTCAGTCGTCTTTTCAGTGCGAAGACTGGAATTCCACCTTCGGATTATCTGCGGAAAATGAGATTGCGTCTGGCTCTGACTGCATTGCGAAGGAGCAAGGCTCCGTTGGCGAAGATAGCGCGTGAATGCGGTTTCAACGATACCGCCTGGTTCTGTCGCTTTTTTCTGGCCGAAATGGGAATGACACCCTCCGCCTTCCGACGTTCACTTTAAATAATTATGGACTAAATGGACATTATGGACG
This sequence comes from Verrucomicrobiota bacterium, assembly GCA_022703965.1. Classification (GTDB taxonomy): domain Bacteria; phylum Verrucomicrobiota; class Lentisphaeria; order Victivallales; family UBA1829; genus JAKJHH01. Next base: position 18,532 of record JAKJHH010000020.1, read on the forward strand.
TTGTGGACGTTGTGCAGGAACTCAAGAGAAGGTCAACCACGAAGCAGGCGTGATGCCTACACCAGATTAGTGCGTTTCAGTTTCGCTTAGCGCACGGGAAGAAGCTGAAAACGGGTAGCGACGGCAGTCCCTTGCCGTCGAATCCTTAGATGCTAAACGCCTGAAGCAATGGGAAGAGAAGCCGTCAAGGGACTGACGGCACTACCCGTCAAATGTCCCTCAAAAATGGAAAAACCTTGTCAAAAAAACTATAAGTTGACGGATAGTAACACGAAGATTTTTAACTATAAGTCTCCGAAATATAAGCTGTCCATAACGTCCATTCTGTCCATATCGTCCATACAGGAAAAGCTATGGAGCACTAATAGATTCATTGCTGCTGTTTTTCTTCCTGGATTCTCTAAGCTTTTTCATGACCATATAAACTAGTGGTATGAAAAATATAAGATTCCAGATTGGCAGGATAAGCCAGCCTGCAAGCATCGCCAAGATGCAGGTTTTTGCGCGAGGGCCTTTGTCGTATTCGCTGCGTATTTCAGGTGACATTAGACGGTCTACTGCCATATAGCCTTTTTCATCCTTTCCGAAACGTTCAAGGAGTTCGGCTCTGTAGCGGAATCCTGACTGCACTCCGGCATTGACTTCCATCCACGAAAAGACAGGAAGAAAAAGCAAAAGAGCGAGTGCTAACAGGCGTTTATATTTCCACACTGTCAGAAAGAGCGGAATAAAAAGAAATGGAAAAAATATTGCGTAAAGCAGGCAGAAAATGTAAAAGGCTTTGAAGAAGAAAATATATTCCATGCGTCTGCATCCTGTGCTGGACAGGAGCTCGTAGCCGAAGCCGGGATTCGGGCTGGATATCATTTCTACAAGGAGAAAGACAGCACCTGCCAAAAAGATCAGGAAGAAGAGCAGATTTATGAGAACTACGCTTCTTCTCAAGTGCATTGTTTACTTGTTTTTTCTGACGACAACGGCGTACTGCGTCAGGAAGATCGGCCAGATAATTGAGCTTTTTTCCATCTTGCCGTAAAGATTGCAGACGCTTTTGACTTCGTCGAGCTTAAGCGGACGCTCGTCGTGGAATATCCAGAGGTGCATGACTTCCGCCATGAAACGTGTGGCGTTGTAAAGGAAAGTGGGTGTCGGGAAAAGTATTATCGCGACTCCGCCGGGCTTCAGGAGCTCGAAGTGCGAATGAATCGCGCGTGCGGTGTTGTCCTTGTCGAAGTGCTCAATAAGGCCTACGCTGAAGACGATATCGGCTTTGAGAGGAGGAAGCTGCATGTTGAGTACATCCGCTTTGTGAAGCGAGACTTCATGGGCATCCTTGATTCGTTCTGTGAACTTTTTGAGTCCGAGCTCGTTGTTGTCGAGAATATAATACTTAGCCGGTTTTACTTCGTTTCTGATTGCCTCGAAAAAGCAGCTGTTGGCTCCGCCGAGTTCGGCAATTTCAGGTTTTTCTATGCCTTTAAGATTTGCCTTGAGCATTGCGATAAGACGGGCTGAGACAATTTTTCTGGAGTAAGCGGCGGTCTTATATGGACGGCTGTAATATCTGTCCCAGTCGGTTTTCTTTTCCTTGCCGCTCTGACTGAAAACGAGGTCTTTCTGGATGACGAAGTTTGCAAGATAAAGCAGAGCTTCCGCAATGAGTTTGCCGAGAAGGATGCTGATGCCGAAGGTTTCCAGATAGTTGACAGTCGCACCGGAAATGAAGCCCGAAATTACGACAAGCAGCAAATATTTGGGGAAGGTTTTTGCGACGGATTCACGTGATGAGAATACCAGATTTCTGACAAGCAGATAGTTCACAAATAGAGCGACGAACCTTGAAATGTAAGTCGCTTCCATCGTGGTCATTGTCAGACATGTGACCACGCTGGCGAAAACGATGTAGTCCACCAGAGCCGTAATGACTGAGGCTATCACATAGCGGAACATGACAAAATAAATCTTGGCGGAATCGAAAAGCGGATTGAAGTGCGAGGATGCATTGTCATCCAGATAAACTGTCGTGATAGGAACTTCTTCAAGAGCGATTTTATTGCGCGTTGCGGCAAGAAGCATTTCCATTTCATATTCATAACGGTTGAAGGGGATTTCCAGAAGATCGGGTATGAGCATTCTAGGAATTCCGCGGAGTCCGGTCTGTGTGTCGGTTATGCCGATGCCGAGAACAAGCTTCATGAGGAAGCGCGTTGTCTTGTTGCCGATCATGCTGCGGAGCGGAACGTCTTTGTCGAAGGCTCTTGCGCCGAGAATGAGTTTGTTATGAGATTCCACAAGTTTCTTTGCGACGGCTTTGATGTCTTCCGGAGTGTGCTGTCCGTCTGCGTCTGCGGTGACTGTTCCGGCAAAATCCGGGTGAGCCATGTAGATATATTCCATTCCGGTTTTAAGGGCTGCACCTTTGCCCTTGTTGACCGCATGTTCGATAAGATGAACGTCCTTCATCGTTTTGATTTCGGCAAAGACCGGAGCGCTGTTAAGACTTGAGCTGCCGTCGTTGATAACGATGATTGAAGCAAAGGAGCCGTCCTTGCGCAGGCTGTCGAGCAAGTCGAGCAGTCTTGGGCAAGGATTATATGCCGGAATCAGTACCGCGACCGGAATTTTATTCATTTCTTATCAGTTTCCCTGTTAATCTTTACAAAACGATAACCGTTTGATTCAAAAATAAGCGTATATTCGCCTTTTTCCATTCGTGCGAGAATATCTCCGAGTACTATTTTGTTGGCATAACCCGGGAAGAGAATGAATCCGACTTCCGAGTCATTTATGAATCTGAAATAGTCCTCGACTTCAAACTTAAGATACTTGTCATCAAGTGCCGGTTCAAATCCGTGATATGTCAGTTTTCCTTCAAAGCCCGGCAGCATTCCGATATATTCGTAGTTTGAGATAATTTTCTTGTTGATGCCGTGCTTTTCATGGTACTCGTAAAGAAGGTTGTTCAGGTTTGTGAGTCCCATTTCTCTTTCGATTTTAGCCTGTTTCTTTTTCATGGCTTCTTCATTGGCAGGCCCCCAGTTGTAATATGCTCCGATAAGCAGGGCAATGAGCAGTATTACAGGCAGACGCATGCGTCCGAAAAGTGACAGAATCGTGAATTTGCTGAGAATCATTTCGACACCGGTGCCGGCGGCGAGCGCCATGAAGGGAAGCGCCATTGAAAGATTCCTCAGGTCATAACAGTAGTAAAGACTCCAGACTATATAGAAGGGCAGGGAGATAAGCAGAGTAGTCCAGCGCGAAAAAGGGTCTTTCATCGCATAACATAGCAGGAGTATTATGAGGGCAAGCGGAATGGCGCAGTCAAGCGCGTGCGGAGCAAAAAATTCATAAAGAGCCTGAAATCCCTTATTCAGATCAACTGATGAAAAACGGGCTCCGGTGACTTCCTTGTCGCCCGCGATTCCCTGAGCCAGAAAGAGGCGCGAGGCAATCACAAAGCGCTGAAGTTCTCCCTTGTCTCCGTAAATGGCTTTGGTCACGTACCAGACATTCGACTGGTCTGTCTGCATGTCGAAAAGCATCTTCTTATAGGCATAATAAGGCAACACCATGAAAACTGCCATAAAGACAAAGAGCATCAGCTTGTAAGCCTTGGCGGTGAAGTTCATTGTCTTCCATGAGAGGTCTTCACGCAGGAAGAGTATCCACGCGAGCAATGGGAAAAGAGCCATTATCATCAAGCCCGACTGTTTGGTTACTGCGGAACCGCAGGCGATAAGGGCTCCGGCGAAAATCCACTTCCAGGATTCTTCGTAAAATTCCGTCCATTTTGCTCTTAATATGCAGAGTATTGAGCAGAGTCCCATGAAGGTGGCGGCAACGTCCACATCGCCGCCGAGTTCTTCATAGTTTACATGTCGGAAAAGCATCTCAAGAACAGGTACAGCCGCTATGAAACGTATGGATTTCCTTTCAAGGCCCGTTACGAAGAACATGAAGAATATGAGGAAGGGGAAAAGTATAATGGTCATTTTCGGGAAGAACTGTAGGGGGAATCCCATGAAAATGTATGATAGCGACCAGTTTACCGGAATCACCTGCGGATATTCCCAGCTCTGTTCCGGGGGATGTCCGTGATACCAGTCCATCGCCCATCTGTTCCAAGAGAGAACCGCGTCCCAGGCGCCGAAACCGTTTCCGATGCTCATATATATGTAGCGGACTTCACTGAGGACGCATATTGCGGCGAGAGCTGTAATTATGCATGAGAGCACGAATGCCGCCTGACCTTCGCGCGGAGATACTGTCCTGCTTCCGCTTCTCAGCATTGAGTCGAGAGCATCATAAAGACGTCCCCAGCGTTCTTTGATCCAGAACGACAGCGATGAGCTGATTTCCATTTTTGCGATTTCTTTTATCTGATCTCTGAAGAGATAGCCTGCAAGAATCAGTTCAAAGAGGAGTATCCATAGCATCATCTGACGGCAGTAGAAGCCTGTCGCGGCGAGGAAATAGACGAGGATATAGTTGTATACCATGCTGAGAGCAAAGGACACGGGCAGAAGCAGATGCAAGCCCCCTTTGAGCCTTAGGAAGCCTTTATATATTATGAAGCCTGGCAGAAATACAGCCTGAAACAGCGACACGATTCCCAGCAGAAACATCACAACAGTCCTTCTCTCATGAATTTATCTTAAAAATCTAACCTGAATTTGCAGTTAATTCAAGTGCCTTAGCATGAAGAGCCTGACTTTTATGAGTCTCAGATCATCAGTTCTGCTTCAAGGATTCCCTTGAGGCCGCGGACTTTGGTGTCGTTCATTGAACTTGCGATGTCGAAAAGTTCGTGATCGCTGTAGCTGTCCTGATCTTTAAGTTTTTCGTCTATGACATCCACAGGATGGAACTGCTGAAGTGTCCAGTCCTTTATTCCGGCATCGCTTAACTCCTTGCGCATGATCTTGAGATCGGCGACTGAAAGGAGACTTTTGTGTACCGTTGTTCTGACATCAATCTGGATATTGTTTTTTACTGCGAATCTTATGGTGGACAGAACTTTTTCGCCCATGCCATTCCCTTCGATTCCGCAGATTTTTTCATACTTTGAGACAGGAGCCTTATAATCGATGCCCAGCGCGTGAATGCGGTCGGCTTTCCAGTTCCCCTCTATCATCTCAAGATTGCTTCCGTTGCTGTCCATCTTTATATAGTAGCCGAGTTTCCGGACTTTATCCGCGAAATCCGGGAATTCTTTTTTTCTGAGCGAGGGTTCTCCACCGCTTATGACGACTCCTTCAAGCTTTCCCTGACGGCTTTCCAGAAATTTGAATACCTGTGCATCTCGGATCAGCGGCTGGCTGTCCGGATCAAAAACCAGATGCGGATTATGGCAGAAAGGACATCTGAAGTTACAGTGTCCGGTAAAGAGTACGCAGGCTATTTTCCCGGGATAATCAACCAGAGAGAACTTCACCATTCCCCTTATATCCATACTCATGGACAGACCTCCCCGCTTACGGCAAGTTTTTTGAGCAGCCATGCCATATTTTCGCCGAGGACTTTCATTGTATTGAGTCCTTCCGCGTCGGTATTTACGTCGCCTTTTTCGCGGCCTATTCCGATGTTCCAGTAAGAGGAGCCAGGGATTATCATCTGCTGTATGAGGAAAAAGTGATTTATGGAGTCGAAACCATGCATGGCTCCGGCTCTTCTTACGGCTATGACTCCGGCTCCGAGTTTGCGGCGCAGAAGATGTCCGTTGGCTCTCACTACGTATCCGGCTCTGTCCATCAGAGCCTTGGTTTCTGTGGTGATGTCCGCAAAGTATATAGGTGAGCCGATGAGAATGCCGTCGGCTTCTATCATTTTTTCTATGCAGGTGTTTATAATGTCATCGCTTATGATGCACTTGCGGTTCATGGTTTTGACGCAGGCTCCGCAGGCTTTGCAGCCGCTGACTCTGTTGCCGCCGAGTTGAAAAATTTCTGTTTCGATTCCATTCTTTTCTATTTCATCCAGAACGGTTTTGAGCAGAATATTCGTGTTGCCGTCTTTACGCGGACTTCCGTTTATGGCGAGTACCTTCATTGCATATCCTCCGGGTGGGTGTTTTTAAAATACAGGACTCTTTTTTGCTTTTCAACAGACTTTTGAAACAGTATCTTCAAACGCTTTGATACAAAGGAAATATTATTAGATTTCAAACAGAAGCGACAGAATTGCTTGCGTTAGTGTAATCCGATACCACACGTCCGTCTCTCAATCTTATAACCTTATGGAATTCAGGTTCAAAGACAGGGTTGTGAGTTACCATCAGTACTGTAAGGTTCTGTTTTTCGTTCAATTCATGAAAGAGCTTCATGATTTCATTGCCTGTTTTTTCGTCGAGGTTTCCTGTCGGTTCGTCCGCCAGCAGGAATGACGGTTTGTTGGCCAGCGATCTCGCGATTGCGACTCGCTGACACTCGCCGCCGGAAAGCTCGTTTGGTCTGTGATCCAGACGGTGTGAAAGGCCGACCAGCGAGGCCAGTTCACGTGCTCTTTCCCTGCGATATTTCTTGGGTGCGTCGGCATAAATCATCGGAGTTTCTATATTCTGCTCGACGTTAAGATGCGTGAAGAGATTGAAGCTCTGGAAGATGAATCCGATATGTATGTTGCGCATCGTCGAGAGTTCGGAGTCACTCATCTTGCTTACCTCGGAACCCTGAAGCAGATATTCTCCTTCGTCCGGCACGTCCAGAAGTCCCAGAATATTTAGCAGTGTCGATTTGCCAGAGCCCGACGAGCCCATGATTCCGGCAAATTCACCCTCGCATACCGACATCGTGATACCTTTCAGCACAGGTACTTCCAGACGTCCTGTCCTGTAGGACTTGAAGAGATTCCGCATTGTGATGATTTCTTTGGTTCCCGGACTCATTATTCGGACTCCCCGAGCATCTGCGCCAGTCTTCCGACTGAGATTTCATTGAAGGACTTTATTCTGTAAGCGGCCCTTGAGAGATCCTGATTGCCTGAATCCGGGTTGATGTAGCCGATTGCGCATATCCCTGCCGCGTTCGCCGCCTTGACCCCGTTAAAGGAGTCCTCGATGACGACGCAGTTTTCAGTCCTGACTCCGAGTTTTTCGGCTGCCAGCAGAAAGATATCCGGTGCCGGTTTGCTGTTTTTCACGTTGTCGCCGCTTACAAGTTCATCAAAGAAATTCCTTATTCCGAGTCTGCCTGTGATGAGCTCAATAAGGTAGTACGGCGACGATGATGCGACCGCTGTTTTGATTCCTGCTTTTTTCAGTTCTGAAAGAAGCTCAGGAATGCCGGGCAGGGGGTCTGCGTCCGTTGTTCCGAATATGCTCTTGCGGCTTTCTTCATGAAGCGCGATAAGTTCTTCCGTGCTTTTATTTATCCTGTAGTTTTCGCGTATGGTATTCCAGATATGTGCGTTTGAGGTGCCGATGAACTTGTCCCATACTTCGTGACCGATGCTGTGTCCGAGTTTTCCGAGCGTCATGACTCCTGCGTCGAAGTGCAGAGGCTCGCTGTTGATGAGAACTCCGTCCATATCGAAAATTACTGCTTCAAGCTTTTTCATTTAGCCTCCACCGAGCCGAGCCGGGTTACTGCTTCCGGAGATACTGCTTCATCGAATTCTGCCGCGCTCATAAGCTTCATGTCCGTTACGGCTTCCTTGATTCCGGGATATTTGCCGGACTTCAGTTCTTCCGCGATTTTTTCAGCTGCCGCATAGCCGATTTTACCTACAAGTGCCGTGAGAGTTGCAGTCGAACCCTTAACGTGTGCCGCGCAATGTTCCGGTACTGCCTTCATGTCTTCAACGCAGTGTTTACGGAGTATTTCAGCTGCTCCCGTAAGTATCTGTATGGTGTCGAGCAGGCTGTCTGCGATAAGAGGCATGAAGGGATTCAGCTCAAGGCATCCCGACGAAGCCGCCTGTGACAGCGCCGTGAGATTCGCCAGCGATTTCATTCCGCATTGCGTCACAGCTTCGGGAATCACGGGATTTATTTTGCCCGGCATTATTGACGATCCGGCCTGACGCGCAGGCAGAACAAGTTCGCCTAGTCCAGCATCAGGCCCGGAGGACATCAGTCTCAAGTCCGATGATATTTTTATCATGTTTGAAGCGCAGGCGTTGAGTATCCCCGCGACTTCCACAAAGGCATCGCAGTTCTGCGTGCATTCAATCAGATTTTCTGAACGCGCTATGCCGAAACTACAGATTTCCTTGAGATTGTCCACCACTTTAAAGATGTATTTTCTTGGCGCCGCAAGTCCGGTTCCGATTGCCGTTCCGCCGAGATTCACTACTCGCAGACGCTCCTCACATTTATAGATGCGCCAACGGTCGCGTCCGAAGGCCTCCGCATAAGCTCCCATGCTTTTGCCAAGAGTCGTAAGAACCGCGTCCTGAAGCTGGGTGCGGCCGACTTTGACGATATCGGTCATTTCCTTCTCTTTTTTCTGGAAGGCTTCGAGCAGTTTAACGAGGGCGCTTTCGAGCTTCTTTATATCCGCTATCGCAGCGATTTTGAGCGCTGTCGGATAAGTGTCGTTTGTCGACTGATGCAGATTGATCGTGTCGATGGGATGGATGAAATCGTAGTCGCCGTGAGTTTTTCCGGCTATTTCAAGCGCTCTGTTTGCGATGACCTCGTTGACATTCATATTGGTCGAGGTTCCGGCTCCGCCCTGAAGAGCGTCGACTTTGATGTGAATATCAAGCTCGCCCGCAATCATTTCCTCGCAGGCTTTGAATATCGGCTCCGCTTTTCCGTTTTCGATGTAGCCGAGCTGATGATTGGTGCGTGCGCAGGCAAGTTTTACCATGCCGTAAGCGTGTATCAGCGAAGGATTGACGACTCTGCGGCTCAACGGAAAGTTTTCCATTGCGCGTGCCGTATGGATGCCGTAAAGGGCATCGACCGGAATCATCATTTCTCCGGCTATATCGTGTTCTTTGCGGAACTTCATTGTTCGTTGTCCTTTGCTTTCCGCACTCTTTCGTAGAAGTGTACGGAGTCGCCCCATTCGTCATAAGCGATTTTTTCGCCGACGGACTCGACGCGCCATTTGAGGCAGGATTTGCAGTGATCCGGACTGTCATCCAGACAAGGCTTGTCTTCGTAAAGCTGATAGAGGCTGCGATATTTCACATCCGTAATATTGGGCATGATGATGTTCGCGCCTGCCTTGAGCCCCATTTCACGGCCGCGGTCGTCAAGAGCCTGAAGCGCGGTTGTTGAGGCTATATTGACATCTTTCAGCAGGATTCTGGCTATTGCGATCATTTTGAGTCCAAGCTCAAGCTGAGATTCCTTTCTGGTGTCGAAATCAGGCATTTCGTTGGCAAGCGGGGTATCGTCATGAACTAGATAAGGCCCCATGCCTATCATGTCGATGTCATTTTCCTTGAAGAAGAGCAGGTCTCCGGCAAGGTCGTCGAGAGTCTGGAAGGGGAGTCCAGCCATGACGCCGGTACCGACCTGATAACCGATTTCCTTCAGGCTTTTCAGACATTTGAGTCTTTCCGCGTGACTGTGATCGGCAGGATGAAGCTTCGCATAAAGCTCGGGATTCGAGGTTTCTATGCGGAGCAGATATCTGTGAGCTCCTGCGGCAAACCATTGCTTGTATACTTCAGGACTCTGTTCGCCAAGACAGAGAGTTATGCCGAGAGTTCCGCCTGAAGCGTGCTTGATTTTGTGAACCACGTCGGTCATCGCGTCAGTAAAGTTCTTGTCGGTTCTTTCGCCTGACTGAAGCACGACTGAACCATATTTATTCTTGTATGCCCACATTGCGGCATCGACGATTTCCTGGCTGGTCATAGAGTAACGTACTACGTTCTCGTTGCTTTTGCGGATTCCGCAGTAATAGCAGTCCTTGCGGCAGACGTTGCTGAGTTCAATGAGTCCGCGGAAATAGACTTTGTTTCCGACGTATTCAAGCTTGATTTTATAGGCGGTGTCGAAGAGTCTCTGAATGAGGACTTTGTCTTCGAGAGCCAGAAGCGTTTTTATTTCTTCGCGGCTGAGAGTTCCGCCCTTGTCGATATTTTCAAATATTTTAAGTATGTCCATAGTTTATTTCTCCACTGTCTTTAAAATGGAATTTAAGGGCTGGCGGAGGATTTTCAAGAGAATCTCTACAAGATGAATATGCTAAATCAGCCAGAAGAGCCAATTTCAAAAGAATTTCGGTCTTTTAATGTTTTTTCCGGTATTTTGCCGCCCTTTGCTCGTTTGACGTAGCGCCGCTACGCCGGGACTCGCCAAAAAACAGCAAAATCCTCGTAAAAATTCATTAAAAAACTGTCGAAAGGTACTTTTGAATTTGGCTCTGATTAAATTTATTGGACGAGTTTTTTATCGATTTGATTCCCTTTTTTGCATTTAAGTGCTATATTTTTCAAGCTGTAAACATTTAACCAACGGTATTCTTGAACATGAGAAACAAAGAACGCATAGTTATAACTGGAATAGGGCTTACCGCCCCCAATGGAAATAATCTTGAAGAATTCAGACATAATCTGCTTTCAGGCGTGTCCGGAATCTCGAACATGGAACACCGTTATATCGGCACCGTACATGCTGGTATCTGTAAGTATGATACTCTAAAATATCAGAATAAAAAAGAACTCAGAACCTCCACCAGAGCCGGTTCGATATCCATTTACTGCGCCCGCGAAGCGATTGCCGACGCAGGCATAAATCTTGATCCTGCGCTTGCTTCCCGTACCGGCGTTTTCATCGGCACCACCGAGCATGGCAACGTTGAAACTGAAAACGAAGTCTACAACATCAGCAAGTTCAACTACGATGTTAAGTACTGGACTCATCACCATAATCCCCGCTCAATCTCAAATAATCCTGCCGGAGAAGTTACCATAAACCTCGGCATCACCGGACCTCATTACTGTATCGGTGCCGCATGTGCCGCAGGCAATGCCGGCATCATTCAGGGAGCTCAGCAGCTCATGCTTGGCGAAGTCGATCTTGCTATCGCTGGCGGTGTGTCCGAAAGCATACATACCTTCGGTATTTTCGCCAGCTTCAAGAGTCAGGGCGCTCTCGCTTATAACGACGATCCGACAAAGGCAAGCCGTCCCTTCGACATCAACCGCAACGGCATTGTAATCTCCGAAGGCGGATGTCTTTATACGCTCGAAAGACTTTCCGATGCTCAGAAGCGCGGCGCTAAAATCTACGGTGAAATCGCAGGCTGGTGCATCAATTCCGACGCCACCAATCCGGTTCTCCCGAATACTGAGCGTCAGACCGACTGTATCATCAAAGCCCTCAATCACGCCGGTATTGAGAAAGAGGACATAGATATTCTCAACACTCACGCCACATCAACCAAGATGGGCGATATTCAGGAGTGTCAGGCGATCCGCAAGGCCTTCGAAGATTCTTCCAGATTCCCTTATATCAATAATACCAAGGGATTTATCGGACACGCTATGGGGGCGGCAGGTGCTCTTGAACTTGCCGGAAATCTTCCGGCTTTTGTCGATGGAATCATTCATCCTTGCAAGAATGTCGATGAGCTTGATCCAGAGTGCGAAATGCCTAACATGGTTCTGCGCGAGCCGGTCAAGGCCGATGTAAAGTACATTCTCAACAACTCCTTCGGAATGCTGGGAATAAATTCAGCTCTCATAATCCGCAGTCTCTAAGCGGTGGATTTTATGCTTCCCGGAAGGACTCATTCTTGCCGGGGGCTCTCTTTCTGTCTCGCAAATGCCTCAATAAATCATGCTCCGGCGTTTGAATAAAAGCTTGAAGGGCTATAGATTATACATCTGTAATTTTCAGTTTTATTAAGGAGAAGATAATGACAAGCAACGAAATCCGCGATGCCATTATAGAGATCATCAATGAGATCCTGCCGGATGGGGACTGCGCCGGAGTAGATCCTGACAAAAAGCTCAGAGATCAGCTCGAACTTGACTCAATGGACTTCCTGGACATAGTTATGGAACTCCGTAAACGCTATGGCGTTGAGATTCCTGAAGCTGACTATCCCAAGCTCGCAACCCTCAATAGCTGCGTAGAGTACCTTACTCCTAAAATGAAGTAAGAGATTCTCTGCTTTCAGCATTCATTATACGCCGTCATTCTGAACAAGTCTGACGGCGTTTTTGTTTATCTGCGCAATGAAACGTAAGGCTTGAGTTTTGAGGCAAAATCTTGTCCATGATGTCCATATAGTCCATTCCGTCCATATCTGGAGGCGCAGAACAGGATTATATTATCTGGAACTCAGTTTTTTCTGTTCCTGAATTATGTCGGCAAGGAATTGTCCGGCTGCTTCAGACATTGCCTGAGCGGCGTTTTCAGGGGTGAATTCCTTAAATTTGACAGTATAGAAACGGCTTGTGGAAAGAAGCCTTTCCTCTTCGCTGTTCCTGATTTCGTAAGCGACACCGAGTTTTGCCTCGTTTTTGTCCAGATCAATTTCAAAGCAGAATACTGAGCCTGAGACCGTGCAGGTGTTTTTGCTCACCGGATTGGAACCGCTGAGACCGGCTTTCAGATAGTTGCTTATCATTTGACCAGGAGTCTGTGACCATTTATTATACTCATCCACAAAGATGCGACTGCCACCCTTGCGGTAGAGCATTTTAAACTTTGCCGGGCAGTTTGTGGAAAAATTGCCGATGGAAAGATTTACTCCGTCCGCGACGGTATGAGACGGCAGAATCAGATCAAAGGTCTGTATTTCATGATATTCCGCTTCAGGAAAAATGCTGCACCCTGAAGCGGCAATCAAAACAAGAGCTGACGCGAAGAGCGTATTTCTTATTTTTTTCATAGATGGGTTCTCCTGAATCAGCGGCCCTTCTGACCTTTGACAGGAATCTTAAGTTCCATGCCGATCTTCAGGGAAGACTCAGAATTGATTTTGTCCTTATTGGCTTCCATTATAGCCTTGTAATTATTCGGAGTTCCATAGAAGCTTCTGGATATTTTTGCGAGGGTGTCGCCTGCTTTTACTTTGTAAGTCGTGTATGAACCGGAATCCTTAGACTTGTCTGCTTTATCAGTCTTCTCTGTTTTTTCGGTCTTCTCGGCTTTTTCCTTTGAGGCGGTTTCCTTGCCTGCTGTAGTTTTTTCCTTGGAACTTTCCAACGCTTCATCAAGGACTTTTTCGGCTGTTTTGACTTCAGTCCCGGCAGCGGACTCCGGATCATCCGTTGTTGGATTTTTGGTGGTTTCTCCGGGGGCAGGAATATTGCTTGTGAGTTCAGCCGGAATGCCGGACTTGTCGGACTGTTTGACACCTTTTGCGGCAAGTTTCTTGGCAAGAGCCGGATTCATGAAGAGTATCTTCTGCTTGAGCGCACTGTTCTGCTCTTTAAGTTTATTCGCGTAGGCAACATAATCTTCATGCTGCTTTCTCAGCTCGTCGAGTTCCTTTGTCGCATTCTCAAGCTCTGTGCTTGTCTTGGATTCTGCGGCAAGCTTTTCAAGGAGTTTTTTCTTGGAGACATCTATCCATTTCTTGACATTTTCCACATCGGGGGAATTCGGATCAAGTTCCAAAAATTTTCTGTAGTGATAAACTGCCATGAGCTGGTCGTCGAGGTGATCGTTGTAGATGGCGGCAAGTTCATAATGAGTCTTCGGCGACTTGGGGTTGACTCCAAGATACTCTTCGTAGAGTGAAGCTGCGTCCTGATAGTTGTTTTCATTTCTGGCGTTGGTTGCCTTGATGAAAAGAGGATGACTCTTTTCACTGCCCGGCCCATTGTTGCTGCATGAGGACGATGTGAGTGTTACTGCCGCCAATATTGAACATATAGCAAGCGCTCTTAAAAGCTTCATAAAAAACCTCCGGAAATTTCACTTGTTCAGGTGGAAACAAAATTAGTGTCTCATTCAGATCAGAATATCTTTTCTAGGCACTGTCAGACACAATAATATCACTCACCTGCTAACCTTTTTCAACTAGCGTAAATTTTAAAAGGATTGTTTTTAAACAGATGTTTTGAATATTATCAGGCCGACGGAGTTTGGAAATCAGA
>JAKJHH010000210.1 GCA_022703965.1 Verrucomicrobiota bacterium
GGATCGTTTAATTCTTGCGAATTAATTACTGACTTTTAAATAAAATGTTGTTCTACTCAAAGTCTTTTTTTCATTGACTTTATTTAGACCTGTCGCACTATTCAATTTTCAAAGAACCGCACCCCTTTCGGAACGCTTAAATCTTTTGTTTAAACCTTGCTGACTTACTCCAGTCAGCCTCGCCAGTTTTTGGCGCAGGTTTTTAATTTACACCGTTTCTTTTGCTTGTCAAACCGAATTTTTATTTTTTCTTCAGTTTTTTCAAACACCGTTTTCGGCGCAGATTTTTAACTTACACTACTTATTTCAGTTGTCAAACCGCAATCTTAAGATTTTTTTGGTTTTTCTTGAACACCGCTTCTCTTCTACTTTCACTCATCAACTCTCATTGACTTGTTCCGTATTAGAGGCGCAGGGTTTTAAATTAGCAGTGTTTTTTGATCTGTCAAATCGAAGTTTTAACTTTTTCCGATTTTTCGATCTCTTCAATGAACCGCGCATCAACCGGGTTTTGCCATTCAGCTTTCCCCTATTGGAGGCGCAGGGTTTTAAATTAGCAGTGTTTTCCGATCTGTCAAACAGCATTCCGCATTTTTTCTGCATTTCCATGCTATATATGCCTCAAATGCCGTATCTGCTCAAGTAATCCGCAAGCGCAAACAGATACTATGCTCTCAAAAAATGACTAATCGGACTTATCAAAATATCATATAGGATATAGATTATCAGGATTACATAATACAGTAACTGCAAGAACCCGGAGATATAACAGGGAATCATGAGAATACACGCGAATTCCAAGAAACATGGCGAAAGAACAGAAGACGAGAGCTCAGCCGCACTGGTATACATGGCGGGTCTGATATTGACGGCATCCCTGATTCTTTTTTTCGGACTGGCGATGCTCTATTCCACATCCTATGGAACAGCCGGCGCGTCATACTTTATAAAACAGTTTATATGGGGATGTGTAGGAACGCTTGGAGCGACACTGATTGTCCTTATAGGTTATAAGAAGGTGTCGGACTGGAGTATTCCGCTTATCCTTTTCACAATGCTGCTTCTTTTTGTGGCGGACTTCATGTTTCCGGCGGTAAAAGGAGCGCATCGCTGGATCAAGATTCCACATATCGGCAATATCCAGCCGTCGGAATTCGCAAAACTTGCGCTTGTGCTCTTCATGTCAAAACACTGCGCTGAAAACATGCGCTATATCAATGACATCTTTAATAAGAATATAATCAAAGGTCTGGGACCGGTGGCTGTCTTCTGCGGTCCAATGATGGCACTTGTGTTGCTGGGAAAAGACCTCGGCACGACATGTCTTCTGGTTGTTGTTGCAGTCTTGATACTATTTGCCGCCGGCTTGAAACTGCGCTGGATACTGCCGCCTATGGTTATGGCTCCGATAGGACTCTTCATGCTTATCAAAGCTTTCGACCCGGAACGCTGGTCACGACTGACAACGTTTCTGGATCCTGAAAAGTGTCAGGAGTCCGACGGTTACCAGCTCTGGAATTCTCTGCTTGCTCTGGGCTCCGGCAACTGGACGGGACTTGGCTTCAACGAAAGCCGCATGAAGGCACGCTATCTGCCGGAGGCTCATACGGACTTCATTCTTTCTATTGTAGGCGAGGAACTTGGTTTTGCATCTCTATGCGCTGTAATTATCGGTTATATCATACTCATGTTTTTTGCACTTAAGATCAGTATCAACGCCAGAACGCGCCAAGGGATGCTGCTTGGGTTCGGGGTAACAGCGGTTCTGATATTTCAGGCTTGCGTCAATATCGGAGTTGTATCCGGAGGCTTTCCTACAAAGGGAATGCCGGCACCATTCATAAGTTACGGAGGCAGTAATCTGGTCATGTGTCTTCTTGGAATGGGACTCCTGCTAAGCGTAGGCATGGAATCAGTCTCTCCGGACTTCAATAAAGTACTCTGGCATAGAACCAAAGAATTGATCGCAAAACTGCATCCCGGCAACTGGCTGAAAATCTAATTTCCCGGCCCGCGCATAGAGGGACGTCCAGCGCGGGCATCACCTGCTTTCAATATATATACAGTTACATACATATCGGAAACAGAACGGTCGGAGGAATCCCCTGCCTTATAATTGAGTCCGAAAATATTGGAATAGGCATCTGCTTTCGAGCTCATCACGCCACCGACATATAAACGCTGTCCGTTTTTGACCTTTACTCTTGACGCGAGATTCTGCACTTTGACATATTTGCGAATCCCCTTCCCTTCCAGATAGCTGAGCGAAGGATAAAATTCCAACTCGACGACATCATCGTCATAGAGGACAGGAAGGACTCGCAAAGCAGCTCCCACATCTGTCCACTGAATATCTGGCAGATTCTGGCTGATTGTCACAGATGAATTCACTGCAACAACGGATACATCGGGAACCAGAACCACAGATTGAATCCAAGTCGGATCTATAACTGTTTTACCGTAAAAAATGGTTGCCGGAACTCCTTCTGAAACCACGATAATCTGCTTGTCGCTTGCCGAACTGTTACTTTTTCTTAAGACAGGCTTCACCTCTACCTTTCCTGTCTGCAAACCTTCCTTATCCTTATAACTTGTCGTCTTAATGCTAATAGACTTGTCGCTTTTCGAGGATGAAGATATATAATCCACCTCAATGCGGATATTGACAGAATCGCGATCAACAGCATTCACAAATTCAGTGATCTTCTTTATCACATCCTCATTATCGTAAACAAGCACTGAGTTTCTACTTTTCTCATTTACAAGCAGACCGCCTTCCGAGAGCATAGGTCTGCAAGCGGCCTCGACAGTCTCGAAGCCCATTGTCTTTAAGGGAATCATTTTATAATGCTTTTCCTTCTCTTCCGGCAGACGGGTAATCACCACGGTCTTACGTTTGGAATCCTGCGTGACCGAGCTGTCCGTTGTGGATGACGCAGACGGCTGGCTTTGAGAGTTAAGACAGAAAGAAAGCGTGATCAGAACAGCGAAGATGATTTGCTTCATAAAGTCCCCTTTGCTTTTCCCTTATATATAATAAGGAAGAGAGTGCAGATTCAATACGCTCAGACATGCTTGATTATTACAAGAGTCTGATCGTCTTCCTGTTCGGTGGCTGTTTCTTTGAAAGTATCGACGTCATCAAGAATCTTGTCGATCATGGATTCAGGAGCTTCGGCATTGACGCAAAGCTTCATAAAGCTGTCAGTCAGACGCTCAACGCCAAACTCCTCGCCTCTCGGGTTCATGGCTTCGGAAATACCGTCCGTAAAGAGCAGAATCGCCATGCCGGGCGTGAAGTTGGTACACATTGTATCAAATTCCGAAAGCTCGCTGGGAAGAAGTCCCAAGGCCGAGCCGTCCGGGAAAATGCTTCTGGTATGCTTGCGGACATAAATAATCATCTCGGTATGTCCGGCTCTGGCATATTCTATGGTAGATTCTTTTTTATCGAGCACACAACAGGCTAAAGTGATAAAGCGCTCGTCGTCAGTATCGCGGAAAAGGTTGTCATTCAGCTCGCGAAGGAGATTTTTCAAGGTAGTGAACTTCTCGATGTTAGAGCGAATAAAACTTCTTGTCATAGCCATAATCATACAGGCCGGAATACCTTTACCGCAGGCGTCGCCGACAACGATAAGAAGACGGTTCTCGTCAATTTCCACAAAGTCGTAGAAGTCGCCGCTGACCTCCTTGGAGGAACGCGAAAATGCCTGAACTCCGAAAATCCCCCAGGGCGGGAAGCTTTTCGGAAGAAGCGAAGACTGAAGGCTTCTGGCAAATTCAAGCTCCTGATCAATTCTCTGCTGACGGCTCAAGTCGGAATAAACATGTACGATGTTCTGAGCCAGCACCACCTGAGAAGCGATAAACTTGAGTCGGCTGAACTGCTCGGCGGTAAACGGTTTGTCCGACCGGCGGTTGTTGACGGCGCAAATAACGCCCGCTGTTTTTCCGTCATTGACAAGAGGAACCGCCATCAACGTATTTATCGGAATAGAGGAATCGGTTTCAGCAAGACGCGGATCTTTGGACGGATCTTCAAGAAAAACAAATTCCCTTGACGCAGCGACTTCCCCTATAAGCCCCTCGCCTATCTTAATCTTATCACGCTTAAGAGTTTCCAGAATATAGCGCGGTTTGGTAAGAACATATTGATTGGACTTATGAAGAGGAGGAAACGCACCCGAAATACCGGTTGCTTTCAAAAAATCGCCCTCGACTTCGAAAACACAGATTGACTGAGCTTCAATCAAGTCGGCAACATAGCGCGCAGTCATGTTCATAGAGTTGTCTATTTCATCCACAGACTTCAAGTTCTGCGAGAACAGACTCATGAAATTGCCGATTTCCGCCTTCTTGTGAAGCGCATCGCTGAGCTTGGCCTTCAAGTCCCGGTTTTTCACCTCAATAAACGAGACGGCGAAGATCAAAACCAGAATCCCGCCTGCTATAAGAACCAATATAACTGAAGGTATGAACATTTTTTACCCGAATAGAGACTTTATTTAAGCCTTATCTTAACTCCTTTTCATGGATTTTCAATATAAAGGCGTTTTTTACTTAGCGGAAACATCAGATTCTGCTAAATTATAAGTTCAGTAGCGCTAAATGGAGCAGCAAATCAATGTTTGTAAAAATATGCGGAATCACAAGAGCAGAAGACCTTGAAGCAGTTATAAAATCAGGAGCCGATGCGGTCGGTTTCATCGCCTGGCCGAAGAGCAAACGCTATATCAGTCCTGAGAAACTGAAAACGCTTCTCAATGCTATCCCCTGCCCTGCAAAACTCAAAAAGGTCGCCGTCTTCGTCGATGCCGACATGGAATCGGTACAGCGCTATCTGGATGCCGGAATCGACACAATCCAGTTGCATGGAGAAGAAAGTCCGGACTTCGCTAGCGAAATATCAAAGCTCGCCGAAGTCTGGAAAGCGATAGGCCTGAAAGATAACTGCGACATTGAAGTTCTCCGCCAATTCACAGCTGCCTCCAAGCTTCTTGCGGACTGCTTCGACCCGGTTCTGAAAGGCGGCACCGGCAGAACCTGCAATCTGACTCTTGCGAAAGAGGCGAAAAGCTCCCTTTCCAAGCCCTTCATCCTTGCAGGAGGCCTGACGATTGAGAATCTGACGTCCATTGTCAATGCAGTCAAACCGGACGGCATTGATGTAAGTTCCGGTGTCGAAATATCCCCCGGCATCAAAGATCCCGCCAAAATCCACGAGTTCGTAAAACTTGCAAAAACACTCTGAATTCTCCGCCCTTCTCTACTAATACGCAGTTGACTTCTGAAACTGGCGATCCAGTTGTTCGAAGATTGTCTTTTAAATTTTCTGCACTACATTCTCCTTGGGAAAGGATATCTGGCAAAATGATTCATTATCGGCTTCAGAATTTGGTCGGAGAACGGCGCGCCGGGATCGAGCGGCAGATTTGGTCGCGCGATACCAGTGCCAAACTGCACACTCATGATTTCCTTGAGATTGTCGTTGTAACGCGTGGATGCGGACTCAATATCATTGACGGCGAAGTATTTCCGGTCATGCTCGGCGATTTGCAGATCATCCGCCCCGGATCAACGCACACCTTTCATACGCTTAGCGAACTGCATATCACAAACGTTTTTTTTGCGCCGTATCTGCTACCGAAGGAGCTCCGAACTCGCTTGGAGTCATTGCCTGGATTTTGCGACACATTTGAATATCCGCAGGGAGTTCCTGCCAGCGTCATTCACATGCCGCTACCGGATTTTCCTCCCTTTTTGGAGGAACTAAACCGGTTTTCCGAGGATATTACCTCCATCGGAAACGGAGCCGGAACCGAAGCTGAATTGATGGCATTGGGGCATCTTTTGATGATTGCCCTTGCCATCTCTCGGGCGCACCGTCGAGGAAATATTCCGGGACACGGCAGTACTCAGAGTCGCACAGCACATGAGCTTTTGAGCCGTATTCTCGACGAGATCAACCGTAATTTCCGTACGCGGGTGTCCGCGTCTGACATCGCTGCAAAAATCGGCATTTCCGCCAATTATCTCAGTGAATTTTTTCGCAAGCAAACCGGTATCGCATTTTCCAGCTACATCAATTTGCTACGCATCTGTTATGCCCGAATGCTGCTGACTAGCAATAACGCCCGCAACATTACCGAGATTGCCGAACAGTGCGGCTTTATCGATTCGAGCTACTTTGCACGCGTCTATCGCCGTATGGTCGGCGATGCACCATCCGTACTTCGCAAACGATCTAGAAAAGTTGATACTATCCGTAAAAAGTACCGAGCATAATTTTTTTTGTGACAGAAAAGGAGCAATGACACCGATATATTCGATGGTATAAAAGGAGAATGACCATGGATATAAAAAAAAACTCGTTCAATCGGACTAAGTTCCGAAACCGCGTTGCAGGGTGCTGGCTCGGTAAAAATATCGGCGGTACACTCGGAGCCCCGTTTGAGTGCACCCGTGAGATCCTTGATCTCAAATTTTATGCGCAGAAACTCAATGGTAATCCCGCACCCAACGATGATCTTGATTTGCAGTTACTGTGGCTTGAAATGGCCGAACGCGTTGGAATCGACCGCCTCACTCCGCGCGTTTTCGGGGAATTCTGGCTCGACTTTGTGACTGCCGGATGGAATGAATACGGCGTGGCCTGCGGCAATATGCAAAATGGTTTCTTTCCGCCGCTTTCCGGTTGCATAAATAATGAAAAGTGGAAGCTCAGCAACGGTGCATGGATCCGCTCCGAACTTTGGGGCTGCATCGCGCCGGGGTCTCCCGAGCAGGCGGCGCGCTTGGCATGGATGGACGCCTCCGCCGACCATGAGAGCGATGGCATTTACGCTGAAATATTCACATCCGTCCTAGAAAGCATGGCGTTTGTTCAATCTGATCTCAAAAAACTGATCGCGGATGCGTTGGAATTTCTGCCTCCTGATTGTCGAATCTTCCGCGCCGTCCGACAGGCGGTTGATCTATACAATGCAAACATCCCGTGGCGAGAAGCCCGAAATGCCGTGGTTGAAGCCAATGCCGATACCGGTTTTTTTCAAGCCCCGCAAAACATC
>JAKJHH010000211.1 GCA_022703965.1 Verrucomicrobiota bacterium
CGCAGCTGTTTTTGCAGAGTCCAGAACCGAACCTCCTCCGATTGCGATGATTCCCTGAGCCGCGAACTTTCGTGCCGTGTCAATCAGTCTGTCAACATCTTCAAAAGGCGCTTCATGTCCATTCAGGACGCATACGGCTGTTTCGGAGTCGGAGAGCAGTTTTCTGAGCTTTTCAGCAAGTCCGTTTTTTATGGAGTGCTGTCCGCAGGCTATGAGAAGTCTGAATTTTGCCGGGACATGTGAACTCAGACTGTTCAGTGTTCCGGTTCCGAATACGATATTGCGCGGATAGTTCAATATGTAATTTGAGCTCATGCTGGATTATCCTGAGCTTTCTGATCCTGCTGAGTTTTATTGTTCATCAGTGTCTGAAGCGCCTGACGAGCCGCATTGCTTTCCGCTGTCTTACGCTTGGTGGCCGAGCCTTGACCAAGCTCCTGATTTTTCAGGAATACTTTGACCGTGTAGGATGGATTGTGATCCGGCCCTGTCACTTCTACCGTTTCGTAATATGGAGTAGCATTGAAAAACTTTTGCGTGTACTCCTGAAGCGTTCCTTTGGGATTGAGATCCTGAAGCAGTTCGGACGGCTCAGGAAAATGTTTTGTTATGAGAGCCATCAGGTAAGTTCTAATGCTTTCGAGCCCGCCGTCAAGATACATTGCTCCGAGCAGGGCTTCAAAGGCATCGGCAAGCGTCGAATCTCTGTCGCGTCCGCCTGTTTCAATTTCACCTTTGCCTAGATAAAGGATTTCTCCGAGACGTATTTCTCTAGCCAGTATTGCCAGAGATTCCTGTTGAGCTATCGCAGAACGTATTTTGGTCAGCTGACCTTCCGGAAATTCCTTGTAGAGGTTGAACAGGTGTTCCGTCAATATGATTTGAAGTACTGAGTCGCCGAGAAATTCAAGTCTCTGATTGTCATATTTCAGATTGTGCTCTGCTGAATAGGAGCGATGTGTCAAGGCTTCCTTCAGTATGAAGACATCTTTAAATTTGTACGAGCTTATTTCCTGAAATTTCAGCAGAGAATTCATTGATTTCTCCCCTCTTTGATTATCGTAAATGATTCCATTCAAAGCTTGCGTATTTTGAGTCGGCTAAGTTCCTGATTTCAGCCATGAAATCCGCAGAGGCCTCAAAAATTTCAAATTCTATACCCGCATCGTTCCTGAATGCGGCTCTTATTTCAGCGATCAGTCCGTCCTTCGAGACTTCTCCGGGGATTATGCTTCCCTGATGAAGAAGTCCGTCGCGAGTTCTTCTTTGCGCTGAACCTGCAATCTTCCTGCCGGATGATAATATGTCATACCTTGTCGGTGTTGTGAAGCACTGCATTGTACTTCTGTCGATTTTTTCCGGACTTTTTTCAGCGGACTCGGCTTTCATTCCGTATTTCGAGAACGCGTTCATGATGAATGCGTGTATGAAGTTGTAGGATTCGAGCCGATCCATACGGTTTATCGCATGGGATGCCGGAACTGCGACAGTGTAAGTCAGATCAGCCTCGTGAAAAACAACACCGCCGCCCGTAAATCTCCGGACTACCGTATAGGCATTCGACGGAGCCGCGCTGAATTTCTGCACATAGCCGATGCTTACCGAAGCCCTGTCCCAGGAATAGAAACGTAATATCGGGATTCCGCATGCTGCGCTTTTTTTCAGAAGCATTTCATCCGCCGCCATGTTGTAGAATGGAGTTCCCGCTCCGTCCTGCCATAGAAGCCATTTTTCACCGCGTTTGATTACGGCGTTTGTCTCGTTCATTTTTATCTTTTGTCTTTCGTATGAATTTTTCGGCGCAGTGAAGCATGAAGTCGAAATCAGGATTCTGAGCGCTTGCGTATGAATCCAGAATTTCAAGGCAGAGTTTTTCCAGTGAATAAGTCTGTCCGCGCCTCTCTCCTATCTCCACATACGAGGCGGCTACTCTAGCCAGCTCAAGTCCTCTCTGTTCCGAATTCAAGGAAGCAGGATGGCATTCCGCAGCGTCAAGATCCCAGACTCCGTAACTGAGTCTGTCTCCATCTTTACGCGCGTATATGTTGCTGAGTTTCAGATCCCCGTGAGAGAGACCTCCGTCGTGCATTGTTTTAAGGTATCGGCAGATGCAGTTGAAAAACTCGCTTTTGCTTTCGCCTGATTCCGAAACCATCGCATGGAGTTCCAATGTATCGATAAGATTATCCAAGGGTACTGTCATCAGGAAGGCGCTTCTTATGAAGCCTCCTCGCCTCAAGGCAAAGGCCGCAATGTGCAGAGGACATGGCAGATTCAGCGCGGAAAGGCGTTCCGCAGCTTTGAAGGCTTTGAAGGGGCGCGGAGTTTTGGCGAATGTTCCGAGCGTGTGAATCAAGCCGCGGTTATTATAGCGCTTGACGAAGAACTGCTGGGATGCCGGGCCGTTGCAGATTGCCGCCGTTGTGCTTCTGGAATCCTTCAGAATTTTCTCTGCGGATTGAGGCAGTTCTTTCCATATTCTGGAAATAAAATGCCGCAGGTCCGGGGTGTCGTAGCCTTTCCGGATGAATCCTGCGGCATCGCCGTTGTCCGTCGGAACGGACACGGCGTTAGTCGTACAGAAACAAGATCTGTCTGCTTCTGTTGAACTGGTCATTCTGAATCAGAGATTGTCGACAACGAGATCGCCGACCTGACTTGTCGAGTAGCCCATCTTGCCGGCTGAGAGAGACTTGAGCTTCTTGCCGGTTACATGTGCAACGCTCTTTTCAATCGCTGCCGCTGCCTTGGTTTCGCCAAGAGTGTCAAGCATCATAGCGCCTGAGAGAACCGCTGCGAGGGGGTTGATTACTCCAAGTCCTGTGTACTTGGGAGCAGAACCGCCGATAGGCTCGAACATGCTGACGCTTGAAGGATTGATGTTACCGCCTGCCGCGATACCCATTCCGCCCTGTGTCATTGCGCCGAGGTCTGTGATGATGTCGCCGAACATATTGCCGGTGACAAGGACGTCGAACCACTCGGGGTTCTTTACCATCCACATGCAAGTAGCGTCAACATGGCAGTAGTTGAGCTTTACTGCGGGATATTCTTTGCCGATTTCGTGGAAAGCTCTTTCCCAGAGATCGTAGACGTATGTAAGAACGTTTGTTTTTCCGCAGAGAGTGAGCTGGCCAACCTTGCCGGCCTTGATGTCTTCCTTGCTGAGACCCTTCCACGGATTCTTCTTGCTGTGTCTCTTGAGCACGAGATCGAAGGAGTAGCGGAGGCAGCGTTCTACCTGCATTCTGTTGTATACCATCATCTGCATCGCGACTTCGTCTTTAGTACCCTTCTGGGATACGCCGCCGATACCGGTATAGCAATCGCCTGTGTTTTCTCTTACAACAACGTAGTCGATGTCTTCGGGTCCCTTGTTTGCAAGAGGAGTTTCAACGCCCGGGAAAAGCTTGACGGGACGGAGATTGATGTACTGATCAAGCTCGAAACGAAGCTTGAGGAGGATTCCCTTTTCGAGAATGCCCGGTTTGACGTCCGGATGGCCGATAGCGCCGAGATAAATGGCATCATATTTCTTCAGGGTTTCTACTGCGTCGGCAGGAAGAACTTCGCCTGTCTTAAGATAATTCTCGCCGCCCCACTTGAATGTATCAGTCTTGATATTGAACTTGAATTTCTTGCCCGCGGCCTTTACTACTTTGAGACCTTCCGCTATAACTTCAGGTCCTGTTCCGTCACCGGGGATAACCGCAATCTTGTAAGTCTTGGGTGCCATTTATCGATCCTTATGTTGATTTTGAAAAAACTATTTAACTTTGATGTCGATGTTCGAGAAGAAGAACGGGAGTGGATTCTCTCTGATCTCAGCCGGGTTTGTCAACACCTGATATACTGTAACACCTGTTTTATTTATTTTAAAGGGGATTACCTTATCAAAAACAACAAGAGTATTCCAATTCAGCGGTTTTGGCGGCTCCGTTTTGACGAGGTCTTCCTCTTCTTCCGTTTTCTCGACCGCTTTTTTCTGGAAGAGTCTCTTTAGAAATCCGCTTTCCTTTTTTTCAGGAACGGCTTCATTTTCGGACTCTTCTTCATCCGTGGCTTCAAGGAGTTTTTTTCTTCTTTCTGCTTCGAGTCTCAGTGCTTCCTCGTTTGCCTTTATCATGGACGGCGTTATGACATCAACCTGGAAGTCGAGAACTTGAAGCAGACATTTTGTCAGTGAAATCTCGTTTTCAGAAACAAGCGTCGCTCTTGTTGTCATGCGTTTACGGATAGCGAGATTCTGTTTCTTGGAAAGAACCTGCATTATGAATTTGCCGCGCTCCACTATGCCGGGAATTTCCGTGCATATCTTCTCAAGACCGCTCTCGTTGAGTTTGATGTCGGCAAGCAGTTTCTGGAATACCGGAGCTGTCATTGTGCTCTTGTAATAATTGTCAGTGCAGACAGAGGCGAATTCATTCGCAAGGTAGATGATTTTTGAGAGAACAGAAGCCCCGCTCGGGCTTGTATGCGAGGAAATCGCCTGAACGGTTTCCTGTGGAATATTCCACTTTTCAAGAAGCAGCTTGCCCAGTTCCGTGCTGGAGACTCCCCATGTTTCCTGTTCATAAGCATCGATGTCGTGAGCGGTGTGAGGTACTGTAAATATGTCCGCCTTTTCCTGTTTCTGCGAATAGAGTATCAGCTTGCCGATATCATGAAGGAGACCGGCTATATAGCTTTCATCTCCATCAAGTCCGACTTTCTGCGAGACTTCTCTTGTGATGTCCGCTACAAGAAACGCGTGGAGCCAGAAATTTATGATGTCCAGATTCCAGAGTTTTATCTTGTTTGTATGCGCGAAGAGCAACGTGGTTACCGCGATGTTCCGGACTGTTTTTGTGCCGAGTATATTTATCGCTCTGTCAAGAGTTTTTATGCTGCCTTTGAAGCCGAAAAATGATGAGTTTGAAAGTTTCAAGACCTGAGCTGAAATACTGAGGTCATGGCCTACGATTTCGCTGATCTGACGGCTGCTGAGTTCTGAATCAAGGCTGTTTATGATCTTGAAAAGCAGATCGGGCGGTGACGCCAGCATTGAGTTCTCTACTAGTTCTGAAATGGAGATTTTTCCGCTCATCGTTACTTTCCTTTCGTCTGATCCGGCGATGTCTCACTTATAAGTACAAGTATTGTCCCTGCAAAATTGCCTTCCAGCATGAAGGCCGCTTTGCGGACTTTGAGTTTCTTTCCGTATCTTACCATATATGTTTCATTTTCTTCTTTTTTCTTTATGAAAGAGGCCACGTCATCGCCCAGCATCAGCTGCGCTGGCATGCCCCATATGGGCGTATCTTCAGCCGAGAGCTCTTCAATTGCCTTCGGATTGGCCAGTACTATTATTCCCTCGTCATCCACGCCGAGAACTCCGATCGGCAGCTGATCCACCAGCGCTATTCTCATTTCTGACTGCTTTATCAGCTGATGAATTTTTGCTGAGAGAGACTGCGCTACTGTTTCAAGTGCTTCATCTCCTGAATCCGGCTTATACATCGCCTCCTGATTCTGCTGCGATATGTCAAGATATGTATTGGCTCTTTTCAGCGCGCTGAAGATTTGCTCAGGCGTGCTTTCCGAAAGACAGCTGAAGCACGGAAAATCTCTGCCAGGATCGCCGCAGAATATGACAAGTGTTTTCGACGGCGCTATGGCGGCTGTTTCCGGCAGACTGTCTGTAACTGCTATTTTTACCGCTTCCGGATAATTCCTTGCATAGTCCTCTGTGACGACGTTCCACCTCAATGCCCAGTCGGCACTCAACAGCTCTATGAGCTGTGTTCTGAGGCTTTCATCGTTAAGATGTATATATATATTGATTTTATTCATGCTTGTGGTTACATCCTTTTAACCGTAAAGCGTGCACTGAAACGTGTCAGTCGCACGTCCTTATCCTCTCCCTGATAGAAAGATATTTTATAAAACAGGATTTTCAAACCGCTTTTGATTCAGCTTTAAGATTTTAATCAAGTTTATCTGAAGTCATTGCGTTTTATTCGCTTCGGAGTACTTGTATCGGATTCTGATTGGCAGCCTGCCATGCAGGGTAAGTTCCGAATACTATCCCGACTATGGCGGATATCACGAGCGCAAGAACAATGCTCCACAGTGAGTAGAGTACTGGCCATTCGACATAGTAGGTTATCGCCTGAGTCAGTCCAAGTCCTGTAAGGACTCCTATCATTCCTCCGCTTATCGTAAGGAACATCGTTTCGAGAAGAAACTGAATCAGGATGTCTCTTTTCTGCGCGCCAAGAGCTCGTCTTGTTCCTATTTCCTTGCGACGCTCATACACGTTTGCAAGCATGATGTTCATAATGCCTATGCCGCCCACCAGAAGCGATATGCCGGCAATGGAGCTCATGACTATTGTAAACACGTTCTGAGTCGCTTCCCTTTGGCGCAAGAGGTCAAGCGGAACCGTCATGCCCCAGTCTTTCACCTGATTGTGCATTTTTTCCAGATACGCCTCTATTCGTTTGGCTGTGTAGTCGATATATTCGATATCCGCCACCTGGACGATCAGGAGGTCGTGATCCACCTTGAAGATGGTCGGACTTCTGCCTTCCCACACGTAGAGGCTGTCACCCCAGAGAGCATCGGCTGTTTTGCGCGGGATTATTATCATGTCGTTCGGCGAGCCGATTCCCTCAAAATTGGTTTCACTGGCGTTTTCAGCCACTCCGACTATTGTAAATGCATCGCGTTCTATGGAGATGTCCTTGCCGATGACGTTTTTTTCTCCGAGGTTGAAAAGCTGTCTTTTGACATTTTTTCCTATGACGCAGACGCTGGCCTGTTTGTCTTCGTCTATTTGAGTCAGACCGCGTCCCTGTATTATTTTTGTCCTTGTCTCATTCAGAAAATTTAAATCGCCTGCTACGAGTTTCAGATCAAGGCGCATTGTTCCTTTCATGACTTTTTTGCGTGAGTTTCTGAGCTCGGTTACATTATTCACGTTGTCCATTTGCAGGATGTGCTGCTTGTCTTCTTTTTTCAGCCCGTAGTCGATGACGCTGCTTTTGCTGCTGTCGT
>JAKJHH010000212.1 GCA_022703965.1 Verrucomicrobiota bacterium
ACAGGAATCCTGAAGGCAAAGGTTTTATGGACGGTATCAGCGGAGGCGATGCGGCAATGAAACCTGATCAGACCTGGATTCATGCAAGCTCGGTTGCAGCTGTCCGCGAACTCTACAGACTTGAAAAGGATGAGCAGCTCAAAGCCCTTTACAAGGCTGGTCTCAAGAATTCCGGAGCTGCCGCCGCTCAACACATCGGACGCTACAAGAATTTCAAGCACAACGAAATTAAGTATAGCGGAAACTGGCGTTGCATGGCTCCTTTATGGAAAGAGCAGAAAACTGTTCAGGAGGCCGTTGATCTGGCTCTTCAGCAGATCAAAGTCTGGAATTCCGATTCTCCGGCTGTAGCAAGAGACAAGCAGTTCATGATGCTTCCGCTTTTCGGTGCGTGGATTGTCCTGCTCTCGGAAGACGAGGAGCTGATAAAGCAGAATCTTCCTGAAATCAAGAATGCTTTTCTGCATTACGACTGGTCAAAAATCTATTACTCAGCATTCTTTGTAGGCGATAACATTTACTACGAACTGAAAGTCCAGAATAAACTCTGATTTCTCAACTCGTATCAGCCGTCCCGTCGGAATTCCCGCATGAGTTCCGGGGGGGATGGCTTTTTTTCTGCTTGATTTCATTGCACCGTGTATTAGGGTATTCTGATATTTCAGGAGATTTTTATATGGATGCCCAGTATCCGGATATTGAAGGATTTGCCGGATTTGATTTTGAAGAATCCTCAAATTCGATGCCTTACCGTCTTCTGATTCCGCAGAAGCTGGAGCCGGAGCATCGTTATCCGCTTGTTCTTTTTCTGCATTGCCTTGTCGGAATCGGCGACAATAACAAGGCTCATCTCTATCTGCCAGTTAAATTCTCCAAAAATTACAGTGTTTTCGAGAAAGGTGTTTTTGTGCTTGCGCCTCAGTGTCCTCTTGATGACCGCTGGGTGGAGGGCATCGGAATAAGGAAGGCGCATGAGATATATTTCCACAAGGAGCCGACTCTCGCGCTTGCCATGGCAATGAAAATTCTGAAGCAGGTTTTAAAAACGTATCCCGTCGACACGTCGCGTGTTTATGCAGGAGGCGCTTCCATGGGGGCATTCGGCGTTTGCGAGTTACTTATAAGGCATCCAGATCTTTTTGCCGCTGCCTTTTCAATTTGCGGAGGCGCTCCTGTTGAATATGCGAATCTTATTGCAAAAACTCCTCTATGGGCTTTCCACGGGTTGGCTGATCCGATTGTTCCTGCGCATATGTCTTCGGACATTGTAAAATCTGTTCAGCGCTGCGGAGGCAAGGCTCGTTTCAGCGGATATCCTGATGTTTTGCATGATTCATGGACTCCCGCGCTTTCCGAGACTGAACTGCTGGACTGGCTGCTTGGACATCAAAGCTCATTTTAATCTTTTCTTTTGGGTTCAGGTTTTGTTATGTGGTTGATATGCTGTTCAGCCTACAGTATATTCCATCGTTTGTTTATCTATTCCGGGACAAAATCAATGTTGTTGAGATTTATATTTTTAGCATTTGCCGTTATTGCTGGGACTGTTTATCTGCGTGCAGAGACAGATTTCTCCGCTCTTATGTCGTCCAGCGATATCGCCGGAATCTTAAAAAGGGGACAGCTTGTTGTCGGTATCGTCGATATGAACAGACCTCCCTTTGCTTCAAAACAGGCGGACGGTCAATTCACAGGAATCGAGATCACAATAGCCAAGGAGCTTGCCAAAGAGCTTGGGGTTCCGCTAGTGCTTAATACAAAGTCCAAGTCTTTCAACGAGCTTATACAACTGACGGCAAGCGGCGAGCTCGATATGGCGATGTCCAAACTGAGCAGAACACTGGATCGCTCCAAACTGGTCATTTTCAGCGAGCCTTATATTACACTTCACCGAGCCTTGCTTATGAATCGTCTTGATGTTGCCAGAAGGCGTGGCGACAGATCAGTTCAGGAATACATTCGTTCTTTTGACGGACGCATCGGGGTTATTCCTAATTCAGCGTACATCGCCTTTGCCCGCGAAATGTTCCCGAAGGCAGAGATTGTGGAATACAAGGATTGGAATGTCGCTCTGGATGATCTTATGGCGGCAAAACTTACCGCTGTATTCAGAGACGATTTTGAAATTAAGTCTGCGGCCAAGAGGATTCCCGCTTCGTCAATTCAGCTTCAGAGTGCTGTTTTCACAGATACAGAAGATTCCATATGTGTGGCTTTTCCGCCGGGACGTACTCATCTGCGTTACTGGGTGAATTTCTTTCTCAGCGAAAGACATTTGAAGACTGATGCGGACGGGCTTATTTCAAATGCCATGCAGAAGCAGATTTTCGGTTCTCCTTCAAAGAATAATTCAAAACAGTGAGCTGCCAATCATGCTGAATACTTTAGCAATCAAATTCAAGAAAATCTTTGCTTCTTCGGCTGCTTTTCTGCTGACTCCTTGGGCTTCGATGCTCAGTATTGTGCTCGGGCTGGTTATGGGGATATATTACAAAGATCTGGTCTGCTTCATTGTGCCCTACGGCAATATATATCTTGCACTGCTCAACTTCTGCGTGATTCCGATTCTTGTCACTGCTATTGCGTCCAGTCTGGCGGAAATCATCATTTCCAACAGCAGTTCGCATGATGGCGGCAAAAGGATTACGAGAATGGCTCTTTTGCTTGTCGCTCTTATGGTTTTCTGTGCCATTGCCGGGATTGTCACTGCCTCCATAGCCCAGCCTGGAGCCAGGCTTTCGGATGAGACCCGGATTCTTATGGCGAATCTTGTGGAAAAATCCAGCGACAATAATATAGAAATGGTATTTTACGCTCAGGGAGAGGATGATAATCCAAATGCCTTCTCGTTTTCCAGATTTCTTGTTGACTCGGCTCCGTCCAATCTTTTTAAAGCTTTGGCTTCAGGGAACATCCTTCAGATTCTGATTATAGCGATTATTCTTGGCATTGCGCTGGGCTCTCTTAAGAAAACTCAGGCGGAGTCAGGCATCGGAATTTTGGAGTGCTTTTATCATGCATTTCTCATGATAATCCGCTGGAGCATGTATGTACTGCCTTTCGGGCTTTTTGCGCTTGTTGCCGAGTATTCCTCCAAAATGGGACTTGCCATCTTTTCCATCATGGGAGCGTTTATATTCAGCTTTTACATTGCCGGAGCGCTTCTGCTCATTGCCGGACTCGTGATGATGTCCAGATTTACAGGCTTGGGGATTTTTAAGCTGCTCTCAGCGTTGAAAGACTCCATTATTATGGCAGCCATAACTAGAAACTCTCTTGCGACGATGCCTTTTGCTCTCGATGCTCTTGTTGACCATTTCAAATATGACGAAACATATGCGCGACTTCAGTTGTCGTTCGGAATAACGATCGGTCGTTTTTGCAGTATCTTCTATTTTTCAATGATAGCCATTTTTACAGCCCAGCTCTATAACGCTTCGCTCTCCCCAGGTGACTTTGTAATTATAGTAGTTTTTTCAATACTTGCCGGAATGGCCAGTTCCGGCGGCATCGGAATTATCGGGATGACTCTTGTTTCTGTTGTGCTTGAGCCGTTGGCTCTGCCCTGGGATGTCGTTTTGATTCTGCTCCTTGCCATCGATACTATTACAGATCCCTTGAAAACTGTCATAAATCTCCTCTTCAGCTGTCTTTATTCAGCAATACTCAACGGCAAGGTAAAGCAGGAGGGCGAGGCAGTGCCTGAGCCGTCAACGACTACAGTCGCAGTGGCTGAGTAAGTAATGCGTCAGTCTCCTTTATTGTGAGTGGGATTTAAACCACGAAGCGCACGAAGGCCACGAAATTTTTTAAGAAGCAGATGCTATTTGAGGAAGATTTAGCGGGTAGTGCCGTCAGTCCCTTGACGGCTTCCCTTCCCATTGTTTTAGACAGGCAACGTCTAAGGATTCGACGGCAAGGGACTGCCGTCGCTACCCGTTTTCAGCTTCTTCCCGTGCGCTGAGCGAAGCTGGAGCGCACTGCTTGGGTGAAGGTCTACAGACCTTCTTTGCTTGCGACTATGTCGCGTTGTAGCTAGAAAACTAAACTGACGCATTACGATATAGCCTCGGAAATTCAATCAAAATATCCACGAAAAAATTCAATAAGCAGAATTCTTTTTAAATGCCTCAAGAAGCACTTTCTTGCGCGGATTATCAGGACTTGGAACAAGATCATCATCCGCAGTTCCGGCATATTCCAGATCCCAGATCTTTGCCTCGTTAAAAGCGTGATAAGTCCAGTCCCATCCGTTTTCCTCAAAAATTTTAATATAATCGGACAGCAATTGTTCACCGCCGGGCGCGGATGCTCGAACAGAAAATTCTCCGACATAAATCTTGGCCTGATGTCGCTTCTGGAAATCAAAAACAGGCTGAAGACGGTGTCTTAAACTGTCCAGATCCCAGTTTGCTCCGTAAAAAATGCCCGGATATGCAGGAAATATTTTGCCCGCTTCTCTATCTGCTTTGAGATAAGGAGTATGGGTGTAAGAAAACGGCTCATAGCAGTGAACTTCGTATATAATATTCTTCAGCTTCAAAGGAGAAAGATACGAAAAAGCGTATTGCGAACTCCGCATATTTGAGCTTACATAAATCGGGGTCTCTGCATCAATCTTGCGGATAGCCTCGGCGGCCACTTTTTGAATCTGCCAATAGTCATAGGCAGCAGATTTGGACTGTCTGGGCTCATTTATAAGATCATAGCCGTATAATGAGGGATGCTCTCTGAATTTTAAAGCTATACGTTTCCAGATATCCACAAATTTTCCGACAGCTTCTTCATTATTAAAAATTCCGCCTCCATTCCCCTGTCCATCGGCTGAGCCAGGAACTGTATGCAAATCTATGATGATTTTTATTCCGTACTTAGCTCCCAAATCAAGCACGCAAGGAATCGTCTTGTCTATTTTCTCATTGATAAAAGCATCGTACTTCTCAGGTTCATTCCGAGCCCAAACATCAGACGCATTGAGCTGGAGACGCATGAGATTCACATTCCATTCCTTCAGTTTTATGAAATGAGCCTCATTTGCCTGATCGACAATCGGACTCATAACTCCACGCCGCGGCAATCTGCTCTTCACGGAATCAGAATACTCACAGATGAGTTCAGGATTTTCCTTCTTGAAATTGACAGTGATCTTCAATGTGGAAAGATCGTATTCCAGACGCCCGGACACATTCTGCATAGCCAGACGCAGTTCTGCAATGCCCGCATCCGGTTCGACTGTATGATTGAAAGAAATCGTCTTTTCAAAACTGCCGCTGCCTCCGTTACTCTCTGCATATATCTTTTTACCGGATGCAGTCGTGTATATCAGCATGAATTTATGTCCGAACCAAGGCTGAGTCGGCTTGCTCAGATTAACAGCTTTGACTTTAACCTCAAATACTAAATTACAGTTCCTGTAATTGCTGAGATCAATCTGGAAAAAGCCGCCCGATATGAGTCCGGGTTTTATGGAATCAGATTCGCAAAGCAAGATACCGTTTTCCAGTTTTGAATCACCGCTGAGCTTGATTGCCCCGATATCAGGCGCTTCAAAACCCATTGAGTCTGCGTAAACCAGACTGCTTAGCGACAGTAGCAGAAAACCTATGAGCCTTATCATATTTCAATTCCCTCTGCGATTCAGTTTAAAGGCATCCAGCAACAGTTTTCTGCGAGAATTATCAGGCTGATATTTGAGATCGTCATTCGCCGTACCTACATAATCCAAGTCCCAAATCTTCGCCTCGCGGAAAGCGTGATAAGTCCAGTCCCATGAATAAGCCTCAAATATTTTTATTGCAGAGGCAAGATATCTGTCCGCACCGGGCGCGTAAGCAGGAACAGAAAATTCCCCGACATAGATTTTAGCTCCATAACGCTGCTCAAACTTCCTTACATAAGCAAGTTTTTTGCGCAACTGCACAAGATCTTCGCTCCAGTAAGTCCCGTAATATTCTCCCGGAAAACTTCTGGCCTTCACTTTGCCGCTTTCAAGCTCAGACTTGGACGCAATGAAATAATGAGTATAATCAAAGGGCTCATAAAAGTGAATCTGATAAATGATATTCTTCAACCGTAGAGGCTCAAGATAACAGAATGTCAGCGGACTGCTCATTATATTGCTTTCAACATATATCGGAGTCTCAGTATCTATTTCACGGATAGCAGAGGCTGCTTTTGCTTGAATTTCCATATAGTTGAACGCCGCCTTACGCGTCTGCTTTGGCTCATTTATAAGATCATATCCGTAAAGCGCCGGATGTCCTTTAAACTTTGCGGCAATACGTTTCCAGATCGCAATAAACTCATTCACAGACTCTGCGCTGCCATAAATCCCGTCCGAATCATCCTTCATGATTGCGGAGCCAGGAACTGTATGCAAATCTATTATTAGCTTAATTCCGTATTTTTGAGCAAGCTCCAGCACGCGCGGTATTGTTCTTTCGATCTTCTCATTAATAAAGTCTTTATACTTTTCAGGATTATTTCGAGCCCATGCATCTGAAGTATTCAATTGCAGACGCAAAAGATTTACATTCCATTCCTGCAGTGTCCTGAAATGCTCCTCGTTGTCCTGATTGACAATTGGACTCATCACGCCGCGATGTCTTTGACGTTCCAGCACGACTTGCGAATACTCGCAAGTCCACGGCTCGGCTGAACGCGCAAAAAGAACATCAAAGCCGAATTCACTCATATCCACACTGATTTTACCAGATGAATTCACGACAGATAAACGAACCGAACAATACTCTGCATGAGGATCAAGCCCAATTCCATAATCCATCACAGCTACAGCATTAGCGTCAGGCTTAAGACTCCCGCCGCCAAGACGCTCATGACTATTATCGTCAGCCGGATAAGAAATCTTCATCTGAACTCCGGCTTTTTTATCATTTCCGCACTTAAAATTTTCCGTTTCAACACGCAATTTCCCGACCAGATACTTTGAGGCCGCCTCTTTCATATTGATCCGGAATTGAGCGTAATAAATTCCAGACTCAGCCCCCGGTTGAATATCAAAATTCAATT
>JAKJHH010000213.1 GCA_022703965.1 Verrucomicrobiota bacterium
AACTTTGTTGAAAAAGCTATGGACTCCATGAAATCGGAAGCGATGTCTGAAATCATATTCTTTAAGACAGGGCCGGACGGAGATGATGTCAAATTTCTGGCTAATACTGAAGGATTGGCGATAAAGCAGCCTGTTTTTACCGGGGATCTGAAGACTTTATTTGAGCATTCCGGAAAAGCTCTCGTAATTGTCCGTAAAAACGAATTGCCTTCTATCGAAGGAGCCGGACTTGATATAACGGTGCTTCATGAAGGTGAGATCGGACACAAAAAATATGCGGCGGTAAAAGCCGCCGCATCAAAGTGAGCCGATTAAACTGCTGTGGTAGAGATCAATTACATTGTCATAATTGTATCGTACATTTCCTGAGCAGATTCAACGACTTCGGCATTTGCAAGAAAAATATTGCTTGTTGTCATTGCCTCAACCATTCCATCAATCGGAACTTCCTGAGAGTACGCAATTTCTTCTTCAAACTTTTCTTTTTGCTCGATGGTTCTTATCAAGCCCTGTTCAGATGAACTGAAAATTCCTTTAACCTTCATGCTTCATCCCTCCTTATCGTTTGCTGTTTCGAATATATATGAGATTTTTCTTGAATGCAAAAAGATAAGGAGATTTTTATGTTAAAAGATTGTCAGACAGCTTTTTTTGAGCTTGCAAGATACAATTCCTGCACTGTTCCCATGCCTCCGTTTTCCTTAAGATAGATGCCTGTGTCGGCGATTTGTCCCTTCTGTGCCGCTGCCGTGCTGTCTGTCAGAGAAAAAAGAGTTGTGCTCTTTCCCAGATATATGGCTCCGATACCTGCCTCGGCGAGACTGACAGAGCCTTCGTTTCCATTGGCGCTTTTATTCCATATTTTTAGTGAAGCGTAAATCTTGTCATTTTCATCGATCCAGTTATTTCCGTCGCTGTCATATTGGCTCAAGTCTTTGAAGCCGCTGCCGCTCTGAGGTCCGAAGAGTTCCTTGCCTGAACTTATTCTGCCGTCGCCGTCCTTGTCGAGAGCCAGGTAGCCGCTGCCGTTTTCGAGTGCCGCTATTTCCTCTTCCTGACCGTCCCCGTTTAGGTCGAAGGATATTTTTTCGGAGGAGAGCGAGGCGGAGCTTCCGGCGTAATTTATGACAAGAGGATCAAGCAGAGCATCGCCTGCTTTGACTGTGAGGCTTTGAGAACTTGAAAAAGAACGGCTCATTTCAAGAGACATGGAAAGCTTTATTTCCCGTCCGTCGGCAGTGCGGATCAGTCCGTTTGCTGCGAAACTTACCGATTCTGATTCGCTGTAGCTTTCTTCATAATTGTATTCCATACCCCATCCGACGCTTTTCTGCTCACTTGTGTCGTTTGAGCTAAATTTAGCATATTCGGCTTGAAGTTCGGCGTTTATACCATCGTGGACTTTTTGAAGTTCGCTATCTGTCTTGAGATCATCAGGACTGAGAGTTTTTGTCTTATAGTCTTTTCCGGTTATGCTTTTTAAGAGGGCACGTACAATTGCAAGTTTAAGCTCTTCTTCATCTGTGCTGCTTTTTGTGTCATCGACTTTTATCTCTGCTTGCTTGGGGACTTGGACAGTGAGGGGGACGGCGTTAAAATCGGCGGGGCTGATGCTTTCACCTGATTCCTGCATCTTTTTTATCTTTTCCAGCGTGGCATCCGAGATTTTGACTTCTACAGGATGATTGTAAGCGGCTTTTCTTGCGTCCTCTCCTCCTTTCCAGTAAACAAGAGACTCTTTTTTTACTGTTGAGCTTGAGGCTTCGCGGGCAGATGCAAGGGACATGGAATAGCTGTCGATTTTCATGTGTATCACCCTCCCTGATGATTATGCACAGTTTTTTATGCACAGAAAGGAAGGGGTTGTAGTAGACGCGCAAGTGCTTTGACTGAAATGCCTGCTCTTGATTTCAGACTGCAATCCAAGGCTCTTTATACAGATTCCCTTCTGTACCTTGACTTATTGACAAGATCCCTCTTGTCGTTTCTCTTTTAGTCTTTTCGGACAAAGTCTTGGAAGATTTAGGGCTCCTTTGCATAAAAGCTCTTTTTTTTGTATGAAAAAAGCTTTAAAAAATTGCGGATTGAGTTAAAGTTACTGTTTATTCAATTACAAGAAAATACCCGATATTTCAGGAGTTGACTGACGATGGCAAAATATGAAGCAGTAATCGGACTGGAAGTCCACGTTCAGATACGAACCGCGAGCAAAATGTTCTGTTCATGCCCGAATAAGTTCGGTGCTGAACCTAATACTATGGTATGTCCTGTTTGCATGGGATATCCCGGCACAATGCCCGTTCCGAATCATGAGGCGATCAGAAAGACTGTCGCGGCCGGACTCATGACATCATGCAAGATTGCCGAGTACAGCAAGTTCGACCGTAAAAACTACTTCTATCCGGATATGCCGAAAAGCTATCAGATTTCACAGTATGATCTGCCTTTCTGTTCCGCCGGACGCGTTCACATCGGCGGCAAGGGGTTTTCAGGAGCTCCGCTTCCTGAGAAGTTCATCGGAATCACAAGAATCCACCTTGAGGAAGACGTCGGCAAGTCCAATCACCTCGGACACAAGAGCGGAATCGACTACAACAGAGCCGGTGTGCCGCTCATGGAAATCGTCAGCGAACCCGATATGAGAAGTGCTGATGAAGCACATGCTTATCTGACTGCTCTCAAGCAGGCTATTCAGTATGCCGAAATCGGCGACTGCGATATGGAAAAAGGCCAGATGCGTTGCGATGTCAATATTTCCGTCCGTCCTGAAGGCACTGAAAAATTCGGTACCAAGGTCGAGATAAAGAATCTTAACAGTTTCCGTTCCGTGCATCGTTCTATTATTTATGAAATCAAACGTCAGTCGAAAATGGTCGATGCCGGTGAAAAGATCAATCAGGAAACCAGGGGCTGGAACGACAACGACGGAGAAACATATCTTCTCCGCAGCAAGGAATGCGCTCACGATTATCGCTATTTCCCGGAACCTGACCTCATGCCTGTCAGATTTACTCAGGATGACATTGAGCAGATCAGAAAGTCCATTCCTGAACATCCCGAAGCTATACGCGCCCGCTTTGTGGAGTCCTATGGTCTCACTCCTTATGATGCTCAGGTGCTTACACTTGAGAAGGAAATGTCAGAATATTTTGAAGCCGCTGCCTCAAAGTCTGAGACTCCTAAGACTGTCGCAAACTGGATTTGCTCGGAACTTATGAGAGAGCTCTCCGACGCAGCGATATCCATAAAGGATTGTAAGATCAAGCCGGAACAGCTTGCCGCTCTGGTAAAACTCATCAATGACGGTACGATCAACGGAAAAATCGCCAAGGAAGTCTTTGCCGATATGTTCAAGGATGGCGGGAATCCTGCCGATATCGTAAAAGCCAAGGGGCTGGTTCAGGTTACGGACGAGTCTGCTGTTGTCGGTTTTGTTCAGCAGGTGATCGACTCGAATCCTGATCAGGTCAAGCAGTATCTGGATGGCAAAAAGACCGTTATTCAGTTCCTTGTCGGACAGGTTATGAAGATCAGTCGCGGCAAAGCGAATCCGCCTCTTGCAATCAAGATCCTGAAGGAAAAGCTCGGGGAGTAATGCGGAGCGAATTTGCTTCCGCAGTTAATTCATATATGCCGGATTCCGGATTAAAAATCAATGCAATTGTACTGGCCGCAGGTCTGGGAACTCGTCTCAGACCTCTAAGCGCCTCGACTCCAAAGCCTCTTCTGCCTATATGCAACAAGCCGCTTCTTGAGTTGATTCTGGATAAGCTTGATCTTGCCGGAGTTTCGGAATTCGCAATCAATACTCATTATTGTGCGGATAAAATAAACGATTTCATCAAAGCATCTTCTTATTCCTCTAGAGTTCATAGTTATCATGAAGCTGAAATTCTCGGAACGGGAGGGCCTCTCGTCAATGCTAAGGATTTTCTGGCTTCCGGGGATTGTTTTCTTCTTCACAACGGGGACATCCTGTCCAATATAGATGCCTCCAAACTTGTGGAGCATCATCGCAAGTCAGGAAAACTGATGACGATGGTGCTTATCGACGGCCCCGAGAATCGTGTTCTCGCAGATGATAAAGGCGTGCTTCGCGATATATTGGGACGTCTCGGCGCAGATACCGAGGGGGCAAAGCTTTATACATATGCTTGCATGGCAGTCTTTTCGCCCGCTATCTTTAAGTATCTGCCTGAAAAGCCATGCTTCTGTTCCTTGATTGATGCGATACTGGGACTTATGAAGGAAAATCCGGGAATGGCCGGGGCGTATTATCCTGAAAATCCTTACTGGAATGACATAGGTTCGATTGAGCAGTATTTCAACATACACAAGGAAATATTGCTTTCAGACAGGATTTTTCTGCCCGGACTCAAGAAGGACGGAGCTATACTTGCCGACAGTAGCTCACTCATCGATGAATCCGTAAAATTTTCCGGCTTTGCCTGTATAGGTAAGAACGTTAGAATCGGCAAAAATACTTTTGTTTCCAACTCTGTGATAATGGACAATACTGTGATTCCTGAAGGTGATTTCAGGAATAATCAGATTATTGCGCCGACATATACTGTTCATCGTGACATCAGAAAGCTTGAGGCTCTTTCAATTTTAAAAGAGAATAAATGGGATTTGTCCTCAGCTTTCATCAGTTCCCTTGTTGAACAGGGCTCAGACAGGCATTTTTACCGTCTGGCTGAACAGGGAAAAAGCGCAGTGCTGATGTCTTCGCCTAAGACAGATCTTGATTTTGACCGCTATATAAAAATAGGTTCATTTCTGAATCGTGTATCTCATCATATTCCGGCTATCTATGCCTATTCTTATGAAGAACTTGCGGTTCTCATGGAAGATCTTGGAAACAAGACAGTTTATGACATTGTCAATCTTGATAAAGCGCCTCTGGATCTAGTGCGTTCGTATTATAAGGAAATAGCAGTGTCGCTTGCTGAGTTTCAGGTGAAGGCGACGAGGGCGGCGGAAGTCGAAAATTTTGTTGTGCGCGATTTTGACTATGAATATCTCAGGTGGGAAACTTCATATTTCAAAGAGAACTTTCTGGAGAATCTTGCAGGATTGCCTAAAGTAGTTACTGAATCGCTTGATAAGGAATTTCATGCTTTAGCAGAAGCTGTTTTTGCCCAGCCTCGCATATTTATGCATAGAGATTTTCAGTCGCAGAATATTCTTATTCATAACGGCAAAGTGCGTTTTGTGGACTTTCAGGGGGCAAGAAAAGGACCGCTTGCTTATGATATAATGTCATTGCTCAGAGATCCTTATATCAAAGTCATAGACGAAGAAATGAGAGACGGGCTCTTGAGGGCTTATCTTGACAGATTCAATGAGCTCTCCGGAATGGCAATTCCGGAAGAACAATTCAGTATCTATGCGATTACAGCCGGGCTTCAGAGAAATATGCAGGCTCTCGGCGCATACGGCTTCCTCTCTCTTAAAAAACGGAAAATGAAATATCTCAAATACGTTCCCCATTGTCTCCTGAATCTCAGGGAAGGAATCAAGGCTCTTATGGAAAGTTCCGCTGCCGTCAAGATGAAAAATCTTGAGGAGATATCTAATTTGCCTGTTCTTGCCAATCCGGAAATTCTGGAGATGCGTCTCGAAACTGCTGAAAAAACATTAAATTGAGGTATTTGCAAATATATGCCGTCTAAAGTAACACTGCTCTTTATTGAAGGTCCTCTGAGCGGAGCTAAATACAGCTTCGAGGAGAAGATGACCTGCATCATAGGGCGTTCTGACAGTGCACAGCTTGTGATACCTCCTGAAGCCTCGGTCGGAGTGTCAAGACACCATTGTCTTCTTGAGATCAACCCTCCGGATATAACCGTTCAGGACATGGGCAGTTTGAACGGTACCTGCATCAACAACCAGAAAATAGGGCAGGGGCGTTGCAACGACAATGACGGGATGCCGCTGGCTCCGCTTTCATATGAGCTTAATGATGGAGATGTCCTGAAAGTCGGCAAAAACAAGATTCTGGTTGCCAGGCATACAAGCAGAACATGCAGTCGCTGTTCCGCAGAGCTTAATTCGCAGGATAACGGTACTTCTTCGCTTTGCGAGAAATGCAGGACGGAAGAGCAGTCAAGGCAGTCGCTTCAGAAGCATTGCCGCATATGCGGAAATCTTATAGATCATCCGGTGGCTACTACGGAAAGCGATCCGGTGTGCAGTGTCTGCTCCGTTAACGAAGACAAGACCGTAAAGAAGCTGATTCAGACCGCCAGAATGGAAATAGACAACAAGGGCGTGATGAACATAAAGGGCTTCAGGATTCTTCGGCAGATAGGACGTGGCGGCATGGGCGCCGTGTATCTTGCCGAGTGGGAAGCCATGCACAGAGAATGTGCTCTGAAGGTAATGCTGCCCTCTGTATCAATTGACGAGGCAGCCCGTAGGAGTTTTCTGCGTGAAACGGATAATCTCAGGATTCTTTCCCATAGGAATATCGTCGAGGTGATGGCTTCGGGTTATCTAAGCGGAATATTCTATATTGCCATGGAATATTGCGGTGGCGGGACTCTGAAAGAGTTCATGAAGCGCCGTAACGCAGCTCTTGACTGGAAGAAAGCTCTTGAGATTACATATCAGCTTCTTGACGCTTTGGAATATGCCCACGGCGTGGAAGTTCCGCGCGTAAAACTGGAAAACGGCTCATCAAATCTCTTTTTCTGTGAAAGTCCTGAACGTTCTGCATCCACTCATGTAAAACTGGCAGACTTCGGCTTATCCAAATCTTTTGAAAGTGCCGGTCTCAGCGGATGTACGAGGACGGGAGCCTTTTCAGGGACGCTCGGCTTCATCTCCCGTCAGCAGTTTCTGAATTTCAAATATGCCCGTCCGGAAGTTGATATATGGGCAGTTACAGCTACATTATACTACATGCTCACATGCACTACGCCTCGTGAGTTTAAAGGAAAAAACGCTTTTACTGTGATTCTCGAGTCAGCGCCCGTTCCGATTCGTTCCAGAAATGAAGCCATACCTGAAAAGC
>JAKJHH010000214.1 GCA_022703965.1 Verrucomicrobiota bacterium
ATTCAGTAGAGTTCATCGCCTAATTCTACCGCTTCAAAGCTGATGCCGCGAGTCCCAGCTAATTATTCATACCATCTTCTTATATTTTTGTTGTTTTGGGTTTGTTGCGTATTTCTTCGATGATAAATTGCTGTGTTTCGAGGATTTTGTCCTGGCGGCGGCTGGATTCGTCATAGAGTCGGAGCGTCTGATCAAGATGCTTATTCTCGACTACATGCAAGTCGAGCTTGTGATCAAGCTTGCTGATTACTTCCGACATCTTAATCAGACGCTCCTGCATGCTCTCATTTTCGCGTTCCCGAGAATTAATGCGGGTATGAACAGCATCTGTTCTCTCTTTGCATTCGTCGGCGAGAATCTTATGAGCCTGTTCGTTTTCCCTGATAAAATTTTTGAGGAGAAGCCAGAGTGAGCCGACCGTCATGCCTGCGCCGCCACCGGCGGCTATAATTGAATCTATGATATTGATATCCATCAGGCAGATTCCTTGAAGAATCTGTCTTCATAGTCAGTGAGCAGTTTTCTTGCAGCCGCAATACCTTCCGGCGTATGTGCTTTCCAGACGCTTCCGCCGAAACATCTGACCGCGCTGTAAATCGTATTGCGTTTGACCCAC
Source organism: Verrucomicrobiota bacterium (assembly GCA_022703965.1). GTDB lineage: Bacteria > Verrucomicrobiota > Lentisphaeria > Victivallales > UBA1829 > JAKJHH01. The sequence continues at coordinate 617 of JAKJHH010000214.1, forward strand.
GAAGCTCCAAGTTCCTGCATTGCGCAGAGGAAAATCCAGTCACATTTTGTACGCTCGAAAGCCTCCGACGCATAGAGCCAGTCGTGAAGAATATATGCAGCAGCAAGGAATCCCTGAGGCGGAATGATATTCCAAAATGCCTGCGGAACGCTACCGTAATCCGTGATGAATCCCGGAGGCACAGTGATATTCAGATTCTCCTTTTCATTTATATAGACAAGTGGTTGAAGCAGCCTGTATTCTCTTTCATTGACCTGATCGGCCGCAGGATAAATATCGTTGAAGGGCATATTTCACCTCAATAAAGTATTTCATCTGGATTAACAGATATTGCATTCAGGACAGCTCGCACATCAGAATCATCAATTCTAATCGCGACCATCGAAAACCACTTATACTTGGCTTTCAGGTTTTCAGGCTGTTCCATAACTGCTATTGCATCATCGAACTTGTTGACGGACTCAAGACGTTCGATGATTGTCGAGCGCAGAATTTCTTTGACCTCAACAGGGTCAGTCCAGTTTGCAAAAATCGACTCTGCGGCAAGTTTTTGAAAGTTTGTAGCCTCGGTTTTAAAGTATATTTTTCCACTGGAATCCAATCCGTCAATCGGGCAGATAGCGGCAATTGCAGCATGCAGTTTTTCAATGTTCATATTTTCACCTTGTCTTTAATTTTTAATTGTTCCCCATAAGCCCCAGTCATTACCAGTTTCTGTACCTGACCCCACCAATTCTCCTACATGTATATAATTATAGCCGGCTGTCATCTGTGTCGGAGCAGCCATAAAAGACGTAAACCACGAAGTAAAATCCAGACGCTGGTTATAATAATTGGAACCATTTTTCATTATGCCTACGTACATATATCCGCCGGAACTTACCTTGCATGTTATCTCAACTGCTGGCGAAACTACAGTAGGCAAACCACAGACAAAAAATAAACCTTTGCTACTATCACCCCCTGCAACACGCCAGTCTCCAGTACTGTAACTATATGTCAGATATGTTGTAGCTTGAAAACAGTGTCTGTCCTGTTGATTGTAGAAATTCCAGACAAACCTTTTTGAGGCTGAATCCTCGCATTGTCCGGCTGTCGCTGTTGTGCGAATTGTGCCCAAATACCTGCGTGTCGCATCGCCGGATTTAACGTAAACTCCGTCCTGACTTATCAAAGACGTTGCGCGGTTTGTCGCGTCTGTCCATACCGTGAGCTCAAGCGCCAGCGAACCGTTACTGAGATAAGCAAAAACATCGTAATTCGTCGAAGCCGCGCATGAACTCAAAGATACCGAAACTTCTGCAAAGCTTATCAGCTGCCATGCCGTAGAATTCCAAAGTGAAATCTGCTTGCCGCCATAGGGCGTGAAATAAAGAGTTGACGCTGCGGTGATATCCGCAGTCGGTACCGGAGTTCCCGAGCTCAAAGTCAGACGTCCGTTGCATAAACTAGGACTGATTCTTGCAATATTACCAGACAGCCTGGCATCCGGCAGAATTCCTGTTGTCAATGCGGAGGCGTCTGTGTTTGTCGCCTGCTGCGCGTAGGCTTCAGCCTGAGCTCTGGCTGCCTCGGCTGCTTCCTGCGCCGCTTCAGCTTGAGCTTGCGCTGTTTCTGCAGCGGATTGAGCGGACTCGGCAGATATAACAGCATTCTGACAAGAGCCGAGATAATCCTCAGGAACCTCCGATGCATTGACCGGGAGCTGAATAGATCGAGCTTGAGCTTCCTGCAACTGCTGTGCAATCATTGTCTGACGATCCAATGCCTTTTCAATTACTTCAGCATAGAAAGCACCTCCATTCGGCAGACTGGTATTCTGCAAAATCGGAACCTTGCGAAGCAGGGTAATTGTCCCGGAGTCCGGAGCAGTTGAGAAGACAACCGAGCCACCGGAACTGTTCCCGATTCCTGTAACTACATAACCGGAACTGAGCTTCGTTGTGTTGTGATAGACTTCAAGATGTGTTGCGTCAAGAACGGGAAAATCATAGGGAAATTCAAGCGTAATGCCGTTACATGAGTAAGGTCCCGCTTTGTTTTTTGAACTTGCTATTGTCATAGATCACCTCTTTCTTGTATTAGATTAGGAAACTAGTATTCGTCAATTGCGCATATACTTTTTACGGAGATTATCTTCATCCTCAAAGAATCCGAACCAATGACCGATTCGTTTGCCTTCGCGCAGGAAGGCAGAGAAGAGACCAACGCTCTTGCTTGCCGGAGCAAGCGCATCAGACATTTCTGTAATGACTTTCAGAACATCATCATTGCTGTCCTTGTCGTCAAAGAACTTCTGAATATCTCGAACCGTAAAAGCCGCGCTTTTCAGACTTGAAAAGACCGGGCTGAAATCGCCGATCTGTCTTGAATTGCCGAATAGATATCTTGCCCCTAGATCGGCGGCTGTACCTAAAAGATAAATGCCCGTTACCGGAGCGAGGAAGCAGGAAAGAAGATAGTCCCTCAGCTCAAGCTCAAAGTCATCTCCCTCTTTGAGATAACGCAGGAAGTCTTTTGAAGCCTGTAAAAGAACAGGCAGGACAACTAAAGCGATAAACGCCTTACGTCCTAAATCTTTCCGCGCGCCCTTGCGGCCAGCCGCCGCATCAAGCAGAGTTTCCGAGACGTGCTGATAGTAGAGTCTCGGAGCGGAGAGGAACATTGTGAAGAGTTTCTCGACCGAGCCGCCAGCCTGATAGATACCCTGATCTTTCAGATGTCCACCCTGCAAGCTTCTGTCGGTTGCCATTCCCCACTCTGTGATAGCGTGTTCCCTGGCTTCATCCTTGTTCATTCCCTGATTTAAAGCTCGGTCATAGTGATATTTATAGACCGACCAGCCAGCAGCAAGAGCCGGAATCGCATCACCGATCTTATTGGTGATTGCACCGGCTTCAACGGTCTTTTCGATGATTCCCGGCATTCCTCCGCTGAGTTCCTGACATTGACGCAGATAAGCCATGACATCACGGTCAGCGCCTCCGGAAAAACGATTCCGGAAATATTCGCTGCTTGCCATGATATCCTTGATTTCAGCGTAATTCGCCACTGGATCAAGGAAGAACTGAGCCTGATACTTAACGAATGAACTTATCGGAATATCAAGCATGTATGCCGGATAAGATGTAAGCTGAGAAATAAAGACAGACACGCTGTATATCAGCTTTGCCGCCACAAAGTTACTGCGTACTACGTCAAGCCAGTAATGAGATGTCGCTTTCCTGTTTCCGCCGTCGGCGAAATAATTCAAGCGTTCCTGCATGACTCTGTAGGCGTCAGGAGAAACATTCTGCTCAATTGCCTTGCGGACAGAGCGAGACTGAAAGATTCCGCGAAGCCTTATCATGGTTCCCGACCACGCCTTAAAATGTTCCATCTGAGCGAAATGCTCGGCGTATATGCCTGTCGCAGACGCAAATTTAGGTTCACTGAAGTTGTGAACGCGACTGATGAACGAGCCGGGGATAAGCGAGGATATCCCGGAATGGCTGTCGAGCATGACAGAATCGGCGCGACCGGAAGCAACGTCATTCCTGACCGGGAAATAGTTTTCAACGTCCGGCAGTCGGATATGATAATCGCGCTCAAAAACAGCATTGATACTGTCCTTGTCATTCGCAAGCTCTTCTCTCATCCACTTGCCAAGCTCAAGAGTTTCAGGCAGGAGGAAAGCTTCAAGCTGTTTGAAGCTTTCTTCAGTCCAGCCGTTTATTTCCATCCTGTACTTGACATCCTTCTGCTCTTTCATCAGCCACATATAGAGAGCTGTATCCTGAGACAGTGCCAGATTCTCTTGAGTAATATCGACATTCTCAGACTTTGTCTTGACGGGGATTTTGCAGTTTATATTGTCCTTATTATCAAGCTCTCTTTCGTTGACACGTTCCTGCACCTCTTCATCCCTGAGAGAGCCTTCATTTTCCCTGCTTCCACGGACTGGAGTCTGATACTTTGAATACTTGTAATTATAGTCCCGAATCTGCTGTTTCAGAGACTCAAGCTGATAGTCCTGCAGAAGTCTCGGCGCATCGATGTCATTTGCTGAAACCTGCTTTTTACCGGAGCGAATCAGTTCATTGTATTCAACCGTTTTGATAGCCACATCGAGAGGGATTGTTTCTTCTTTGATCGTCCAGCCTCTCTCGACGATTACGCCGGAGTTTTCCTTGATTTCCCTGCAAGCTTCCATTTTTTTCTTGAACTGGAACCAAGTTTTTGCCTTAAAAATGCGTTTAAAGGCCTCATTGAATTCATCTGACTTGCTGCGGATTCCGCTTTCTTCTCTAATCGTAGCCTCATGAACGTCCATTGAAAGTTCATGCGCAAAGCCGCCGAGCGTTTCGGAGTTGCTTTTTCGCGTGATTGCGTTCATCAGCCACTCAAACGAGAGATTGCGCATATGATTATAACTTGTGAGATGTCCTGCCTTACTGCGTTTTGCCGCTGCCGCCGCTTCAGCGTTCGCGCTCATCAGGCCTTTGCCGCCGCTGATTTCGTTGAAGAGTTTTTCGCGCTCTTCCTTGCGCTTCGCATTGCGTTCATTGATTGCCTGATCGTAGACTGTTCTGCCATTCTCGATGAGTTCATCAAGATTCTCTTGAGCTTCCTTCAAGTCTGTAACTGTTTTAAGAGACAGGCTTCCGAACATGTGCATATCGGCGATATGACGCTCAAGCTTTTCGATTTTATCTTCCTCAAGATTTCCTTCTCCACCCGTAGAGAGCTTCTGAACGGATTCTTCCAGATCAAGTTCAACGGCTTCAGGCGACATCCTTGTAATCCTGCGGATTTCAGAGAGACGGACACCATCATCCGCCCCGAGCTTACCGACAGGACGTCCGGATTTATCCTTACGGACAGCCGAGCGGTCAAGCAGATCATTGATTTTCTCTATCAGAGAATCCTTTTCATACTTCTCCGACAGCTCGGATATTTTTTTGAGTGTCGCCTCAAAAAGCACTTTTCTTGCGCCGAAAGGATTTTTAGCTGTCGGACGGGCGGACGCTCTTGCAATCTTGACCACGCTGTCAAGCAGTTTAGCGCGGTACTCCTGCGGGATGAACTTCTTGATATAGTCGCGGAGCTTGCCTTGAAGATTGCCGATATCATCAAGATCGGAACGGAGCAGAGTCTGAAGTTCCTTGATTCGTTCGGAACTCTTCCTGTTTGCGTCTCCATATCCCTTGCGCCAGCCTTTGCCGAACGCTTCGCGCTTTGCTTCCGTAAGTGCGGCTGAAACAGCATCTCCGGCCTTTGCCTCTTCTGATTTTGCCTCATTCATATATTCGGACATCTGTTTCTGATATCTGCTGAATTCATTGCGGAGACGGGAACGGGAGATATCCTGTAAATATTCCATCAAGGAATCTTCATCCATTCCAAGTTCATCGGCGGCCAGATTGGAGGGATATCCTTCCTTGAAGCTGACATAAGACGCTCCCTTGAAATCTTCCTGCTGTCCGGCAAAGCGGCTGGAAGCCTTGATGAGACCATGATATTTATCCTCGATAGACCAGATTAAAGGATAGTTTTCTTCTTTCCAGCGATCATAATTCCGCTCATTCTGAGCGCGCCAGTCTTCTTTTTTCTCCTCTTCCTGTTCTTTCTGCTCTTCGGCGAAAGCGAGAACGGCCTTGCGGACATCGGCGGCATTTTCCTTTTTGCGCTTCAGCTTCTCGGCTCTTGCCTTTTTTCTGAGCTCATGAATATCCTGATTACTCTTCTGAATTGCGTCCGCCAGTTTCTTGCCGAGATCATAAAGACTGTCGATATAGCCGATATTCTGAGCCTTGCCGGACTTCTCTTTTGCCAAAACGCCCTCGACATATTCAAAGGCCTCCAACAGCTCTTCGGGACTTCCGTTTTTGACCAGGCGAACAACTCGACTGTCGAACTGCATATCTGACTTGTCCGTCTCGTACATCTCATCCGTGAACATCCCGATAAAATCATTGACGTATTGCGACTTGCTTTCAGACGTTCCGGTCTTCTCCTTGATCCTCTGCAGGATAGCGAGAGACTGTTTGTAGATTTCCTTCAACTGAGGCTTGATGTCAATGCCGAAGTCTGTAATCATACGATCCTGCCAGACGGCGGCATTCTTGTAGCCTCTTGCTATCTTTTCCGCTCCCAGTACCGCGAAATGAAAGATGCGTTCCTCTTCCGTGAGCTGCGCCAGCGGCTTGTCGGCTTTCTTCGCACGGTATTTGTTATTGACTTTTTTGTCAGATGTGTTATAATTAGAGTCAGATGCAGTTGGCGT
>JAKJHH010000215.1:0-2670 GCA_022703965.1 Verrucomicrobiota bacterium
GGCAATATAATATTAAAGATAAGTCATTAATAATTAAGCCGTTAAATGATGGTAACTACTTTTGGCGGTGCCGTCTATTTATTTTACTTGTTTTAGCTTGATTAAATACTTGTTAATCTCTTCACATCGGATCTTGAAAAAATGCTTTCCCGGGGCTATTCTTACGAGAGAATCAGTGTTTCTTTTTGCTTTTAAAAATATAACCGAAAAAAGGAATCGAACAATGGCAGTCAGTTTCAAAGATCTCGGCCTTGTGAACACAAAAGGCCTCTTCGCCAAAGCTGTTAAGGGCGGTTACGCCATTCCGGCTTTCAACTTCAATAACATGGAACAGCTTCAGGCAATCATTCAGGCTTGCGCAGAAACTGAATCACCTGTAATTCTTCAGGTTTCATCGGGCGCCAGAAAATATGCCAACGAAACTCTTCTCCGCTATATGGCTCAGGGAGCAGTTGAGTATGCCAAGGAAATCACCAAAGGCAAGGGCATTCCGATAGTTCTCCACCTCGACCACGGCGACAGCTTTGAGCTTTGCAAGAGCTGTATCGAATATGGTTTCTCATCCGTTATGATCGACGGTTCACATCACTCATATGAGAAGAACATTGAACTCACACGTCAGGTTGTCGAATACGCTCACAAGTATGATGTCTGCGTAGAAGGCGAACTCGGAGTTCTCGCCGGTGTTGAAGATGAAGTTTCAGCTGAACACCACACATATACACAGCCTTCCGAAGTCGATGATTTCGTTAAGAAGACAGGTGTTGACAGCCTTGCAATCTCAATCGGCACATCACACGGTGCATTCAAGTTCAAGCCCGGCCAGGATCCCAAGATCAGACTCGATATCCTCCGCGAAATCGAACAGATGATCCCCGGATTCCCGATCGTTCTCCACGGCGCATCTTCTGTTCCGCAGGATATCGTCAAGCTCGTCAACCAGTACGGCGGCAAGCTTCAGGATGCTATCGGTATCGGCGAAGATCAGCTCCGCGAAGCTGCACGTTCAGCCGTATGCAAGATCAACATCGACTCAGACGGACGTCTCGCAATGACAGCCGCTATCCGCAAAGTCTTTGCTGAAAAGCCTTCCGAATTCGACCCCAGAAAGTATCTCGGTCCTGCAAGAGACGCTCTCAAGGAGCTCTACAAGCACAAGATCGTCAACGTTCTCGGTTCAGCCGGACACGCATACGACCTTTGATTCTTCCGAATCAATCGTGTTTTCAAAAGAGCGGCCTATGCCGCTCTTTTTTTGTTTTGGGAGCTGTTCATAAATAAACTTTACAGCTCCTTTGAGGAGAACTTGATGCTTTCTGACAGGATTATTACAAGCACAGTGCCGCCCGAAGCCGCAGGAATGAGGCTCGATCTCTGGCTGTGTTCGCGTTTTACATATCGCTCCAGAAATTCCTGGCAGAATGTCATCAAGGCATCTCAGATCAGAATCAACGGATATATTGCCAGAAGTTCAAGGATCCTTAATAGCGGCGATATCGTTTCATATACTCCAGGAGATGAGATTAAAGAACCTCAAACTGACAATACTTACTCAGTTGTTTTCGAGGATGATTTTCTGCTTCTTGTAAATAAGTCCGGGGATCTGCCATGTCATCCGGCTGGAATTTATTATAAGAATACTCTCTGGTATCTGCTTAGTGAAAAATACGGACAGGTTCACATCATAAACCGTCTGGACAGAGAAACTTCGGGACTTGTTCTGGCTGCCAAGGATGCGGAAACGGCTTCAACTCTTTCAAAAATATTTGAGGATAAGCATTCAGGACTTGTAAAAAAATATCTGGCGCTTGTACATGGAGTTTTTCCGGATGGAGAGATTGACGCCTCTGGTTTCCTTCTCAATGACGCAGAAAGTCCAGTCAGAAAGAAGCGCAAGTTTGTTTCCGGGCTTAATTCCGGCGAAGAAGGGGAGTCCTGCCGGACTCTTTTCAGAAAGCGTTTTGCCAGAGGAGACTTTTCTCTGCTTGAAGTCTTGCCTGTAACGGGACGTCTCCATCAGATTCGCGCTACGGCTCTTGCGCTTGGATATCCTCTGGTCGGAGACAAATTATACGGCTTGGATGACGGCTTTTTTATTCGCTTTATCGAGGATGCATTATCCGAGTCCGACAGGGAAAATCTGATTTTGAACAGACAGGCTTTGCATGCCTATAGTCTTTCCTTCGTGCATCCGCGCACGAAAATGCCGCTCTGCTTTGAAATTTCTGAACCTGATGAGTTTTCCGCTTTATATCAACGCGTTTAGAGTGTATAATATCTTAAATACTTGACAGGATTTTTATGATGCGAATTCTTTTTACACTTTTTACTGTATTCACAGCGGTACTTTTCCTTTCGGCGTGCGGATTTTCGGAGATGTCAAAAAACAACGCGAATCTCAAACAGCTGAAGGTCGGCATGAGCAAGGACGAAGTCCTGAAGATAATGGGAGAGCCGCTTAAGGATGAGATTTATAATACCGATAAGGTCTGGTATTATTATACGGATACAAAATGGTCGGACGGTCGCAACACACGTGATGAATGTAGCCCTGTAGTCTTTGACGATGACGGTAAGCTGCTCGGCTGGGGACAGGAATACTATAGAGTCAATTACGATTTCAAGAACTGGAACCTCGATAAGAAAAAAGAATAAATCGGCAGGTGTTTA
>JAKJHH010000215.1:2759-6810 GCA_022703965.1 Verrucomicrobiota bacterium
TTTTCCTTTCTGCGTGTTCCGATCGGGAACGCAAACCGCTGGCTTCTTTCTCTGACAGGAGAGGGGATTCAGGGTAAAATTAAGAAGCCCGAAGCGGCTACATCGACAGCTAGTGCGGTGAAACAGGCAAGCACGCCGACCGCATCAAGTTCAACAGCTACGGCAAATACATCTTCTGCAACGGACTCACAGAAAAAGTGAAGTCCGGTTTTTTGTTACGGATTTGCCGCAAAAATCTCTTTGACTGCTGCAATCAGCTCAAGTATTCTGAATGGCTTTGAGAATGTTTTCACTGCACCGAAGCCGTCAGCCATGTACAGGTATTCTTCCGGCTTTATTCGTCCGCCGCCGGACATCGCAATGGATTTGATCTCAGGAAATTCTTTGTGGAGTTTTCCGAGAAGATAAATTCCATCTTCGTCAGGCATTATAATATCTGTAACGACAAGATCCGGTTTATCTGTCTTTATAAGAGCCAGTGCTTCGGCTCCATTAGAGGCTGAACTTATTTTCCAGTCCGGTTCAGACGAAAGTGCGGCGCACAATGTCTTCCGTATAGTAATATCATCATCGACTATAAGAATATGTTTCATAAGCAGATCGCCTCCTCTCTGTGCATAGAATATCTTAGTTGGAAATCTTTTTCAATCTCAGTCGCTTTTTATCTGCATTTATTTTTTACAAGATTTTCTAAAGTTTTTGCAAGTTGTGCTCATGTCTTGTAGATTAACTTGTGTTTATTTAATACTGAAACAGAGCAGGTTTACATATGAAAATCTATCCTTCAAAAGAAGAGTTCAGAGCTTATGCCGGGCAGGGCAATCTCATTCCTGTCTGTCTTGAGGTTGTCGCCGATACCGAAACTCCGGTTTCCGCTTATTACAAAATTTGTCCCGATGCCGGAAAGCAGCTTCCTGTAAAGTCTTTTTCCTTCCTTCTCGAAAGCGTAGAAGGCGGTGAAAATATCGGACGTTATTCCATACTCGGAGCTGAACCGGGGGCTGTTTTTGTCCAGAAACAGGGGAAGGCAGAGCTTATCTGCGGTGCTAAAAAGGAGCTTATTGAAGGCGTTGATGTCTTTGAAAAAATAAACAAGGTTCTTTCGAGATATCAGTTCGTCAAGCTGCCCGGACTTCCTCCTTTTCCGGGCGGTGCGGTCGGTTATGCTTCCTATGATATTATTTCTGAGATAGAACCCACTGTTCCAGTTCCGGAAAAGAAACCCTTGCAGGATTTGCCTGAAGCTTTCTTTATGATTACCGGCGTGATTCTTGTCTTTGACCGTGTTCGTCACACTGTGAAGATTATCTCCCATGCCTATCTTGAAGATAAATCAGAAGCCGCACTGGATAAGGCCTACGAAACAGCTGTCAAGCAGGTGGAGTCTTACAAGGAAAAGCTTGCCTGTCCGATTTCTCTGCCTCCTGTAAACCTTGATGAGTCCACTGTTGCGGAAGATGTGAACTTCGTATCCAATAAGACTAAGGAACAGTTTTATGAGATGGTCAGACGCGGCAAAGAGTACATTGTATCAGGCGACATTTTTCAGGTCGTCTTGTCGCAACGCTTCTGTACTGATTTTAATCTGCCGCCTCTTGCCGTTCATCGTGCGCTCAGAATGTTGAATCCTTCTCCTTACATGTTCCTTCTTAACTGCGGTGATTTTGCGATTGTCGGAGCTTCTCCTGAAGTTCATGCGAAAAGCGAAAACAGTGTTCTCACGCTCCGCCCGATTGCCGGCACAAGAAAGCGCGGACGCACCGAAGAAGAAGATCTTGCTCTCGAAAAAGATCTCCTTGCCGATCCGAAGGAAAGAGCAGAGCATATCATGCTTGTCGATCTTGGCCGTAACGACCTTGGCAGAATTGCCGAAAAAGGCACTGTAAAAGTCAACAAACTTATGATCGTTGAGCGTTACAGTCACGTCATGCATATTGTGTCTGATGTCAAGGCAAAGCTGAAGGACGGTTTAGGGGTTGATGCCGTGCTCAGAGCTACATTCCCGGCAGGTACGCTTTCCGGAGCTCCAAAGATTCGCGCGATGCAGATCATCAGCGAGCTTGAAGGCGAAACCCGCGGCCCCTACGGTGGTATTGTTGCCACTTACTCATTTGATGGAAATATGAACTCCTGCATTACGATAAGAACTGCAGTTCTCAAGGACGGCAAAGCTTATGTTCAGGCAGGCGGAGGCAACGTTGCGGATTCAGATCCGGAGGCAGAGTATCAGGAGACATGCAATAAAGCCAAAGCAATGCTCAAGTCTCTTTCGATGGCTAAGCATTTCGCGTAATAAGTCTCAGATTTTATATGATTTTCCGGCTTTTACTTTTTCGTAATAGCCGGACCATCTTTTATATTTGAGTTCATAGTCAGCAGCGCTTCCGCCCTTGCTGATGAATTTTCTTATTATATTTTCAGATTCTTCCATATCATGATTCCAGCGTTCGATTCTGTCCGCATCGCCTGTCCATGACTCAAATCCTTGGCGGAGGGCTTCGGCAAGTTCCTTTTCGTTCCTTGGATTTCCCTTGATGATATTGTGATATATACCGGTGAGCTCAGGAGAATGTGCATCTGAATTTGCCAGCATTTTGAGCTTGTATTTTGCCGCGATTGCCGATATTTCCTCAAAGTCATCAGCCCCGGTGTTGCTCGAATGTATTTCTAACGCGTCCGGAGGATATTTTGCGAGATTTATCTGCGGTCTTGTGAAGCGTATAGGATGAGCCCATATCATGAAGCCATGATTTTTCCTCATATACTTATGAAGTGCCTCATACGTTCCTTTCCAGGCTTCCAGAGCTTTGTCGATAACACCGATGCAGACAATGTGTTCCAGACCTACGGATACTTCTATGGCATTGAAAATCTTGATAGCAGGATATTGCTCTCTCAAGCGACTAAGATGCTGCTCCTCCACAAACATATCGTGATTGGTGAATGCGATTGCGTCGAGTCCGTATTTTATGGCGCCTTCAATCATCAATTCGGCTGATATCGGGGAACATGGAGAGTATTCCTTGGAATGGCAGTGAAGGTCTATTTTCATTATTCTTCTTTCAGGCGGGCTTTTATTTTTTTCAGTTCGTCTAAAATTAAGGACATGGAAGGCGGTCTGTCCTCACTTAGTTTGGCAAGACAGCGGTCAACAAGCAGCTTGTCCAGAGCCGGGGGAATTCCGCTTATATGTTCCGAAATGTACTTAGGTCTCTGAGTTAGATGCTTGTTGTAGAGGTCTGTCTGCGCGTCGGAGCTGAAAGGAGGGCGTCCCGATACAAACTGATACATGCTGACGGCGAAAGAATATATGTCGGATTGAATCGTCGGTTGTTCGCCTCTGAACATTTCAGGCGCCATGTACATCGGAGTGCCTACAATGAAGCCGTCCTGAGTAATGTCTTTGGAGTCGCCAAGATCCTTGGCGATACCGAAATCAGTCAGTTTGAAAATATTCCTGTTTACGTCATACATTATGTTTTTGGGCTTTATGTCTCTGTGAATGATTCCCTTGCTGTGGAGATAATCAGCAGCTGCGGCAATGTCTATCATTGCATTCAGAGCGACTGAGAGAGAGGGAATTCCCTTGGTTATTATATAGTTTTCCAAGTTGATTCCGCCGACGTACTCCATGACGATGTATGGCAATGCTCCGAAGTCGCCTGCTGCGTGAAACGAAGTCAGATTGGGATGTTTCAGCTGTTCAATGATTTTAGTTTCCTGACGGAATCGATCCACGATTTCTCTGAATTCAAGAGAGTAGCGTGTCAGTATCTTAAGTGCGTATATCTGATTTGCCGGTCTTTCTATGACCTTATAGATAGCCGAATTTTTGCCCCATCCGAGAGAATCGAGAATAAGGTACTTGTCAATTTTGTCTCCTACATGCGGGATGGATATTTTTTCGGTGTCATGCTTATGTGACGCTCTTAAAATATTTTTCTTTTTGAGCAGCATTTCCACTCTTGCTATGAGTTCGGCCGGGCTGAGCGGTTTGGATAGAAAATCATCGGCATCCGAGTCGAGTATCTTCATATCAAGTTCATCGATG
>JAKJHH010000216.1 GCA_022703965.1 Verrucomicrobiota bacterium
CGGCCTCCTTTAAAAGTTGTTGAATGCCATAAACGTACTTGCAGTTCTCGCCGCCGTAAAGGTAACATGGCATTCACATTGATTGAATTACTGGTGGTCATCGCCATAATAGCCATACTTGCGGCGATGCTTCTGCCGGCGCTCAAAAGCAGTCAGGAAAAGGCAAGAGAGATAGCGTGTCTCAGCAATCATAAACAGATATATCTGGGGCTTTCGTCGTATTCAATAGACTATGGCGATGCCCTGCCTCCGACCCTCAACGCGTTGAGCGGAGGCAGCACCATCGAATACAGGAGCTTGTGGGAAAGCGGCAGAGGAGCTGTAGGACTCGGAATGCTTTCCTCTGCCGGATATGTGCCTCCAGGAAGCTCACCTGTAACAGGAAATAACAGACCGAAATTCTTCAAATGTTCAATCAATCTTACAGGCGGATGGAATCAGTACAGCAACTGGGCAGATTATTGTCTTCCTCGCGACAATGTTCCCGGCACAAGCATTTTCACGTTCAACAGCAAATTCAGCCTTTTGAAAAAGAGAATGCTTGTCTTCTGCATGGCGGCCGATAATCAGGGACGACAAGGCTATCACATGAAAGGTTCCACATTTCTTTATTCTGACGGCAGAGCAAAACATCTGAACTTCCAAAGCTACTTCACAAGTCCTACAGACTTCAATCTATTTATGCAGAAAACTGAAGCTGCATACTGAAAAGCATCAGGCTTTCGGGATTTTTACCGTAAATGTGGTTCCCTTGCCTGGAGTGCTTTCCACATCTATAGTCCCGTTATGTTCCTTGATGATGCTGTAAGATATCGCAAGACCGAGTCCAGTTCCGCCGGAATCTCTTTTAGTCGTAAAGAACGGGTCGAAAATACGCAGTATATTCTCAGGATTTATGCCGATTCCTTCATCCTGAACAGATATAAAAACTCTGGCAGATGCCTCGTCGTAACTGCTTCTGATTCTGATACCTGAAGAATTGCCGGGCAGAGCCTGACAGGCATTGATGATAAGATTTACAAAAACCTGCTCTATTTTCTGCACGCTGACATAGACGTGCGGAAGTTCGGGACTCAGTTCCACAGACAATTTGTTTGTGGTCTTTTTCAGAGTATTCTTGGTAAGAGAAAGCGCCTTGGAAAGTATATTGTTTATATCGGTGCGGACAAGCGAATCTGCAGGCGTATCCTTGGAGAAGTCCTTAAGGTCGGCAACGATGTTTCTTATTCTTGAGGCTCCTTCAAGCATATCCTCGCAGAGTTTCGGAATCTCCTTCGATATTTCAGAGAACTGCATGCGGGCGACACTGAATTCACCGTTCTCCTCACGATATCTGCTCAGTATCGGCAGAATATCCTTCCAGCACTCCATGAGTATGGGCAGATTCATCGTAATAAAGCTGGTCGGATTATTGATTTCATGAGCCACTCCAGCAACAACCGTTCCAAGCGAAGCAAGTCTGTCTGACTGGAGAAGCTGACGCCTGTGTCTCTCATTTTCCTCGGCAATTTTTTTCTTTTCCGTGATGTCGGCAAGAATTGAAATGAATCCTCTCATCTGCCCTGTTTCGTCATGAACAGGATAGCCGTATATCTGATAACTGCTACCGTTTCGTCCAGTAATTTCCGCTGTTTCAGGTTTGCCGGACTTCATACACTTTTCTCCGGGACAGTGTTCACAAAGGGCTTCCGAAGCACAGAATATTTGATGGCATTTCAGCGGCATCGGATTAGAAATTTCGTGCACTTTAAGGAAGTCATGGAAAGACTTATTTCCCCAGAGAATATTGAAATTTTCATCATAATAAACGACTATTTCGCTGATGGAGTCGAGAATTGTATTCAGCTTATGTTCAGTATCCTTCAAGGCCATCTCTGTCCGCTTCATCTCTGTAACATCGACAATCGCGCCTATGATATACTCATAAGCGTCCCCACGCACCGAGATAGCCGACTTATAGAGCAACGCGTGATACGGTGAGCCGTCGGGCATCTTCAGTTTGAGATTCCGTGTAATGCTCCCCCCGTATTTTAAAAGATGCCTGTCATCTTCCTGAAGCTCTTTAATCAATGAGTCCGGAACGTCCTTCCAGGCATCCTTCAATGTACGTCCGATTGCGGATTTACCGCCGAGAAGAGGATGAGCTGCAAAAGCGTTATTGTGTCCTATATAGAGTCCGTCGCTGTCCTTGTAAAAGACAGGAACAGGGATGACGTCAATCATTTTCTGCTGAAACTCATAATGTTCCTTCAGGTCGTCATAACGTTTTTTTGTTGTAAGATCGTCGATTGTTCCGATCAGCTTCAAAGGAAGTCCGTCGCTGTCACGTATCATTGTCGCCCGCGCCTGAACCCAGCGGCAGGAACCGTTGGCACAGAGAAAACGGTGAGTGCATTCAAAGGCGATTGCGTCACTTTTCTCGCAGGACTCGGAATATTTCGTTATCCTTGCGATGTCTTCAGGATGTATTGTCGCAAAGAAGGTTTGAATATCCAGAGTCACAGCGCTGTTTTTGTCCAGCAGGAATTTCGCGAATCGCGGGTCAAGAGTGATCGTTCCGTTGCGGATATCCCGTTCCCAGCTTCCGTCACAGGTAGATTCCAGAATGGATTTCAGCCTGCGTTCCTCGTCCTTCAGACGACTCTCCATCATCTTGCGCGGATGAATGTCTCTGCCGGCCCAGACAATATTATTCGGGCTTGAGTTCTTTTGCAAGGTCACGCTGCAATTCCAATGATACCAGCGTAAAGCTCCATCCGCACCGTTCAGCCTGAGTTCAATGCTGCGCCTCTGTGCTCCCGCGTTAAGATATTTCATAAATCTTTGAAGCTGAGGCTGGTCTTCCTCGCATATAAATCTTGAAATATTGATTCCGTTTATTTCATCTGCTTTTTTCTCAAACACCTCACAGCTCAAGGGACTGGCAAAAAGAATATTTCCGTCCATGTCAGTCTTGAGAATAAGCTCAGAGAGGTTATCCAGCAGAGTTTTATAGTCGTACTGTTTCTGACGCAGAGCTTCCTCTGTTATCAGATTATTTATCAGAGGAAGCGAATCGGCAACAAGACATTCAAGCATTCTTCTGCTGTTCATGCATATGGACGGCTCTGACGAGCAGGCAAGCAGAACAAAGCCCTGACCAGTGCCGCATCTGACAGGAATAAAAATTCCGCTGTTCAAATCGTCTCCCTTAAGCCTGTCTATGAATTCCGCTTCACAGGTTCTGCCGCTTATCGCAACGGAGTAGCCGTGTATAAGCTGCTTGAGAGCCGAACTTTTAAGTTCGGGATTTCTTAGATCAGGAGCCTTTTTCAGCGCTGTCCCGCAAGATTCCTCAAAACTCAGACGTTCTTCTGAAATACTGTAAAAAATCGAGCGGTCAATGCCGCCTACATGCGTGGCGCATTTGAGTATTACCGAAATCAGATCGCGCAGATCCGAACTTTGAGCGGCAGCCATTCCAAGCTCATTACGCAATTTGAGACGCATTTCCGAATGTTTCCGCTCTGTGATGTCGCGGGCGATTATCATGACGAGCTTATCTCCGTCGTCATCTATAATCTGAGCATGGATTTCGACCTCGCTGCAATAAGCTCCCTTGTTCTGCATCACCACATCTTTGATTATATCACGTCCGGAAAGCAACTCATCAAAATAGTTGCAGTCCAGACTGCTCCCGTCCGAAGCGCTCTTGAATATCCTGTGCGGCCTCATGTTCAGCAGTTCAGTCCGGCTGTAACCGGTCATTTCCGTCGCTGTCTCGTTAACTTCCAGAAAATGTGACAACAAGGTGTCATCTTCACCGTCAAAATCTATCTTATATATAAAAATGGCATCTTTAGCTCCCTCAAACAGCATGCTGTAACGATTCTGACTTACAGCCAGTTTTTCAACAGCCTTCTTTTTGTCGCTGATATCAACGGTTATTCCATACATCAGCGCACTGTTTTCACGTTTAATTGTATGCCCTACGGAATGCACCCACATATAGCTGCCGTTTTTATGGCGGATACGATACTCGCAGTCATAAAGAATTCCACGACTGGTACTGTTGCGAAATTTTTCCTCGACGGCAGGACGATCGGCAGGATGTATCTTTTCTCTCCAGTCTCCATGATTTCTGGCTGAGGCTTTTCCCGTCTCCCCCATCAACACACGCATGGATTCCGAAGTTTTTATCTTGCCGTTGTCCAGATTTATTTCCCAGAATCCTGTTCCCGAAGCCTTAGCGTTAAGTTCAAACAGTTTGCGCAACTCTCTGTCTTCGGCTTCCCTCATGAGGCGGCTCGTGCTGTCTCTGAATACGGGTGCCACAACTTCTTTCAAAATTTTTCTGAGAAACGGTGAATCTCCCTCAACCTGGCTGCAAAGATTTACAGTCGCCATTGCTCCGCCCTGAAAATACATGGCAAGAGTCCATATGCTGTTTATCCCCTGAACCGCCAGCTGATCCGGAAAAGCCGGATCGTTCCTTTTTAGAAAACTGATGATGTTTTCATCGACAAGAGCTTCATTAACAAAATAGCGACCTGCCTTTGCCAGAGGCGCTGTCCTTACGGACTTCATTTGGCAATAGACCTTCTCGACACCTGGACCGCTAAGCGAATATGTCGCAATCCATGCTCCCTTGAGCATGCAGACTTCTAAAACAGGCAGCATACATGCTTCCGCAAGAGCCTCAAAATCAAAGGACTTGAAAGCACTCTTGCGGCAGCGGTCTTTAATTTGCTGTTCAAGGGAAAACTCTTTCTGTGCACCGATATCTTTCACGATACAGAGTATATACGTGGAATTTTCCATGCTGAGAGATGAGAATTCAAGCCGAACCAGAAGTATTGATTTGTTTTCGTGAGTCTTGAAGTAAGCCTCATTTGAAGCTTTGCCGCGCAGAAGAACGCGCTTTATGGAATCCTGAATTTTTTCTTCAGAGCAGGAGCTGTCTATAAAATCCAGAAAATCTCTGCCTATGCAATCCTTGTGAGTCAATTTAGAAACAGCAGAGGCCGTCTTATTGATTTCCGCTATTGTGCATCTGCTGCAATCATCCTCAGCCTTGAACACAAAAACCGGATCATGTATTCCATCAATTATACTGCGGATCATACCAGGACGAGTTCCCCCTGCAATATTCATTTTTTTCCCTTCAGGTGTGTTTTTCGCACCGGGACAGAAGAATATAGCGTCCAATCCGCAAATATCCATTCCATAAATAGATTGGCAAAAGGAAGTCCCATTGGAGCCGCCAGAGGATGTTCAGCACAGCTCCAATGGGACCTGGACATGAAATACAAACGCCCCCCCGGGTTCATTTGTACTGCCGTAGATGTTTACTGATCCCCCCAAGCGGTCAATAATCATCCTGCAGACGGCCAGCCCCCCCATTCCGGCATCCCTGTAGATGCGGAATTTGGCGATTCCCTCCCTCAGGCAGTTATGGATTTTCTCCTGAATTTCCTGCTTTGCGTCGAAAGCAATAGTCAACGAGAGAATTCCATCCACCCCCTTTTTCCGGTCAAGTCTGCACCTGATCGCTGCCTTTTTTTCACCGGCACACTGTGATGCGGTTTCCAGTAACCTGTAGACCGCCTCGGAAAGCAATGTACCGCATCCCCTGAAATTGCATTCATCTCCAATCTCTTCATAATCAACTTTCAGAAGAGAGGAGCTGAAATAAAACTTTTCCACGGCCTTTTCAAAAGCCGAATCAAGAACATTCCTCAGATCATAAACCTTGACCTCTGTTCCGTTCAGCTCGCTTCCGATAGCGTTCATGAGCTGAATACAGGAAAGCCCGTCCTTTATCATTCCCGCCGCTGACTTGATGCCCTCCATGTATGCCTTCAGATCTTCAGGATCGCCTGAGGCTGACTCTTCCAGCACCGAGGAAAATCCCAGAATCTCGCAAAGCGGAGTTTCAAGTCCGTCAAGAAGCTCATTCACGCAACCTCTGGATATCGTCCCGGAATTCAACTGTTCCCGTTCGTACTTATCCAGCGCGTTCCTGACTCCGTCTAATATCGCAGCTTCACTTAGAGGTTTATCCAGAAAACCGAAGCATATTCTGTTCCTGAACGCCTCAAGCACATTCTTCTTATCATTGTAACCGCTGACTACTACGACAGGAGGAGGACTAGTCATCTGTCCAAGCCTTTTTATCAGCTCAAAGCCGCCCATTTCAGGCATTTCGAGGTCGGTGATTACGAGATCGAATCTGTCGCTGAGGTCATCATCTTTGCAATAAAGTAGCGCCTCGGCTCCATTCGCTGCGGATATAACAGTATATCCATTCCGGCCGAGTATCAGTTTTAGACTGCGTCTTGCAGCGTCCTCATCTTCTACTACTAATATTTTTTTATTTTCCATACTCACAAAGAACCACCCCCCCGGGTATGTCGTTATATAGAAAGATCCATGCCAGAGATAAAGAAATTCCTTTGCTCGCCCCATTTCCAGCTCAAAATATCTTTAAGTCATATTTTTTTACGATTACAGATCTTTCTCTATCCTACAAAAAAAGTTGGAGAAAATTTATCACAATGCACATTTTGTGGCAGGGGTTTAAAGTGCATAAAGCTATTTAACTTGCATAGCAGCAAGCAAAGAAGGTCTGTAGACCTTCTCCCAAGCAGTGCGCTCCAGCTTCGCTCAGCGCACAGGAAGAAGCTAAAAACGGGTAGCGACGGTAGCTTAAGCGCTATCCAGCATGAAAAATACACGAAATCAGAAGACTGTGGATTTTTTTTGAACATTGAAAAGCCGTTAAAAGATCAAGATGGGCACATATCTTCATTAAACTTTGCCATAATT
>JAKJHH010000217.1 GCA_022703965.1 Verrucomicrobiota bacterium
TGCTTGATCTTTTAACTGCTATTCAATGTTCAAAAAAATCCACCGTCTTCTGTTTCCGTGTATTTTTCATGCTGACTAGCGCTTAAGCTGACGGAACTACCCATCAAATGTCCCTAAAAAATGGAAAAATCTTGTCAAAAAACTAGAAGTTGAAGGATAGTAGTACGAAGGACACGAAAGATAATACTTGGTAATTATATTCTTAGATCATAAAATCTGGTAAAATATTATCACAAATTACAGATCTTGTCTTGTCCATTGCGTTCATATAGTCCATTCTGTCCATTAAAAGACGTAGACCAGCAAACAGATCACAGACTCTCAATTTTATATGCTCGTTTATCAGTTGGTGTAAGCTCATTTTGTGCGGCGGATGAATATTTGAAGAGGAATGTGATGGCTTTTCAGGACTGATGGCAGACGTTTAAAGACGCAAGTTGCTCGACAGATCCGTTTATCCGTGATTTTTCTGCTGCGAATCCAAGGAGATGTCCTTCAAGGGAGATTTCCGGTCCAGAAGAAAGCATGCTTTGATCTTCATTTTCTACTGCGCTAATGAAATCTTTAACAATACCGTTGTCGCCGCCTCCGTGTCCGTCATCAAGAAGTCCTTCTGTGCGTGTGATATCGAAAAGCTGTTTTTTGCCGCTGGCAAAATCTACTGTGGTGATTAGATTGGAGTCTCCTTTGATATAGCCCTTCGATCCCATAATTTCAGTTTCTCGACTGAGTCCGTCGGGAGTGAAAGCGGTCATTGTGAATGATGAAGTCATGCCGTTGTCAAATTCCATGTTGACGACTTGATGATCCACAACGTTGTTGTCGCAGTTATATACGCAGTTGCCATAAGGACCGTCAAGGAGAGCCTTTTTGACGCCTTCTATGCTAAGATCGTTTGTTATGATGTCGACAGGCCATCCGAATTTGCCTTTTAAAGCTCTGCTGTTAAGGTATATTTCTTTTGCCGAGTACGGACATTGTCCTTCGGCAAGAGGACAGCTCATGCATCTGCCGCTTGATGATGCCGGCATATTCTCTCGTTTGAAATGCATAAGAGAGCCGAAACTGGAAACTCGACGGCATTTTTTCCCTGTAAGGTAAAGAATAATATCCATATCATGGCATGATTTCGCTATGATCATAGGGGCTGCCGATGATGTATTGCGCCAGTTACCTCTGACGAATGCGTGAGCCTGATGCCAGTATCCTACTCTCTCGATATGACGCAAAGTAATGATTTCTCCTGCCAGTCCTGAATCGATAAGCTCCTTGAGTTTTCTGAAATACGGCGTATATCTCAGGACATGGCATACGGCGAAAATGGAGCCTGATTTTTTTGCGGCATTGCATATAGAGATACATTCTTCCGGGCTTGGAGCCATTGGTTTTTCAAGAAGGACATGATATCCTTTTCGTAGGAACTCCAGAGCAGGTTCGGTGTGCATGTTGTCCTGAGTTGCGATGACAACGGCATCAGCTAATTTTGGAAGTGACGCCATCTCTCTCCAGTCTGAAAAGATATGCGTTTTGTCTATATTGAAACTTTGAGCGGCACTGTTTCTCTGAAAAAGTCTTGGTTCCGCCATAGCACTTATACTGGTTCCCGCTTTATGAAAGAGAGATGCGTATGCATTGCCTCTGCATCCTGCCCCGATGATTGCGATTTTCAAGTTTTTTTTCATTTCAGTTCCTAAGGTTAAATTAATTTGTGAAAGATGCCGCGTCGCGTATTGCCTGTTTATTCGGAGGGATTGTCCCTGTTATCCAAGTGAATATATTGGCAAGCAATATTGAGTTATCTGCATCGTCTAGTCCATCTAGTGTCATGAAGTCGACATCGCCGCTTACGACTATCCGCCCTTTGCCCCATTCAGCGGCAGCAAGCGCAGTTTCGTCAGAAGCTTCTTTTCTGATTATGGATTTGAATTTCTCCGACTTGAACCTTAAATTTGCGCTTCCATATGAGCTGAATTGAGAGACGCCTGTGCTGATGGGATGGGGGCTTATCGCAGTACTGTTGAAATAGCGCGGCTCTCCAAGACGCATATTTTTTTCGTCCTGTATTGCATTGTCTTGAATTGTTATTCCGAACTGTGCTGCCAGCTTTGACTGCCATGTGGAATTATAAGAATGAATGCCGTAATGATGAGTTCCTGCCATGAAAAGACCGCCGCCGTTGCTGACGTATGAGTCAAGAAGCTTACTTTGATTTTCGTCGATGGCTCCGTTGTGAGTTTTAAAAATTATTATGGCTTTATAGTCTGATAGTTTTGCCTGTATTCTTTTTGTTCCGCGCAGGACTCTGAAGGATTCTGAGATTTTATTCTCATCAAGAATATCTATGCCAAGAGAACATGCTCTTGCCACTGCGGCAGCAGATGGCATAAGAGCAGGGGTTCTTGATGTTTTTCCATACCATAATATTCTTGCTGCCGGAGTCTTTTCATTGTTGTTCCAGAGAGGAGTCCAGAATTTTGCGATCATCATTTGTGCGGGATCTGCGGCAGTCTCTTTTACGGTGGATTTTGCGGCAGTCTTTTCTATGAGCAGAGCAATCGGTTTCTGATTGGGGGCTTTAAGTTTGATCCCCGAGGCCAGATCTCCGTCAGACCATAGCCCGTTTTCCAAAGGGCCTTTGATTATGTTGTTTTCCACAGCATCGCGAACGGAATATAATCCACGTGCGAATTTTTCTCTGCTTTTAATGTTTATTTCTTCCTCCGCGCCCCAGTTATGAATCATCCATAACTCCGCGTCATTATTTTTTATTTTGCGGCACTCAAGGTAAGTTGCGGTGATTTCCAGCGAAGGGAACAGATTATTATCGCTTAATAGTTTGGAGTAGATTGCGGAAAGGGAGGCAGCTTCAAGTTCCGGAGTAATTGTATAAACCCTGCCTTTTCCGGCTTTTCGGAGAGAAGCCAGGACTTTTCCAGTTGCGTCATGTGCCAATGCCTCGGCGTTTTTCAAATTCAAGTGCGATATGAGGTTTGCTCGGCTTTCCGGCGCAACTGTCTGGAAGTCCTTCTGCAATCCTGGAACTTTCAGTTTGAATTTTTCCGGCTGAGTTTTTTCGGAGATGATTCTTTCCGCGCCGAGTAGACTTGAAGCATCCAGAGGAGCCCCGTCAAAAGCATTTTTTGAGAGAGAATGGGAGTCAACGATAAGGATTCCTCCGTTAAGGACGAAGCGTTCCAGCTCATCCAGAATTTCTTTACTGCTCAATTCTGCGTCGGCTATTACAAGCGCCTTAAGTCCTGATTCTGAGATTCTGTTCATTGCAGAGTCTCCTATTACTCTGAAATCTAAGTGAGCGAAGCACAGAGCCCCATATTTGCGCATAAGATCTTTTGTTTTATCTGAAGAAAGTGATCCCGGCACTTTCGGGATGTAATTTCTGAAGGAATCCAGAGAATAAAGAATTGCGATTTCCGCATTCCGGTTTCGTTGTCCGAGCAGAAGCGTTCCAAGGCTGTTTATCCTTTCCTTGGACTCCCCTAGAGACGCTATGGCTTCAGGAGCAACCATATCCGGATTCATCATTGCGCATGAACTGTCATTAGTTTCATTCATGTAAAAATAGCTCACACAGATTCCAGACAATCCGTGCAGAGCTCTTTGCCAAAGAGCTGACTGCATCTGGTTTTTGGACACGGGAATTCTTGTAAAGGGGACTTTTGAAAGAGATATTTGAGCACGGATACCGCCCCAGTAAAACCCCTGGTTGAAGTATCTGTTGAACATTTGAATCGCAATAGTATTTTTCCCATTCGCAATTTTATCTGTTATATCGAGATTGAAGCGTTCATTCCATACTTTTGTGGAGTGTATAAGTTTCCCGTTCAGATATATATTGGCGCGGTCAGCGCATTCAGCGCCGCAGAGGTATACTCTTGGATGTGATGAGGACAGCTCAAAGCTTTTTCTGTACCAGCCCATATATGTATTGGCGAAGCCTTGTGTTCCCCACATGCCGGGAACATTGATTTCAGTCCATCCCGCATCATTATAGTCAGTAGAGTACCAGAGTTCTTTTATTCCCCTGTCCTCCTGCATATTACCTGCGATATCAAGTCCTTCAAATTTTGCATTGTTTTCTTCTTCCGAGGCTTTAAATTTCCATTTGCCTGTCAGATCAAGGATATTTGTTCCCTGCGAGGCGCTTTTGATGCCTGCCGAAATAGGAGATTCCCCGTCTATTATAGGTTTTGACGGCGACACATGACAAAGGTAGTCCAGAAATAGTTCCATGTACATTGAACTGAGGATTTCCTTCTCGTTGACGGCACCGGACCATTGAGGATAGAATGTGCTTCCATGTTCGCAGCAGTAGGCGTCTTCTGCTTTGATTTTCAGTTCAGGAGAGCTGTGGTTATTTTGGTAGTCAAATGGAAGTCCGGCATATGACTGAATAACTTTGAACGCCTGTGGAACTTCTTGGCCAAGCCAGTCAGAAGACTCTTTCATTATTTCGCCGAAGCGCTTTTCCGTGAAAATGATCCAGTCATTTCTCAACTGCGGATGAAGTTTTCCTTCAGGCGACAGCTTGTTTTCTTTATCGTCAGGAGCTTCTACTTCATAGAAAGAGAGGTAAGATGTTTTCCACGCCTGATTGGCTTTTTCTATTATTCCGTATTTCTTTCTCATTTCTTCTCTGAAGCACGAGATATTGTAAGGTGAATAGTCCATATAGGCTATTTCGTTGAACAGTTCATATATGAAAACGGGATATTTTCTTGTGGTTTTCAGGACTGAGGCCCAGTTGTTGTAACGGATTCTCTGACCGAGTCCGTCAGCAGCCTCCGGCCTCCATGCGAAGAATGCCTCCTTGCTGATGAAAAGATCGGGGCGCTGTTCCAGAATTTTTTTGTTCTGCCATATTTTGTAGCCTTGCAAGAGATCTACATATACAAGCAGGCCGGAGCGCAGATATTGTGCAATTATCGTATCCAGAAAAGGATATTCGCCGAAACTGACTTGGAGCCCGTTCGTCGTCTTTTCCGCTTTGACAGGTGACATGAAGCTTGAATACTCAAAAAAATCAAGGCCGAACATTTTGCACATTGCAGGACTCATTTCTTCGCCTCCAAGGAGGAAAACCGGCTTGCCGTTCCGTGTGAAATTTGAGCCTGCTATTTTTACATTTATCGCGGATTCCGGAAACGATTCTTTGGTTTTTTCATATTTTTTAGGTAGAGGAAGGATTTCCTTCAAAGTGATTTCTGTCTTTTCATCGGATTGTTTCTTTTTTATGGATTCACTTTTCTTGACAGTATCAAGCATCAGACGTCTGGCTTCCTCTTCTTCCGCCTTTTTGAGTCCGTCGGAACTGTTTTCGCTTTTTGCAATGTTTCCGGAACTGGCGTTCAGTTCTTTTAAGGTCATTTTTCCTATCTTCATATTTCCCAGTCCGTTTACTGAAAGCTGAATTTCGCAGTTCAGCGCTTCTGTGCCGAAGATTTCTTTGGAGAATTTAAACTTTCCACCTCGGGTGCTTGTGTATTTACGAGCTTCCCCGCGTTTTACCGGAGAATAAAACATGCAGACGGAATCTTCATTGTCGCCGAATACGCACCATTGATCCTGTGCATCTGCAAGTTTGCCTGATTTGATTGCAAACACTATGTACTCGGAAATTTCAGGATTATCTTTCCGGGTGTATTTTATATATACTGACAACGATATGGGATTTTTGTCTTTGGAGATGCTGTAGGTGAGTTCATAATCTTTCCCTGGAAGGAGCTCGAATTTTCCGGGTATTCCTCTAGCGGTGCTTTCTTTCCTGAACCCGCTGCAGAGAAGATATTTGTCTTGAATATTTGCTTCTCCGGATATTATGCTTATGCGACCTTCTCCTTCCGGATATTTGATCGGCATGTAAGAACTGTCTGCGAAATTCATCTCGAATATATTCCGAGTCTGCTCTTCCGCAGAACCTGTCGTGCAGAAAATTAGCAGTCCTGTAATGGTAAGCATTGCAAAAAATAAATGATGCAAAAGATTTTGTCTCATAAACGCCTCTTTATTATGGTTATTAATAGAAAAGTTTACTGTTCCCGATTGTATTCCCGGAAGATTCTGTATGACCGTCTGCAAAAAGCATATTGCTTTTCATCTGATGTCTCAGCTCAATGTGCGCAGGAAGTCCTGTTCCTCCGTTTGTATAGTCCCAGTAATCCAGCGTATGATGTTTTGCATCTGCTATGATAAATATCTGAGATGCATTTCTCATCGATGATATGTTTCTATACATTCCGTAGTTGCCTCCTATACCGAAGACCGGGGAGGAATTTATATATGCATTCCAACCGTACGATTTGAAAAGACTTTGGGAGTTGACTGAAGGACATAGGAGAATTCTGCTTGTTGCGGTATAGTCAGGATATCCGTTTGTCGCAGCCATGCTGCCATCTTTAGCGATTGCGCCGGGAATGTTTTTGGCTAGAAGATCAAAGCAGGGCCAGCCGGAATTGACATAGCTGTTGGAAGAAGTTCCGGGATACATTCCCTTGTTTTCGTCAAGATACATATTTAGACATATGCCTAACTGTTTGAGATTATTTCTGCATGATATCTGTTTGGCCTTTTCTCTGGCGCTTTGAAGAGAAGGGAGCAACAATGAGACTAAGATAACTATGATTCCAATAACTATCAGCAGCTCGATCAGTGTGTGAATGCCATGTTACCTTTACGGCGGCGAGAACTGCAAGTACGTTTATGGCATTCAACAACTTTTAAAGGAGGCC
>JAKJHH010000218.1 GCA_022703965.1 Verrucomicrobiota bacterium
GCTGCCGTTGTATGAAGAGCCTCCAAGCACGTAATTCATCGAGTAGGATAAGGGATCTCGCGGATGGGTTGCTCCGTATGAGATCGTCTGAGACGGACAATGCATGAAAGTTCCTTTTTCCTTCTCGTTACCCCATGCGCTGAAGCCTATATAATTGCGCATCATCTGGTGATTTCCGCAATAGCAGGTTCCTGTTCCGAATAGATCAAGTCCTTTACTTTGTGCGTAAAGGATGTTGCTCCAGTAGTAGCCGAACTCGCAGATGAGGCTTTTGGGTAGATAGCCGTTGCTGTCGCCGCTGTATACCTCGAAGGCGAGTCCGATCTGCTTCAAGTTGCTGTTGCAGCTTGCTCTCTTTGCCATATCCCGGGCTTTGGCCAGAGATGGAAGGAGCATGCTGGCGAGGATCGCTATTATGGCTATCACAACCAGTAATTCGATCAAGGTAAAGCATTTTCTGCGCATAAGGCCTCCTTTTGACTTTTGCAGATATTCAGATTTCTCTCAAGAACTTCAATAGCAGGAACGCTTTGTGTGGCGGCTTCGGTATCTGTCATTATGCCCCGATAGAGTGCTGGCAATTCTGTTTTGATTTCTTCGATTTCTTTTTCTATCTGAGCAAGGAGCTTGTTTTCTTTCTCAATTATATTCATTTCTATGATGCTGTCAAGTCCATTAACAGCCAATATGACTTGACGGATGAGTCCTCTGCCACTCTTGAATCCTATACCTGTGATTTCCTTTTCCGGATGAGGATTCTCGATGATAGAGAGGTAAAGGAATATCTCTGTTTGCAGCTCTGATTTGCCTGTCCAGACAGCCAAGCCCTCCGGGATTATCTGAGGTGCGCCCCACCAGTCATGACAGTTTTTTGCGGCAATCATAGGTACAACGCTCTCTGTCCCGTCGCTGTAGCGGAAAATCAACTCGGAAACCTTGGCTCCTTTGCCTGCGTAATGGCATGAGTTTATGATTGCCAGCTTCTCGCAGCGGCAACGACACTTCAGCTCGGCATTTCTGAATTTTCCCTTGTCGCAGAGAGTCAGATAGGGGAGTTCCGCATCCGGATTTTCCAGTTTGAAGCGCATTCCGGATACTTCCATAATTCCGGCAGGAAATTTGAAGCCGGGCGAATCAGGCGGCAGACAGTTGGATATATTGCTGTTCAGGACTCCTTTGAGTGATATCTCAAAAGCCTTGCCGTTAAGCTTTGCCGATATCTGTTTCTTATTCAAATCCTTTAAGGCGAAATCAAGAGAGTGCATTTTGTTGCTGAGAATCAGGAATTCTTTATATCTGCCCGCTATCGATTCCCTGTCGTAAGCTGTGGAAATCTTAATTTCCGAGTTCTTTTTCCCTTCGGCATTTTCTGCGCAGATTTTCATGAAATCAGGCTTTTCGTTCAGGAAGTTTATCGAGAAGCGTTCCGCAAAAACTTCAAAGGATTCACGCCTTGCATTCCACGAGAAATCCGCTCCGGCAAGAATTCCGAACCATGCGCCTTCCATGCTTGTATAGTTACTCCAGAAGGTTATCAGCAGTCCTTCGGAATCAGCTTCAGCCGCGGCAAGGGAGAAACTCATATTGTTTGCAAAACGGCTTCTCAGGCGGCTTGCCGGAAAGCGCCCCGCATTTTCATCGCTTGCTGCTGTCGAGGCGAGTGTTTTGAAGTTCTGATCGCGGAAAAATCTGATTGTAGGATAGGCGGGATGTTCATTTGCAGACGGGCCTTTCCAATATTTACCGAGCAGTTGCATGCGGCTCTCGTCACATTTTCCTTCTGCGTCCTTCTCGAAATTCTTGAAATCCCAATATGGCTCTTCGAGTCCATAATAACACCAGTCGTTTATTATCATGCTTCTCGGAAAAACTTCGATGTTTTCACTGTGCTTGAGGAGCATGTCGCCCCATATTACAGGTTGTTTTCCTTTTGAGATGATCCATTCTGAAAGCTTGCTGTAATACGATGTGAAGAGTTCCGCCAGTTTTCCTTCCTTGGCATACTTGGAGCATTCAGGACAAAAGCCTTCCGGCATGCGGAATACTTCATCGCCTGTGATGTGTGCGTAGCGGCTGTTCTGATGGATGTCCAGAACTTCGCTCCATAAGTCCTTCATGAATTCAAGGACGGCGGGATTCTGCGGACACATTTCCTGTATGTTTTCCGGTCTTTCCTTGAGATGCGCATATTCAGGATGGCAGAGATACTGTTCTGCGTGTCCAAGCGAGTCCAGAAGCGGCACAACTTCGATGCAATTGGCTTCCGCCAGAGCTATGAGTTCCTTAAGTTCTTCCAGTGAATAAGTGTCGGGATGTACGAGTGCAGGATGCTTTTTCCAAGGAAATCTGTCATCATATTCCAACACAAGCGTATTGATTTTATATGCCGCAAGAGTTCTGATGATTTCCTTCAGCCGTCTGAAGGTCGGCATATGTCCGCTGCCTAGCGTGAGGTGAAATCCTCTCAATTTGAGACTTGGCCAGTCTTCTATTAAAGCTTCCTGAATTTCTCCGCCGTTCTTGAAGAGCTGACGGATTGTCTGTAGTCCATAATAGGCTCCTTTTTCCGAGCCTGCTTCAAGAGTGACGGAGTCTTTCCTGATATCCAGACGATATGCTTCATTTCTGAGGCTCACGTCTTTTATTTGAGACTCAAAAAGGCTTTTATTTTCAAGTATGGAGATTTTGGTTCCGCCTTGCGGAAGCAGTTTCGTTGCGGTCAATATGGCTTCAGTCCGGAATTCATTTTTCAGCAAAGTCAGACCGCTGGAGGAAAAGCTTTTTCCGTTTGCGTTTAGATTTCTGAGTTTAGGGATTATATTCCTGAAGTCCATTTGGAGTCTCCGTTTTATGGTTCAAATAATGAGTCGGCAGGCAGAAGCGCCGCGCCGAACGCCAGTTTTTCATTTCCGCAGGAGGCCGATAAAATTTCTGTCTTCAAGCCCCAGTGATGCACTCCGTAGTGTCCCATGTGACGTTTGACTATGTCTATTGTGCATTCCTTGCATTCCGCTGTCCATGGACGGAAGAATATGGCTTCAGGGTTGAAGATATAAGCCATATTTACAATCACTTTGCTTATCTCCTGAAAATGTGAACTCAGTAGTTCCGCGCAGAGAAAATCGCCTTCTTTGATAGCTGCGATAAGCATTTCCGCTGTAACTTCATCCTTGTCGCTTTTCATATATTTTCTGACAATTGTATTGCCTTTGGCCGCAACAAGCGCCTGAATTCTGTCTGTGATTTTATAGAAAGGATGAACATCCATCAGGAGGCCGGTTCTTCCGTCCGCTCCAGCTTTTGAGTTGTCTGCAATCTGAAGAAAACCGATTTCTCCGGCGTGTTGCTGATGCCCTTTCCATATTTTCCCATTGATGCAGATTCCCATCGCGAAGGTCGATTCAAAATAGAGAAAAGAACTCATTCCTTTTGCATTGCCGTAACGTGATTCCAGTTCTGTCAGCAGGTGAGTGAAATTTATCAGCCATACACGACAGCCAAGGGCATTTTCAAAGTGCGTTCTGATATGAAATTCCGATTCCAATTCAAATTGAGACGAGGATATCACTGTTCCTTTGTTCATGTCCATAATTCCGGTAATACTTATACCGATGCCGAGCAGCGAGGAACTTTCCAGATTCTTCTCTCTCAGCATTTCCTTTAGCATGCTGATGGTGTAATCACACTTTATATCAGATTGTCGGCTTGACAGAGACACTTCTTTTTCCGCTAAGATTTCACCTTGCGCGTTGATTATAGATATCCTAATCTTTTTCCCGTCATAAAATGAAATTCCGGCACTGTGAAAAGCGCTTTTGGGAAAGCGCAGTGAAACCGGACGTCTCCCCCGTGCTGAAAGAGAACTTCCGCCTTCTTCCAACAGGCCCTCCTGAATCAGATTGTTTACCGTATTGGTCACGGCAACCTTACTGAGCTCAAATTCTTCGGCAAGTTCATGACGCGATATTCCGGGATGCTTCCAGACAGACTTCAGGAGTCTGAAGGCTCCTTTATTCTTTTTCTTCCATTCTTCTTTGAATATTTCTTTGAAGATCGTCATTGGTTTTTCTTCCTTGCTTATCTTAAATTTTATGGATTTTTATCATTAAGACAATATATGTTAATTAAATAGTCTTATAAAATCTCTAAAATGATATTTATAGTTATTTTAGTTAATTAAATAGGTGGAGTATAAAAAAACTGCCGGGAATATCCGGCAGTTTTATCAGGAGAGACTTTTAGGATTGGAACTTATTACCAGCTTGCCAATGGATCGTAAACGAATTGAATTTGAGGATGGACCTCGGACAGAATGTCAGCTCGACTTGTCAAGGCAGCGTGGCCGTCTCCAAATGCACTTGTAACAGATTGATTAGGTGCGTGGATTGTCCAAGGTGTGGATGCCCAGTTCCGGGCTGCGCTGATTGTATTATAATAGAATTTAACTCCATTTTGAGCCACTCCTGATTTTTTGCAGTCCATAAGGAATGTGAATTTTGACGGAACCGCAAGTTTTGAGATATTCAGCATTCTGTCTTCTATATTGCCGCCCCAGTTTGAAACAAGGGCTTTATCGGCACTGCCTTTGTACCATCCGGCGTAGTTGACTGTATAGCCCTGTGATCTGAGCAGGTCAGCTGTAAATGTCATTGGAGCTGTTTCAGGACATGTATAGCTCTTCATGTTCAGATTAATCAAGCCGGCTTTGTAAAGATAGCTGAGATGGCTTTCCCATCCTGTGGCTGGATGGGTATCAACCAGAATTATGTTGCCGTTATAGTCCTGACTGTACATGATGGCGGAGTTGTTTGTCTGCTTTATCCCGTTAAGACAGCTTATGCTTTTGGCTGTTGTTTTTGCCCGCGAAAGCGCAGGGAGAAGCATTGCCGCGAGAATCGCGATAATGGCGATTACGACCAGAAGCTCAATGAGCGTAAATGTTTTTGACTTTTTCATATTAAAGTCCTCCTGATTTTATTATATCACCAGCGATAATATCTGTACGGGTCGTCTGAAGCAACTGGAATATCGGTATAAAAACCATATTTTGCAGGTACTTTCAGACTTGGAGTTCCGAGTATGCCGCCGTTATTAAAACTGTCATTGCACAATACAACAAGCACGTTTTTGCCGGGTTTTAATATGTCTTTTTTCACCGGATGAATTCGCGGTGCCTGCCAGTAGTCTTTCGGATTTGTCTGCTTGGTCAGCTCTCCTATGAACTGCCCGTTTAACCAAGTCCATGATTCATCATCAATGGCTCCGAGACTGAGTTCAAACATGTCGTCTTCAAAATCTTTCGGCAGCTCGAATTCAAGTCTGTACCAGAAGAAGCCGTCGTATCCGGCAAGTTCCGCGAACTGAGTGTCGAAATTTCCGGGTACCCGTACTTTTTTCCAGCTTGCGTCGGTTTTGAAATCAGGGCTCATCCAGCCGTTATCGCGTCCGATATTCTTCGGATCGGCAGCTCCGATCCACTGCTCATTGGGAAGACTCAATTTTGCCTTGCCTGATTTACCATCAAGAAGCGCATATAAACCGCTTTGAGACGGAGCTCCTAGATTTGCGAGAAGTCGGGAGATCATGAATGTGGAACGGCGGACTGTTGTTCTGTTGTAGAATTCATTCCCGTCGAATTTCCACGGAGGAAGCTGGACGGCAACAATTACACCCTTTCCGATTCTGGCAATTCCAAGGGCTCGTCCGCCCTGACTGTCTACGTCAAAAGCATCGAATGAAGCTTTGCCGCGCCAATGGAGTTCGGCATTGTTGATTCCGGCAAATTCCGGCACTTTTTTCAGGTTGTTTACATAATCCGACGAGTAATCTCCTGAACTGAGTTTGAAGCAGCCGGGAGCCAGAGTTTCCAGCTCTTTCTTATTCAAACCGAGAGCAAGCAGATTGGCTCCTGCTTCGACGGCAGATTTTAGATCGCTCGTTTTTGCTCCGGAGCCAAGTACAAGAACAGCGTCGGCGGGGAGTTTTCCTGCATATGTCTGGAAGGGGATTTTAAGTTTTTCAAGCAGCATTTTCCCTTCCGAACCGCCTGTGTAGAACACTGTTCGTGCCGGATTTTCTTTCGCTGTGTCGAGAAGTTCCAGAGAGCGACGGACAAGTTCATCCGCTTCCGGTTCCAGTTCGCCGCTGCGAGCTGTGACTGAGAGCTGACAGAAGACGATGCGCCCTTTTCCCTCAGTGAATTCGATAAGCGGAGAGTATTGCAGATCGAAGCCGCACTGAAGCAGAGGCTTCCAGTTTCCGACCGATGGCTTTTCTATTGAGACTTCAGTGATACCACCGCGATTTCCGGCACGCCATACTCTAGTGTTGTCGAAGCCGCACCATTCCCATTTCGGATTGGTAGCTTCGTAAGGCTGCACTGTAAGAGCTCCGGGCAGAAGTGTTGCACTGCCGCGCCAGTCGCGCAGATCCTTGAAGCCGTCAGCTGCTGCAAAGACTTCTCTGTAATCGTGTTCGGCTGCTCTCAAGCCGAGTCTCTCCAGTTCGGGATGCTTCTGCTCAAGAACCAGCAGTTTCAGGCCGTTTTCGAGCGGTTTTGCAAGATGAAGCGGCATATTCTGCATTGCGTTCCGTCCGAGAATCAGAATTCCGATTCCGTTGAGATCAGCGTCGGAGAAAACAGGCTTGCAGTCGACTCCTATGCGCTTCAGGATTTCTCCAGCTTTTCCTTCCGGATCGAAGAGTCCG
>JAKJHH010000219.1 GCA_022703965.1 Verrucomicrobiota bacterium
AGCATATCCTGCATACTTCGACACGTACAAGGATTTCTCGAAGATCCGCAAATTCACAGACTCGATTCCAAACCTCTATCTGGCAGGAAGAAACGGACAGCACCGTTATAATAATATGGATCACTCCATGCTTTCCGCCATGGAAACAGTAGAAGCGATCAAAAACGGAACAACGGATAAGAAGGCGATCTGGAGTGTCAACACAGAAGAAGAATATCATGAAGAGAAGTAATCAGCATCTTCTGATTTGCATCTGCTTTGTCCTGTTTTCCTTCATCCAGGCATATTTTTTAGTATGCGAATCATTCGCCATATTCAATGCAGACATAACATTTCAGGGATCAATCTACTACAGGAATGTTTATCCGGAAATCTTTGCAAATGACCCGGTAATGAAAAATCTGGAAAACGTCTATCTGCCCATCCAGAAATTCCTCTGTGAAAGCCTTATAAGAGCAAGCGGCTCCTATTCCTTTGCCTTGAAAACGCTATTGTTTATTTACACAGCCCTGTCTCTCTTGTCCGTATATTTTACGCTGAATTTATTCTTCCCCAGGCGCAATCCCTATATAATCGCAGCCTTCTCCGTACTCATCTCGCTTGTATTCATAAATCTTGCCAAGGAAACATGCGGAACATTCTACGGAATAGGAGCCGCCTATGCAAGGACTACAGCAGCAATATATACTCCCCTTCTCGCCGCTTATCTCTTCAGAGGTAAAGATCTGATACTTGGAAAATTCTGCATTCCAAAAATTGTCGCCTTCGGAATCTTCTGCGGACTCGCCGGAAATTTCCACCCGAGAACAGCTCTGATGATGCTCTCTACAGGCGCAATTTATTACTTCCTCAAAAACTGGAACTCACCTAAAACTTATATTTACCTTGCGCTTTCAGGAATAATGGCAGGACTGCTGGTCTCTCCATGTTATATATCTCTGGCGGCGCAAACAGCAGGCAAGGGATTCCTGGACTTTCTCCTTCACCCTGTATCAGTTGATCTCAGAAATGCCGCGATCCCAGGAGACGAGTCCGGCTCCGCGGAAACAGGCAATCTTATCGCCAGTTTTGGAAACTTCTTCTCAAATACTCTTTTCACGCTAAGAAATGATCCTTGTTACTGGCTCTGGAAGCTCACTTTGCCTGTTTATATAATTCCCTTCATAATTCTCATAATTGTCTGGAAAAAATATCCGCAAGCGGAAAGCGGAAATGATTCTTACAGCACATATGCGCATCTCCGCGACTTATTCGTCATTGCCTTTTCCTCCATGATCCTCCTTGAACTGCTAACGAGAACCGGAGGTCTCTTCTGGACTCCGCTTGGCGAAATTCTTGGAGGAATCTATTTCCGCGGCGAAAAAGTAGTATTCCTCTATTTCCAGTTATTGGCAATCTACTTTATGCTGAACAGAGAGTTCTTCAGGATGCCTAAAATTCCTCATCTGCTAATTTCAGCCTCACTGCTTTTCTGTCTCCTTGCATCAGGCGGAACAAGATTCCAATTTATAAAAGACTCGAAATACTGTCTTGGCATGGATTTCCTTGAAGCCTCCTTAATATACAGAATCATCACTGCTCTAGTCGCAGGACTGCTCCTTCTTCTCTGCCTGAAACTAAGCAGGAATACCCTGATCAGAAACCTGACTGTCGCATACTTTGTTATCCTCATGATGACATGGCCATGTCTCAGCGGAGGCATACGCTCGGCAGCAGGATCATTCTGCGACAGTTTCCAACGCACGGGCGTCTGGAAAATGATTGATAGAATTTATCCGGCTTCAAATGCCGAAGCATTCATAGCTGCCTTTGAAGACTGCGCCGAATGGCTCAGAAATAATACTGACCAGCAAAAAGACCTTCTCCTTACGCTTACGAAAAAGAATAACGGACATCCACTCAAACTTGCTGTAAAAAGACGCGGACTCGGAGATCCTGGCGAATATGGTAACGCATCCATAAAACAAAAACTTGATACCATATACCATGAAATGGACATCGAAGAATCCGAACTCGAAACGCTGGATCTATTGGTAGCAGAATATTCCCCCACTGTCATTGTCCTCGAAAAATCCGCACGCGCGACACTACCAGAAAAATTCACCAAAAGATTCCCGCAAGTCTATGCGAAAATGAGCTTGCCAATCTATTTTCAAACCCAAGTTTATTACTTCAGCTGATAGATTGAATAATAAGTATTTTTGTATATCGTCGCAGCCTTTATTCCGGCTATTTCTCCTGAATCTGTCCTGAAGCCGCCGCCAGCCATCACGTAGGTAATGGAATTTGCATCAATTATCTTTCGGACTTCCATTATATTTCCAGCTCTCCAGAACTGCCTGAAAAGTTTAATCTGCTCACGCTTTTCCGGCAGAAGTCCGATTTCATCAAACTCCCAGCATAGTCCGTTGCGCATTGAGGCAAATTTCATGTGTTGCGACATTGTGGAGTCAATATAAAGAACCCTGTCCGAATGAGCGGATATCCGTCTCATCTCTGCCGTTGCATCCTCAAACTGGGACACAATGCACGTTCTTTTGATTCCAAGACATCTTTCAACAAAGATCCTTGGCTTTGAGCCTAAGGCATCATTAGCGCATATCACGGCAGTCACAAAGCCTCCGCTGGCAAGACACCAGAAAAGAATCGGAACTGCCAGCATAACTGTCCATAAGTTTCTATGCTCTGGATGAGAACGCTTCATCAGAACTGCCAGTAAGGCGGCAGCCGCAACTCCTATATTCAACAGGTAAGAAAGCAGCATTACGTCAAGTTTGCAGAGGAGCGGAATATAGTCTTTCCATGCGCAAAAATAGATCATGCCTCTAGTCTTTGAAAGACTTATCCAGGCTACAAACAAAACAAAGAGTATAGAGTATTTCCAGAGACTCGACCTCACATGCTTTATCACAAGATAGGCCGTGACTATTGCTGCAAAGCCGGACGCAAAAAGCAGCATCCTGTCCATTCTCTTGGCTGGATAAAGCAATGTTGAATATTCAATATTTTCAAATATGAAGAAAGCGGCCAGAACACTCAAATATGCAGCCAATAAAAAGAGCAGAGAAAACTTCCAGAGACGCCTTTCTCTCGCATCCGAAGCAAGATCACGGAAAAAGAACAGATACAAAAATCCAAAAAGAGCCGGAATAAAAAGCAGAACCTTCAATGTATATGTTATAGAAAGCTCCTTTTTGGCAAGCGGCATCTGCATCAAAGGCACTACAGGAACCGATGTCTTAAATACAGGAGCAGCATTCGGCTTTGAAAAATTATCCATCACTTTTTCACTTGCCGCCTTGTTCTGAAGCTTCACAAGCGGAATCACATAGACAAGTGAAGCAATTGCTATAAACACAGCAAGCGAACAGAAAAGAACAGCAAGGGTTCTGACCAGCTGCCTTGCAGTTCGCAGTTCACTCACAAGCGTCAGAAGAGTCCAGGCACAGACAACAACTGCGGTGCAGGCTCCTGAAATAGGATGCAACGGAAAAAGTATTCCGATCAGAATCAGCACAATGGACTCGCAATTGAGTCTGATGAATGGAAGATGCACGGAGACTTTCTTGTAGAGCATCGACACCATAAGCGGAATAAACATGAAAAAACTGTTTCGCCCTACAGCCGCATAAAGCCCGCCGAATCCCCACAGCTCTGTAGACGGAACCGATAAAACCGGCATGCAAAAAACAAATGCGAAAACAGCACAATACGCCGGACTCAGTGATCTCAATATACTTTTAAGCGAAAGCGTCATTATCGACAGTGAACAGAACATATAAAATGCAGTTATGATCTGAAGCGTCAGCACATAAGAGCCGCAAAGCCAGTAAAGCCATTTTACCGGCTCCGTAAAGAGCGGCAGATAATAGTCGACAGGCCTGGGATTATTTGTATCAGTTCCAAATATATCAGGATGAAGCTCTGAAAATATGAATGCCGCGATATTGAGGTTGTCTCCGCTCAAAGAATAAAACGATTTGTCGCAGAGCAGAAAAACATAGACCAGCGAGAAAATAAAGAATACAATAAAAGCATTCCGCATTCCCCTCTCTGCTATAAGCTTCCCCAGAAGCCTGAAATACACGGCTATGTCCATTTTTCCCCTGTTTTAAACAAATAACGATGATTTGTTTAATATACACTGTTTAAAACAAGTTCGCAAAAAATTCCCCATGGAATCCGCAGCTATTTGTCCACAAGTCGTTTTGACACTCAAAATCATGCCGACGAATCATTCGCCACTAATACAGAGCAACCTTGGCTGTTCGGAGTAAATTCAGAGCTCGGGATTTCCGTAAACTTCAAAGTTTAGCTCGGCAAAAAATGAGTGCATGAACTCGGCGCGACGCACCGCCAACATACGTCCGGACGCAGTAAGCATACGCTCAGGAACGTGGCGCAACTTCACAAGATATTCTCTGTAAGCACTGTCCTCGCGTCCGTA
Organism: Verrucomicrobiota bacterium; assembly: GCA_022703965.1. Taxonomy (GTDB): domain Bacteria; phylum Verrucomicrobiota; class Lentisphaeria; order Victivallales; family UBA1829; genus JAKJHH01. Next base: position 4,448 of record JAKJHH010000219.1, read on the forward strand.
TTCCTTGCCTGCCAGAGCCTCTTCGGCTGTATTGTGGAGCCTTGCTCCTGTTCTGCCTGCAAAGTGGAAAGCTCGTCCGATTCCGGCTGCTCCTATGGAATCCAGCTTGTCTGCATCATAGACAATTTTTTCAGCCAGACTTTCAGGATGGAGACGTCCACGGAAACGATGCTTTTTCACAGCCTCGGCAACGGCATTGCATATCGCTTCTGAAAACCCCGCTTCCGCAAGCATCGCCCCCGCAATAGGCGCGCCCTCGACTGCATGACAAATGCCTCCTTCAGAAGCCATTTCTTCCGGTCTTGCCACATCATGCAGCAAAGCGCCAAGCTCGACGATATGCCAGTCATGCTTTGAAATTTTTTCCATATCCGCAATCGTCATCGCGTTGCGCAGAACTCTTAGTGTATGATCGAAATCATGACAGCCGGGAGCGCTTTCGAGCTTATTTTTTACTTTCTCAAAAATCGAGTCAAACTTTTTTACGTACTCCTCGGGATGCCCCGGACGCATTATATATTGTAAAGCCATGATTTGTACCTCGATAAATTTTCAGGTTTTCTGAACCACTCCACAGTATCGACAATTCCCCTGCCTAAATCATATTCAGGAGTCCACCCGCAAAGCTCTTTAATTTTTTTATTGCAGCCGATGAGCTGACGGACTTCGCTCTTATCCGGACGCAGTCTAGCCTGTTCGCAGACAATTTCGGCATCAGGATTAATCTCCCTTATCAGCTCTTCCGCGAGTTGTCCGATACTGATTTCCGTACCTGAAGAAATATTGATTTCCTCTCCTATACTCCTGTCAGACTCGGCAATTTTGATGAATCCGGACACCGTATCCTTGCAGTAGTTGAAATCGCGAGTGGTACTCAAATCCCCCAGCTTGATCTGCCTGGCTCCGTCAAGAAGCTGTGTTATCACGGTCGGAATCACAGCACGCGCTGACTGCCTAGGCCCATAAGTGTTGAAGGGACGGACAATCGATACCGGCAGCGAAAAGGAGCGGTAAAATGATTCAGCAAGACGATCCGCTCCGATTTTTGTAGCGCTGTAAGGCGATTGTCCCTGATACGGATGTTTCTCGTCAATCGGAGTATAAAGAGCCGTTCCGTAAACTTCCGAAGTGGATGTCACAAGTACTTTTTCCGTCTTCAGTTCTTTTGCGGCCTGAAGCACATTCAAAGTTCCCTTGATATTCGTATCCACAAAGGAATCCGGAGAATGATAGCTGAAGGGAATCGCAATCAACGCGGCAAGATGGAAAACAACGTCGATATTCTCCATCGCCTTGCGCACTCCGTTCGGATCGCGTATGTCGCCAGGAAATATTTCGATCGCCGAAAGCTGTTCGTGTGAAAAACTGTCCAGCCAGCCCCATGAATTGAATGAATTGTAAAAGACAAACGCCCTTACCGAAGCGGCCTTTCCGATCAACGCCTCGACAAGATGCGACCCGATAAAGCCGTCGGCTCCTGTAACAAGCACCTTTTTCCCGCTCAGATTCATATATTTTAACCTCAAGATTAAGGTAATGTTCAAATTTGCTTATTTTCAGGAATATAGTGCCGTGCCGACTCAGCCGCAAGGATCATATTAAAGGGAACCTCTAAAAAGAGGGAGCGCGACAGCTTGTGCCGCGCTCCCATGCCAGGAAAATATCATGGATTCAGATTGGAAATCAAAGCTCTTTTTTGAGCTGTTCACACCATGTTTTGATGCGTTCGGGTGTCTTCTCCGGTTCGTTGTCGTTGTCGAGAGCAAGTCCCGCGAAAAGACCGCTTACAAGAGCTGTCGAGCCGTCAAAACTGTATTCTGTGCTGCTCCACTGTCCAACAATTTTCGCGCCGCGCTTGACGAGCTTGGCATAAAGAGTTCCGACTCCGTCAATGAACGAACTTCCGAAGCCGCGCTGATCGCCGAGTCCGAAAAGAGCAAATTTTGCGGAAGACACGTCTATTTTATCGAGAATATCCAGCTTGGCATTCCAGTCGTCCTGAAGGTCGCCGATGCCCCATGTAGAAGTTCCGAGGATGATAAGATCTCCGCTGAAATCCGCTTCATTTGCTCCTGCGACATTGATGGCTTCTCCGCCCAGCTTTGCCGCAATCTCTTTTGCTGCCGACTCCGTATTTCCGCCGCAGCTTCCGTAAATGACTTTTACTTTTGACATATATACTCCTCCTATGATAATTTTCCACTTCGGTATCGAAGAAAGGTTTAATTTTTCACGAGTTTAAACTGCGTGAAGTCTT
>JAKJHH010000021.1 GCA_022703965.1 Verrucomicrobiota bacterium
GAGAGTGCCGGGGAATTTGACTTTCTTTGTCTTTTCCGGCATTTTCGGGAAGAACTTGTTTTCGTCGAGCGCGAACCAGGGACCGAAAACTCCGATTTCAGCGTTGATCTCGTACTTCGAATATTTGGGTTCCTTGCCCATTGAGGTATCCTTGCGGAGAGCAACGCGATCCTTCAGGCTGATGACCATTTCAGTAAACTCGTCGAGAGTAGCCGGATGCTTGATGCCGACTATGCCGGCGTTGAGCACGAGTTTGCGTCCTATCGGCTTGAGCCATTTTTCTTCGATGCATTCAGGATCAATGATGCCGAGGATTGCGCCGACGGTTGCGGCTGTGCAGTCCGCATCGCGTCCGCAGTTGTTGGCGAGGCAGATTGTCTTGCCGAATTTTTTCTTGCCAAGCACAAGCGCCATAATCATGAAAGGAACGTTCATGACGACATCTGTGAAGTTTTCGCTTCCCCATTTCTGGAGAATCTTTTCACGGATATCAAGCGGTTTCGAGGATGTCTTGCACCATTTGAGGGTATCTTTGATGGCCTTGGCAAGGCGTGAATCTTTCGGAATCACGGAAAGACCGATATCGATGAGCTTCTTTATGTCGGATTCGGCGAAGGCGGCGCTTTCGAGCGCGGCAAGGAACTGTTCAGCATAAATGCCGTCGCCATCGTGATCGACGCAGGCGTCTTCATAAGCGTATTTCGCGGCGAGCTCGGGATTTCCGGGTGCGAGGCAAGCCCAGAGTTCGCTGCGGATTGCGGCTCCGAGACCGTCGACAAAATAGTTGTCGTAGATTCCGGTGTACGGAGCCTTAATGCCGAGGCGCAGGTTGCGGATAGCAATACCGTATTCGTCCCAGGGGAAGTTGACGTGATTGAGCCAGGCATCGGCGAAAACATCGCGGTCGACAAGGGGCTTTTTCATCGCGTCGAGCTTGCATGCCCAGAGAACTTGAAGATCAAGGTCGTCATTCGGGATCATGTCCGTCGGCACCGGATTGTAATAATCCAGTTTCAAGGGACCGTTTGTGCCTTCATAAGGCTGTCCGAGGGTTCCGCCGGCGGCTTTGCCGAGCCAGCATGACATGACTTTCTCGCGGTAATTGCTGATCTTCATTCTGCACACTCTCTGTCTTGTTATGTTGTGATGACTATTTTAATTGATTTATCGGGCTCTTCAAAGCGTTTTCTGAAGGCCTCGTTAATATCGTCGAGTTTATATACGTCGGAAACGACTTTCTTGAGATCGATATTCTTATCTTTAATGAATTTGACGTTGGGTTCATATTCCGATGGAGTGAAATAGAAAGACCATACAAGAGTTCTTTCAACCCATTCCTGAAGCTGATAGTTGCCGTCGAGTCCTGTGAAGGTGCATATCGAGCCGCCTTCTTTGGTGCTTTTGAATACTGTTTCGGTAGCTTTGGCGTTGCGGATGTATGTGTAAGCTTTGTCAGCTCCAATGCCGCCGCATATTTTCTTGATTTCAGCCTGAGTATCGCTTGTTGCCGGATTGATTGCATGTGTTGCGCCGAACTCAAGAGCTTTGTTCAGACGTTCTTTAACGGTGTCGATGCCGATGATTGTTTTTACTCCGTTTGCCTTCAGAAAGATTACCTGAAGGAGACCGAGAGGTCCGAGACCCCAGACCGTTACCTTGTCATCCTGTGCGGGCGGAAGGCGGCGCAGTCCGCGGAGAGGAACTCCGATAGCGTCGGAGAGCAAAGATGCTGTAATGTAATCGATTTCATCAGGACACTTGAAAAGCAGTTTTTCATTAAAGACCGAGTATTCCTGAAAGCCGCCTTCGATGAAGGATTTTTTCTCGCAGTTTGTGACGTTGCCGGCCTTGCAGTAAGCGCATTCGCCGCAGCCGAGGATCGCATAGCATACGACTCTGTCGCCGACCTTGAATTTTGAGGTTCCGCTACCGCATTCGACAATGATTCCGGAGGACTCATGTCCGTGTACGGGTTCGTTTTCGGAAGGTGCATTGCTCCACCAGGTATCCGAGCCGCAGATTGAGCAGGCTTTGATCTGGACGAGATATTCGCCCGGTCCAGCCTTAGGCTTCGGAATATCTTTGATCGTTATTTCTTTAGAACCTGTATGAAATGCTGCTTTCATTTCTTATCTCCTGTTTCAAATTTATATATGTTTTCGATTATTTCAATATCTTTTTCAGAATCTTTGAGACCGTTTTCAATTTTTCCGCTTTTTACGATGTTTATAAAGGCTTCCGTCTGGTTCTTGAACGCCCAGTTGCGGGTGTTCTCAAGAACGAGATTTTTATTGTAGTCGCCGTCTTCGCTGTAAATCTCAACTACTGCGGAAGTCTGTCTGTCGAGAGGCGAGGGGGTGAAGATCTTGACAGTTCCCTTTTCGTAGTAGATCTCTGTCACTTCATCCCAGCGGTGCATTGCAAAGTTGACGCAGAATTCCATCTTGCCGGGAACACCGTCGAAGTCAAAATCCACAAGTCTGACCGAACCGCTGTTGAAGGCTCCTTTTACTTTAGCATCTTTTCCGGTCAGGAATCTGAGGAAGTTAACCGAGTGACAGCCGGTGTCAAGAAGTCCGTAGAAGGGGTTGGCGAATGAATAGAAATCCTTGTCGCGCGGAGACTTGAGCCATGCCGGGCCGAAGTCGAGTTTAGATGCGTCAAAGGCAGGACTTTCATTGGAGCTGAAAGCTTTGTCGAGCTTGCCGACTGCCGCATCCCAATGACTTCCGATAAATGAATGAGTACGAATGAAAAGCATTTTTCCGAATTCGCCGGAGGCACTGATTTCTTTGAGCTTCAGGACATTCTGTTCATGACGTTTCATGTAGCCGATAACGACGCTCTTGCCTGTTTCCTTTGCGAGCCTGTCGAGTTTCGAGGCGGATTCGGCGCACATGGCTGAGGGCTTTTCCGTAAAAACATGCTTGCCCGCACTGAGAGCCGCCTTGATGCTTGCTTCATGGCACTGCACTGGGGTAAGAACATAAACGGCATCCAGATCCGATTTCAGAAGTTCTTCTTCCGAACTTGTGGATTTAGCGATTCCCCATTTTGCCGCAAGCTTATCCGCGACGCTTTTTCTGGGATCGCAGAGAACTTTGATTTCGGCATCCTGACACGAAACCAGAGCCGGAATATGCGCCATCTGCGCCATATTGCCGCATCCGATCAGTCCAACTTTAACTTTCTGCATTTTTGCAACCTTTCTATTAGGAAGTTGTGAAATTGTGTACTGCAATTGTTGCAGTATATTATATCTGTGGCAATTTGAAAAGTCAATAGGGGAAGACTATATTCAATTCCAGTCGCCTCAAAATTGATAAGGAAAGAGTTTGGAATCAGAAATGGCAAGAGAAGCGAAGAAGATAAACATACGTCAGATTGCCGAGTTGTCGGGGTGTTCTCCGTCTACGGTTTCCAGAGTTCTTTCGTGCAAGGATACCGACATCAAAATCAGCGAGGAGACCCGCGAAAAAATCCACAGTGTCTGTCGTGAACTCGAATATATGCCGAGTATCCACGCATCAAGATTCTTCTCGAAAACCTCGCGCATCGTCGGCTTTCTTCCCGCACGCGACACCTTTATAGAGGATGACAATCTTGCGCGTTCAATGGACGGCGCTTATTATGCCCTGAATAAGGCAGGATATCGCTGCATGCCGCTTCTTTACGACGAGCGCTTTATTGAAGACAAGGAATATCTCAACGTGTTCCGCAGAAAAGAAGTTGATGCTCTGATAATCTGGGGGGCCGAGGATTCTTACTCATGGCTGGACGAGCTGGCGGAGGAAAAGCTTCCTTTTATCCTTCTTGCAAACCGCTTTAAGGAGTATCCTTATTTTTCCTGCGACAACCGTTTTGCGATTGCCGAGCTGGTGCGCCATTGCCGTCTGAAGGGAGCCGAAAACTTTGCATACGTTTCGATCTGCAACGTTGACAGCTGTAATCTTCGCAAAGAGGGATATCTTGGAGCTGTTCCCGGATCTTCAGAAAGACTTGATATCATTGAAGGCGGAATGAGCATAGACGACGGCTATCGTGCCGGCGAGAGAATTCTCCAGATGAAGCCCGACGCCGTTATCTGCGGAAATGATAGACTTGCTCTCGGAGTCGAAAAACGTCTGCTTGAAGCCGGACTCCGAATTCCTCAGGACATCCTGCTGACCGGAGGAGACAATATAGAGCTTTCCGAACATTGCCGCGTCCCGCTGACGACCTTCGATCAGATGGCAAAGGACTGCGCTATAAAAGGCGTAAACGCTTTGCTAGAACATCTTAAGAACGGTACGGAAATCAAGTCTTCCCTGATAAGCCCCCGCCACATCTTCTGCGACTCGGCATAAACCCGTTCAGTGTTTTTGGTGGCTTGCGTTTGAGACTTCTATTTTTCTGAATCGCCCTGGAGTGATTCCAAAATAGCGTTTAAAGATTCTATTGAAATAGAATTGATTTTGATATCCTACTGCTGAAGAAATATCTGATAGCTTGCGTGTGCTGTTGAGAAGAAGGTTTCTAGCTCTGAGCATTCTTTCTTCTTCTAGAAGCATTTGAAAAGGGCGACCTGTGACTTCTTTGACAATATGGCCTGCACGGGATACGGAAACGAATAATTCACCTGCGATATCGTTTAAGGATATATCCTCATGAGCACGGTTGCGAATGAACGCCCTGATTAAAGAAAGACGTTCGTTGTGTTCAGGAATCAATGAAGAATCGGATTCCTCAATAATGGCAAGACCTAAAAGTTTCAGAAGAGAAGCCAGTGAATGCAATTTTTCCTCATCAGGGAATGAAAGTTGTTTATATGCATCATGAAACCACTTAGGCATAGATTGCTCTCCATCTCCTTCATCACGGAATACTCCGGCGAAAATAGTCATCTGATGAGAATTTTTATAGATAATCGGAACAACCAGTTCAATCAATCCTTTCCAGCATTTTTTCAAAAATGGGTCCAGGACTGTTCCTGCGTGACGTTCTGCGTTGGTGAAGCATTCCTCTGTACATATTCTATTCCATTCAGGATTTTGACTGCGTTCTCTGTTACAGCATTTATGTGGATGGAGATGTCTTCCCGGAATGATTGAGTTACCTTGCGGATTCCCGAGCCTTCCATAGAGATCATGGACTGTAAGGCTGACATCGTATTGATTTTCTATGCTTTTAAGAACTTTTTCATATGGCCTTGAAAGACTGATGGGGCTGTTAAGTGAAAAAAATTCCATAAATCACCATTTATAGCTGTTTTGTATAAAAGTATAGCCGATGAATTGATTGTCAAGGACTATTATTTCCAGTATAATGAGAAGAACTTGCGTTTCATTTAAGCAGAAAGGAACTAAAATGGCAGACAGGGCTCCTATCAGTACGAGATTCACCCTCATTGAACTGCTACTTGTGATTGCAATAATAGCCATTCTTAGCGGAATGCTTTTACCGGTATTGAACAAGGCACGTGGAGCTTCATTGCAGATTGCCTGCATAAATAATTTGAAACAATGCAGTCTTGCTCTTGTGCAGTATACTGCCGACAACAGAGAATATTATCCTTACTGCATAAATAATGCGGATGGCTCGACTTGGGATAGCCGGATTCAGATTTATAGTGGTCTCAGCTGGGGTAAAAATACGATGCGTACTTTCTTGTGTCCGGCGGATAATACGGGAAGAGACTATACGAATCCGGTCTATGCGAATTTGGCTGCGCGGAGCTATGCTGTGAATTCCGGTGCCGGATCAAGTTCCGATTTGCTCGGGATTTCATGGGGAACTGACGGAACGGGAGCCTCAAGGATATCCAGTATCGAAAATCCGTCTTCCACCATAGCTTTGGGAGAAAGAAAGGTTCCTGATGACAGACTCATGTTCTGCGGGAATACAAGATGCTCCAATCTCTACGCATCGGTAGCATCCAGTCCTGTGTGGGAGCAGATGCCGTATTATCACAGCAATAAGAACAATTTTCTTTATTGCGACGGACGCGCAGCAGTAAGAGAGTATATAAATACAATAGGAACAGGCACAATGAATTCCCCTCGCGGGGAATGGACAAGATCGGGAAGGGATTGAAAGCGTATATGTTAAAGAAGATTTTTATCCTTATTGGAACTTTGTGTATGATTTCTGCCTTATTGAGCGCAGAAGAAAAGATGACTTGTGCAAGTTACATGGGGTGGTACACTCCGTACAACACAGGTCGAGGCGCAGTGAATCCCACAGATTTTTCTTTGATTCCCCTTAGCTTGGCTCCAGGTGAAAAAGGAGGAAGCCGTGAGTTTGAAATCAGTATGCACAGGGAAGAGTTGAATTTGCTTGCCGCATCCGGCTGGAACACGATAGGAGTCGATGGTCTCTTCTATGATCATGCTGCGTTGAGTAATCCTGAAAAAAAGCATAGCATCAAGCGTCAGCTGGAATTAATGGAGTATTTCAGCGAGGCTGCAAAAGGACTGCCTCATGCTTCCATAAAGATGGTTCCTTTCATTGAATTTCTGGCTGCATATAAACAGATGGGGCACGATGCATCAGTGAAGTATTACATAGAAAATACCGAGTTGATGTTGAATCGTTTCGGGAGTTCCGATTTTTGGCGCAGACAGGATGGACGTCCTATAATCCTGGTCTATGCTGTGAACGCTTTTCCGGCTGAATTCTGGAAAACTGTAGTGTCAGGAATAAAGGAAAGAGGGCATAACCCTTTCTGGATTATGGCAGCTGATGATTTGAACATCGCTCTTTATGGAGTTTGTGATGAAGCAAAATATAAAGATTATCTAGATGTCTTTGATGGCGTGTACAGCTTTGGCTGTTCAGCTCCGCCTCTGTCCGCAACCTTAATTCCGGCTCCAAAGCTTGCAGATACATTGGAGCTACATTATGGCCGGGATATCTGAGTGAACGTCCTTACAATAGGAACTTTATTGCACATGACGGGACAAGATTTCTGCGTAATGTGTGGTCGCTGACGAGTCCGGCAAAACCTGAGTTCCTGCATTGGGTATTCAACGACTATAAAGAAGCGACCACTTTGGCTCCGACATTCAGCACTCTAAGCTCCCGCCTTGAAATAAGCATGAGGTTTTTGTCGGATGATAATAGTAGAGCTCTTCCTGTGTCAGAAAATGGAGAATTGCAGTCAATTCTTTCATACAGGAAAGCTCTCTATTCAGGGGAGCCGCTTTCCGTAGAGTTTTTATGTTTGCCTGCCGGGGGAACAAGTGAAAAGAAGGCAGAACTGTTTCTTACTCTGCTTGATGAAAATGATAAAGTAATTGCAAAATCCTCTTCCGGGATGCTGGATTTTTCAAAGATGACAGAATACCGATGGAATGATATTTTGAAACCGGAAAGGAAAAAGAGCAGGGTAGTTAAGGTGCGAGCTGAATTAGTCTCGGAACACGGCAAGAAAATTCAATATGCAAATCTGCCGGATATCGCTGTCGTTCCGCCACTGACAAAAGCTGATCAGCTCTGGTACAGTCTTCCGTTGCATAAGATGGCATCGTCTGAACGCAGTGTCAGCCTCAGCGTGAACGGGAAAGCCAGAAATGCAGTATTGAATGAAGGAATCAGATTTTTAAGTTGGAAGATCAACGGTGATAAAAACGAGGAGGCCTCTTTTGCGATCGCCCGCAGCGGACATTCTTTCAGAAGAATGGCGGCGCAGAAGATGTCACTCCAGGTCAAGGAAACCGTAAGTTTATATTATATCCGTCTGCTGCCCAGAAAAATATAATTGACTGGCAACCGACATCTATTCCAGGAGCTGAAGAATATTATCAAGTTCTCGCTCAGTTTCCAGATGGAAAGTGGGCATACTCTCCAAGTATATGGACTAGATCATCCTTTGCTTCTGATGAGCTGTGGGCCAGCTGGGTATTTTGTCCAGATTGGGAAAAAGGGATTATTCAGGATCGTGGAAACAATGGCTTCAACTTGAGTCTTCCGGAAAGAAAAGAGGCTTATTCATTTGCCGCTCTCAAGGGAGGCGGAAGAGCTTTGGAATTCAAAGGGGATTTCGTTCTGAATCCTTCATTGGAAAGCATTCCTTACGGCCCTTTGACAATGGAGGTTGTTTTTGCCGTGGAAAACGTATTGCGCCATCAATACATTGTCTATCAGCGTGGAGCTCAGGCCTCACTCAGGATAGATTCTCAAGGCTATTTGATAGCAGAACGGCTGCCGGAAAACCGTAAGCATCCCAATCCATATATATCGTTGCGATCCGGAGAACCGCTTGAGTCCGGAAAGTGGTATCATGCGGTGATAAGCTTTGACGGAGAGACTTTAAGACTCTATCTGAATGGAAAGGAAGAGGGGACTGTAGCTTGTCGCGGAACTAGATCCTCGGAAGGATTTTTCATCGGCGGTCTTGACATGAAATCAGATCTCATGGCTCCTGTCTCCGAAAATGGAATTTTTTCCGGCATGATATTCCGGATAAGTATAATCGGACGTCAGTGGACTGCCGTCGAGGTGATTGATGTATACAAGAGACTTGAAATGCTTCCATTCTGGAAAACTAAAATCATCAAGTAACATCGCTATTTGAGGTGGCTTCCGCGACTCGGCATAGAATTATTCTGTTCAGTTTTCTCTGTATTTCCAGATTTTTGCGGTACTGCTTTTTATGGGGAGAATTTCTGAAATGGAAAGAGACTGCACATGTGCGTCAATGTAAAGCAGATTGGCTCTGTTGTTATGGCGCGGATCAATGGAGTTTTTGTCTGTTCCTAAAGTCGTTTCAGGGTATAAGGCAAAAGCCCAGATATCTGCACCTGGCGGACTGTCAGTAATGTGGCCTTTTGATGAAGGAGAGACAATTGAGCCGGTTTTTTCTGAATTTGCATATTCGCATCGTATGTTTTTGGCATAAGTCCGACTATTGGATGTGGCATATCCCGGGCACATAAATGCAGGATTTTGATCATACGTGATATTGCCGAGATATGCTGTAAGCTTGGTCGGCCACCAGTCATAGTTTGAAACTCCGGTGTTGCTATATACCGAAACAAGATAATCATTGTAATCCATGGAGTAACTTAAAGATGCCAGTCCCATCTGCTTAAGCTTATTCTGACATGAACTCGACTTTGCCATTGCTCGGGCTTTGTTGAGCGATGGAAGCAACATGCTTGCCAGGATTGCAATAATGGCGATAACGACAAGCAATTCTATTAAAGTGAATGCAAATTTTCTTTTCATTTTATAATTCCTTTTAATCAGATAAATGTGTTTGAGGCTTCGAGAACAGTGATGCCGAAGATCATTGGATCATAAGGAGGATTTGATTCGCTCTTTATGATTATAGATTGAAGCTTCTTCTCCGGACTCTGATTTCTCCATTCAAAAACGAAGATATTTGCAACTTCGCCATCCCCGTTTGCGGGATTCTGGAAAGAAATACCAAGTTTTGCATTACGCAAATCCCCGGATTGAGCTTGACGACAGTCTCCGATCTCAGAACCGAAGCGAACGGGAACGCTGTCTTCGGTTCCATCTGTAAATTTGAATGTTATTTTCAGAACCGAAGATGAGCTGTTGTTTTGGAAGAGAATTTTCCAGTTCCGAGTTGATGTCCATGCAAAGAAAATTGAGTCAGCCTGAATGTTGTTTGCAGGGATTTCTACACTCAGAGGAGTTTCTTTCTCGAATCTGTCTATTGGTGTATCATAAGTGATGGTTTTCAAGTCTATCTTAGAGCCTGTTCTGGCATTAAAACGTAACATCGAAGAAGCTGATGGCGATTCGGTCTTTGGGAAAATGAATGGAACAGACGCAAGCTCTGTTCTGCCTGATGGGCAATTAGTCCCCATGTAGAATGATCTGGAGCTGTTAAGCACTTTGCTCATATCAAGAGGTATGAATTTTTTCGATTCAGATGACAGGTTTCTGATTTTTTTACCTTGGACAGCGACAGAAAGATTAGTTGACAGTTCAGCGATGAATCTGTTTCGCATATCCTGTTGCTTGACATCTCTGGCAAACGGGAGATTAAGGAAAACTATTTTACGTCCATCTGATTCAAAAACAGCATCAATGCCTTGACTTGTTGAAACTTTCCAGTCCTTGTTTCCGGCAAAGATACACGAAGGAGTAAAGAGACCTTGTCCCCATGCGAAATCATGAGAGCTTATGCCATTGAAAAGAGAAGTTTTGGAAGGAAGGAGAGATATACCCTTTAACGCTGTCGCTTTTTTACAGACAGGTGTGCTTTTGGCAAGGGAGGCAGCGAATTTTTCGATCTGATTTTCTTCCAGATTGAGAAGGAGAAGATTTTTTGCTGGAGCAGCTATTTCGATACATTTTTCAATTCCGAATATGGAAATACTGTCCCGGTCTATTGCCAGAGTAGAAGATTTAAGATCCATGTCCGGAGTGTAAGATTTCCAGCCTAATGCAAGGAAATTTGAACATGAGTATTCCTGATTGCTGGCGAGATATATGCCGGGCTTGAGAGGCTCATTTGAGAACTCATTCAAGCGTTTGATGATTGAGTAGAAGATTCTGATTCCGGATGGAGATCTGGCCGCAAAATTAAGACAGCTTGCGATGTATAGCCCTTTTCCATTGGGGACTTCCATCAGATATACCTGATCCAGATCATCGCCTCCATCCAGAATGTATGTGAAATTTCCTGAATCTGCTTTCAGCAAAACATTTTTACATAGAAGCAGATCATCTCCCCAGTATTTGAAATCATTGTCGGTAAATGTCCATGAAGCATTATTCATAAGAGGGTGTGATGATGCGCGAATAAATCCTATGCACGATCCGCGATTACTGGATAGTTTTCTGGTATCAACAGGAACTGTTTCTGCGCTGAGGGCGGCATCAAGAATGAGGACTCGGCCTCCTCTTTCTGTAAATGAGGAAATATCTCCGGCTTTCGACTTTATAGAGTCGACGGATATTGATCCGCAAATGATGAGGATTCCAGATGATGCTTGCTTAAGTTTCGCCGGATCGTCAATTTTTTCCAGAAGCAATCCGCAGGATTTTGCCAGTTCCTCAATTGCCGAATCCTCTCCCCATATAGAGGCCTTAAGTTCGAGTTTGGGAATTTTCTGCGAAGATAGTACTTTAACAGGATCAACGTCATGGAAAACGACAGTTCCCTTTGAATCTTCAAGTCTGGCTTCAAGAGTACTGTTGCTATCTGTTTCTGATGGAGGTACTGTCACTTTAAAGATCTGTTCCGCAATAGTGTCAGGATTGATGCTTACATTGCGTGATTCAGTAAAGATGACTGATGAGGTATTGCGCAGGGATACAGTAAGTTTACCAGTAAACAAATTTTTATCATCGTTGAAGAGAATGACTTTTACTTGATTGGACGGGGATACGAGCACTGGACTTGCAAGTTTGAAATAGGCTCCGTATGCAACCGATTCCTGACGGAAGACTTCCAGTATAGGGGAATCAAGTCCTGTGTAGAGGATGTTAGGACTGATTCCGGCAACATTCTGTTCTCTTGCGGCTCTTATTCTCAGACGCCAGTTTTCCCCTTGGAGCTTTTCGATTTCATTTTCGGATGCATTGGTATCGCTATAAAGAAGAGAATAGAAATCATCTCCATGGAAAAATGCCATATTCCGTTTTTCGCCAGGGATGAAATGTTCACCATATATCATCGGTTTTTTACCTGTCGGATTGTATTTGGTATAGTTGTCGATATAGAGTTTATTCGTCATAAGATCCGGATTTTTTTTCCAGTACAGACAGCGTGGAAATTCAAGAGTCTCCGAAGGATAGTGAATATTGTATATATCCAGTTTTCCAAGAGCGTCCCCGAAGCCGCTATGCTGTACCGGACGTGTATTATCAAGTTTATGAATTTCTTCCTGAACTTTCAGAAGAAATTCCATTGTGGCTTCCGGGCGCGGAACAATCCAGTGTTCAAACTCATTGGAACCCGACCAGATGATAATAGAAGGATGGTTCCTCAGGTAACTTACAAAATTTCGAACATGCTCAATGCTGAGCTCGGTTTTCGGACGGTGTGCCAGTGCGGCTTCTGCTATAAGTAGGAATCCCGCTTCATCTGCCGCATCATAGAATTCTCTGCTGAACGGTTGGCAATGGAGGCGCCCGTAATTGAGCCCGGATGCCAGCATTCTCTCATAGACTTCTTTTGGGGAGAGTTTTTTGCCTTTGTACGTATTTTTATAACTCCATTCCCCTATATGAGCCCACGGTCCGCTTATTCTTATTTTCTTGCCGTTGAGATATATGTTTTCTCCGGAAATAGATACGGTGCGGTAGCCGAAACGCTCAGTTCTCTGCTGGATCAGCTTGTCATTAGAATAGATTCTGAAAGATGCATTATACAGATTGGGTTTGCCGATATCCCATTCATTGAGTTTTCCATTGCTTGGAATCGTGAATGAGAGGGCGCTTATGGAGTTTGGATCCATCGTTTTCGCTGTTTCAGACTTCAGTAACTCTTGTCCATCCATGGACTCTATCGTACAAGTGACTTTCAGTTTTTTAGAATCAGAGGACGCGTTTAGCAGTTGGGCAGAAATATCAAGCATTGAGTTTTTAATATCGCTCTTAATGAATATATCATTGACGTCACAACTGGATGAAATCTCAATTTGAGGAGGAACAGTAAGTCCGTTGGTATACTTGAACATGGCTCCCACTGGCATTATGAAATCTCCTGAAGAATTCATGGCTGCCTTATAGTTTTCTGCTGTAATTTCGATCTCGGCTTTTCCTTCGGCGAGATACTTTGTCAGGTCAACACGCAGAGGAAGGAATCCTTCATAAAATTTGGCTGCTACTGCACCGTTTACCTTTATTGTATTAACAAAGGCACAGAAAGGAATAACGAGAACTGTTTTTTCATCAGGTTTAGGCTTGCCGTTCAGGGTAAAACGGTATTTATATGCTCTGATTTCTGTAGAAAGCGGAATAAAGTGGGAATAAGTTTTCCAGGTTCTGTTTTTATAATCGGAAGCATTTAAATTCAGTGACTGCCAGAAAGGAATGCAAGTGCTGTCATTCTCGCCTTCTCCTAGAGGCATAGCAGCAAGAGCGTTGACGGCTGTTGATTCCGGATTCCCGTCTTTACGTTCAGGAATCTGGTATGCAGGGACTTTTGTGTTCAGCGTTTCAGTAAGACTTGAGGCATTTTCATAAAAAGTGGCTTTTTCAAACTTCACTGTAGATGGAATTGCAGAAAAAGAGACTCTGTCAAAAGTATCTGATGGCGAAAATGCCAGCAAATCAACTTTGCGGTTTTTTCCTCCTGCAAGTTTGTATACATTGCAATTCTTAAGCTCTTGATCCTTTGAGAAAAAACGGATATTGAGATTCTTAGAGTCGATACTATCTGTTCCCATAATGGAAATAGAGAACGCCTTGGAGGGAGAATCAGCGGTGAACATTTCAGCATCCGGTGCAGTTTGTGTGGTATCTTGATTAGAGCTAGAGGAGTCACTTGTCAATTTTAGACCGGATAGTTGAAGTGTCCAATAGTCCTTCGGGAGAACTCCCTCTATAGCGATTTTTACAAAGCGCCAGCTTTTCTGAGAGTTGTAACCCTCAAAGCAATGGCAAGCTTGAGCGTTTTAATGGGACATTCAAGCAGGAGTGCATACGTCCCAAAGTACCGCTCTCAAAAGAAGAAGCTGAGCGTGAAGCCAAGAAATTTGTTGATTACTACAACAACGAACGTCTGCACAGTGCAATAGGCTATATAAGCCCGAAAACAAAACTCGAAGGAAAGGAACGCGAAATATTTGAGCTCAGAGAAGAGCGCTTTGCCGCAGCAAGATTAGAGCGACAGATCAAAAATAAAATCAGACAAGTTGCTTGAAATGTTTTTTAAGCATAATAACAGTATTATTAATAGCTAAGCTGTTTTTCAAAAAGTTCATTTTTCGCTGAACCAAGACAGTTCCGGGCTATGAAGGGGTAAATGCATGGCAGCTTGAACTTCCTGATTTTTACATCAACGAGGATTGTGAGGTCGAAGTATCTTTTGATGCAAAGACAGGATCTGCTATTGATGGAAAAGTATATGATGATCTGTCTTATTATCTGGACTTTCGAGCAATGCCTGACAAGGCAAAAGGACAATCATATTACACAGTACTGACAGGATTCGGATTTAAGCCTGTTCAGGGAGAATGGAAGCGTTTTTCAAAAAAGTTTAAAGCCATTAAAAATGACAATTTCTATCTCGTATATATCGCTGCAAATGCAGGACTTAACAATAATACTCAAAACAGTCTTTATCTTGATAACTTTAAAATAGAAGTACTGGGCAAGACTAAGAAAAATGCTGCTGAAATTGCAATTATTCCCTCGCAGCTTGAAGCTGTTTATAATAAGGACGAGGAGATTTCATTTAACCTGCGAGCATTGCTTGATTCCTCTGGCGACACTGAAACAGTAATTCTTGATATTCAGAGAGATTATGATGATAAAATCGTCAAGAAATTGAATGTAAAATTGAAGAAGAACGATTTTGTCAAAGGGCTTTATACCGGAACCGTAAATTTCAAATCCGATCTTTTCGGTGCTTTCCATTGCAGTGTCTCAAATTCGGACAATATCTTATCAGTCGCAGGCGGAGACTTTTCGGTCATACATCCTCTGGTCAAACATAAATATCTGAGTCCGGGCTGGAGCATCGGCTTCAACAAGGACAGTTCCTGTCCTTCCGGAAGGAATCCTAAAGAAATTGATTTTACATCATATTACTGGCTCTTTTTTGGTTCTTTCGAGCGCGAATTCAGGATCGCGAGAATGTCCGGCATGAATCTTTCCCGCTTCTGGGGACACTGGCGCTATATTGAGCCTGAAGAGAATCAATTCCGTCTCGATGTTGTTCAGCCTTCAATGGATATGTATAAAAAGTACGATATTGATGTTATGTTTGTGCTTGGTGCAGACATGATGCCTTACAGCAGTAAAGAAGACGCGGACAAGACCTTTGCGAGCAACAAGAACAATATTCCTGCTTATATGCAGAAATATTATAAAATGGCTTCAGAGAAACGAGGTTCAATACAGCCTCCGATGGACCTGTATAAGCGTTATCTTGACTATGTGCTGGAGAGTTGGGGAAAAGATGTAAAAGTATGGGAGCTTTTCAACGAGCCCGGCCTTGGCGGGACTCCTGCAAAAGTTTATATCGATTATCTGAAGGAGACATATAAGACAGTCAAGGCTTTTGACAAGAATGCTCCTTTGCTTGGCAACGGCGTTACAGGTGATTTCGGTATGAATGTTATAAAGTGGTGTGAGTCTCTGAACGAGGCTGATTCCGGCTATGAAAATTATCTTGACGGCATAGCATTCCATCCATACGGCGGCTGTCTTGATTACCAGAAAGGGAACTACTTCCTTTACTCAAAGGTAATCAGCGACATCAGGAGCAAGCTCAAAGATAAAAAACCTCTCTGGAACACCGAATGCTTTTATATCACAAATTCCAGAAAGCCTCAGCGCGAATGGTACATAAACCTTTCCGAGGTTGGAGCAGGTGAACATCAGCGTCATTTACTTGAAAGCATGATGAATGGCGTCAAAGGCATTACAGCGTTGGCTGAAACGAGCATGTATAAAAGATCCGCACCTGTAACAATTGCTCCGGCCTCGGAGATTGTTCCGGCGACGAATGCGCTTTCATTTATGCTGAAAGATATGGATAAGCTGGAAGTTCTGAGCTTGAATAAGTTCATTAAGTCCGGCGTGTTCAGCAGTCAGGACGGCTCAAAGGCGCTTGGCTTTGTTTATGACCTGCGTCCTTCCGGCAGTCGTTGGGAACTTGCCGCTTCTCCATGTAAGATATATGATCTCTTCGGCAATCCAGTGAGTGAAAAAAGTATTGCGCTGACTTACGAGCCTTACTATATTTCCGGAAGCCCTGCCGAGGTGAAAGCCTGTCTTGAGAAGTCGAAATTCATTCCCTCTAATCCGCTTGGACTGAAGGGGCGTTTCTTCAAGGATACTCTTTATATTGAGGGCAAAAACAACAGCGGAGCTCCTTGCGGCATCGAAGTCTCATTCAAGGGAGGAGACGCTGTACCGGCAAAAGTGGAATTTGTTTTCGGAAATGAATTGCTGTATAACACTCTTGCGTTTAAAGGCGCTTCAATAAAGAAGAGTCTTGACTGGGAAGCTTCCGTCGGAGGAGAAAAGAGCGGGAAGGGGACTCTTGAGATTCTTCCTTCAACTGGAGATTATGAGCTTGCTGGCGAGCCTGTGAAATTTACTTTGTCGAAAGGCTCGCTGCTGGAATTGAGCAGTGACGCTGAGTGTTTGAAGATAAAGGCCTTTGTCAAGGAATCCTCGATTGATGCGGCAAAGAATTCCAATTTATGGGAGGGCGATGCCGTTGAAATCTTTATCGATCCACAGCCTTTCGGCATGATGGATCAGCCTTATTCCATGATGGCAGGCGGTGCTTCAATGAATGTCTATCAGTATGTTTTTGCGGCAGCGCCTTCTGAGAACGGAACAAGTATAAGAGCGATGAACAAGCTTAGAGGGGATTTCAAAAGCAAGGCATCTTCAACAACCGAAAAGATGGATGGCGGCTATGTCCTTTCGATTTCGATTCCTTTTGACGAACTTGAAGGACTCCACAAAGATTGCATCATAGGAATGGATCTTGAAATAGATCATCAGAATGCCGGAAAGACGGAGAAAGAATCCTTGGGATCAATGCCGGGAAGGTCGTATATCGAAAGATTGCATTATCCGCTTTTCAAAATAAACGGGGCACTCAAAAAAAAACTGAATTTAGAACTGCAAAATAAGGATTTTACTCTCGGAACATACGGAGACCCCGAAGGCTGGTGCTATAAGATATTCGCCGGAACGGCAGTGAAAACTGTAGACGGCATAGGATTCGGTGGAAAGCGTGGTCTTCTCTTAAATTTTCCAGAGGGTTCAGGAGACGGGAAGAGTCCCCTTTCCGTTATACAGCGCATAAAGGTGGAACCCGCTTTGCATGGGCTTGTAGTTTTTTCGGGACTCCTTAGAACAGAAGGACTAAAGCAAAGAAAATTAGCTCATATTAGCGGCAAGGAAACTGCCGGGCTACTCTTTCTTATTGATTTTTATGATGTCAAAGGAAAACACCTTGGATCGGCATTCTGGAAGGATCAGCAGGATGGAGATTTTCCGGTAAAAACAGACTGGAAAATATATCAGTTTTTTTCAGCAATTCCGTCAGGAACCGCTGAACTTACGCTTCAGTGCGGAATAAAAGCAAACGCATGCGGTATAGTATATGTCGATAATGTGAATCTAAGTTTTTTATAATCTGAAAAAATAAAAAATAATCGCTTGACTTTGCCGTTAATGTGAATAGAATCTATGTCATGGGGAAAAAACAGTCATAGTTTTTCAATTTCATTAAGCGAGAGGGTCTTATCAGATGAAACTCAGGTTCAAAATTGGCGGGGGCTTCGCGGTTATCCTTCTTCTGACATTATTGCTCGGATTGATTTCTCTATTTGCATTTAAGTCGGATTAAGTCAGGTTCTGTTTACGTGGCTGATATTAATATGCCGCTGACAGATCAAATGGCAAATATAGAGAAGATTTTTACTTCCATGTTCCTGAATATTCGTTCTTTTGCGCTGTCAGGCGAAACTAGGTATTATGAACAGGGCATGACGTATCTTAAGGATGAAAAAGATGCCTTCCAGAAGCTTCATAAATTTGCCAATGAGAAAAAGCTGGAAGGCATTAAAACCGATGTGGATTCGACCCTCAAGATAATGGATGAATATGAGAATCTTACAAAAAAGACCTTTGAAAAGAACAGTGACCTTGTAAAGCGTCGAGCTGACTCCGTGGAAGGAGCTAAGCAGGTGATGTCAGGATGTATGGATTTCCTTGCTAAGCTTGATAAGAAAGCAAAGGATGATATCGCCTCAAAATCTCCTTCAGCGGCTGACAGCTATGCAAGAGTGATTGAGTTCAGAACCATGATTGACAGTGTCTATAACATTCGCATAGCCGGACAAAGTGCTCAGGCGAGACGTGATTCAGGTATAATCAGACAGAGTCAGAAAGATATGGAAAAGATTCATTCGATTCTTGTACCCTTTCAGAAAGCAGCTTCAGAGTCCGAAAAGGCTTCCTTGGCTAAACTGGAAAAACTCATTATCGATTATTATGAAAATCAGGTAGAGATAGCTGATGATATGGATGCTATACAGAAGCTGACGGAGGAACGTGCGAAATCATCAGATGCATTCAAAGCAAACTTAGATAAAATGAGTCAGAACGTCAACACAGACAGCGATGCAAAAGTGGAGTCAAATGTAAAAATAGCTAATGCCTCGAATTATATTCTCGTTGTCTGTATTATTGTTGTAGTTGCGCTTGGCGTTGTGATTGCGTTTATCATTACAAGAATGATAAGCCGTCCTGTCATGCAAACAGCCGAACTTGCCGGAGCGATGGCGGCGGGAGATATGACTCAGCGCCTGAAAGTCAACTCCAAGGATGAACTTGGAGATATGGCAAATGCGCTCAACAGTACATGCGAGAAGCTTGCTGCAATGCTGAAGACGATTCAGGCAAGTTCGGCAACTCTTGCGAATTCTGCATCCGAGGTATCTGGAATATCCTCAAGAATCGCCTCTGGAGCCGAGGAAATGACATCACAGGCGACAGCTATTGCCGGGGCTACTGAAGAGATGTCTGCGAACATCAAATCCGTTGATAATGCTGCCGCGAACATGAACCGCAACTCTCAAGCCGTTTCGGCGGCGGCTACTCAGATATCGCATAATATGTCCACAGTGGCTTCAGCGGTTGAGCAGTCGCAGAACAATGTTTCCTCATTGGCCTCGGCATCTGAAGAGATGTCCGCGACAATCAGTGAAATTGCTCAGAATACCGAGAAGGCAAACCATACCACGGGCAATGCGGTTAAAGCTGTAGAACAGGCTTCTGAGCAGGTTACAGCGCTTGCAACATCCTCGCAGGAAATCAATCAGATTGTTTCGGTTATCATGGATATTGCCGAGCAGACAAAACTGCTTGCCTTGAATGCGACTATCGAGGCTGCGAGAGCAGGAGAAGCCGGAAAAGGTTTTGCAGTTGTAGCCAGTGAAGTCAAGGAGCTTGCCAAGCAGACGAATGAGGCTACTGAAGACATTAAGAAACGCGTCGAAGGCATGCAGGATACAACCAGATCCACTGTGGATAAGATCAGCCAGATCAACTCCGTCATACGTGAGGTCAATGAAATTGTCGGCGTGATCGCAACCGCCGTTGAAGAGCAGAATGTTACGATGAAGACAAACTCTGAAAGCATTTCTCAGGTTGCCGGAGGCATTCAGGAAGTTGCGCGGAATGTGTCTGAAGTCAATTCGGGCGTAAGTGAGATCGCCAAAAGTATTTCCGAGGTTGCGGAAGGTTCCGACAGCGTTGCAAAGAGTGCTTCAGAAGCTTCAATTGGAGCCGGTGAAGTTTCCAAGAATGTCGGTGGTATCAGTCAGAGTGTTGCTGAAAGCAGTCATGAATCTGCCCAGCTCAATCAGGCGGCTGTCAAGCTCGCCCAGATGGCTGACGAGCTTAAAGATATGGTTTCAATGTTCAAAGTTTAAGCAACCCCCCATAACAGCGCTTGAGTCGGTTTTTTCTGAGTTGCCGGCTCAAGCGCACTTCGTTTTTAAACTGCTTATTTTTCAGTTTCTATTGTGAGTTTTTCCATGCTGCCGAGGAAACGGGTCGGAGCGAAGCCGTCGCGAAGCTGGCCGACACAGAACCATTCAGTCGTAATGTTGAAGTTTTTAAGGATACTGCCGCGTCCGGCTTCTTTGCCGTCGATGTAAAGAACGGCCTCGCCGTTCTGTCTGTCTATTATGGCTTTGACGGTCTGCCATTCACCGATCTTGATACTGTCTGCCTGAGTTTTGACAGCAGAACCTTCTTTGCCGTTTCCGGTTTCGAGAATAAGACAGCCGTCGCCTTTCATGTAGGAATTGATGAAGAAGCGTATGCCATCCTTAGTGTAGCCGCCTGTCGTTGTAGTAAGAATCATCATGCTGTTCTGTGATTTTGCGGGTTTGATGACTGCTTCGATACTGAATTTGTCAGTGAAATTGATGCCGCCGACTCTGATTCCTCCGTCTCCGCTGAAAATAAGGGATTTCAGTCCGGCAGGGGAGTTCTCAAATTTTGCGTCGCGCTCCAGAATCTCGGAATCAAGAGCGGAGACAGTTTCTTTCACATTGCCACTTGTGAAGCCGAGTTCCAGACTCTTTACCTGCTCCGCGAAAAGAGCAGGGGTGAGGAGAGCGCTTGCGAAAATTGAACTCAGTGCGATAAGGTTCTTAAGATTGTTTTCCATGTGGAATCCTTTTCGATTTTGATTTTAAAGACTTTCCTGTAATTTTCGCCGGAGGCCGGAGTCTTGAAATAGACGAATCCGTTTTTATGCTCAAGTTCTGCTTTGCTGCCGTCCTCGAAAGTGATGGAGAGCGCTCTGCCGTCCGTAAGTTTTTCCGGGATGCCTGTCACTGTGCCGGGTATGGCGAAGACATAGGCATCGTTTCCCGAAGGGCAGATGTACATGAATTCCGTCATATTCTTCAGGTATCCGGCAATGAGATCGGGCGAGCTGATTCTGAAGCCATACGGGGCAAGTCCGTCAATTTCTTTTGCGCTGAGACTTGCCTGAATTTTCATGTCGCCGTAAACGGAATTTACAGTTCCGTACTCGCCGCCTTCCCATGAGTGAGAGAAGTCCTTGAGTTTTGCTCCTGTGTAGCGCGAGGCTATTGTTTTCTGGACGACACCAAGGAACTTCAGCCATTCTACGCGCTCTGCGGAATCGGCTCTTTTCTGGTTGAACTGGAAGATCATTGAGTAGCCGAGCGCGAGAGTCCACGAGAGCATGCGGGGATCGTTTACGCTCTGTCCGAGGTCGTGATGAGTCATTGAAACCTTATCGTGAGCCAGTGCGTGCGAAAGCGGGAATATTGTCCATGTTTCGGGATTGTAGAATTCCATTATATGACGTGTTCCGCCTGCCTCTTCGTTTCTGCGCGGCATGAGGTCGAAAGTCAGTCCGCAGGTCTGAACTTCGCTGTCGAGTACGCCTGACCAGGCATCTTCGGTTGAAAGCAGCGTGCGTTTGGAGTCTTCTCTGACCATCGAGACCATTCCTTCTGCATAAGCGTAGGGTGTCGGCGAGGCTGGATTCAGGTCGTATTGCCAGTCTCTTGCACCGCACTGATCCTGAAAAATTATGTCTACAGGATATTCCTTAGTGAACTGATCTATTACTTTGCGGTTGATGTACTGGACGTCAGGATGCCAGAGGGTTGTCGTCCATCCGTCATTATGCTTGCCGTAGACCTCGTGACGGGGTTTGTTTTCGAGTGTCCTGAGCAGTCCTGCATCGCCTTTTTCGAGGAAATAAGGACCTTTAGGAGTATCGCACCACCATGTCGGATTTGTGTAGGGCATTACAAGGTGTCCGCGTTTCTGAGATTCAGCGATCACTTTTTTGAACTCTTCAGGGCTCCCGTATTTAGGGTTGGGCGGAAGGTGATCGGGATATTCCTTGTCGAAGCCGCCTTTGAGGTAACGGACAAGGTGAATTATTGAAGGAGACGGGATTTTGTCGAGGGATGCCAGTTCACCTGAGGCGGTGGGGAATTCCATTTTAACGAGTATGGCATTTTTGATTTTTTCGAGCTTGTCCGCATCAAGTTTATCTGCAAGAGATTTCTTTATCGCATTGGCCTTGCAGAATTCGTCTGAGGCTTCGAGTATTGAACAGCCGGAAAGGACTCTGATTTCAGGAAGCTTCATTGATTCGTCTTTTTTGAGGTAAATTCCGAAACGGCGCTTGAGGTATCCGCCTTCCTCAGAACCGCCTGCCGAGAATTCGACAGGGACGATGATATTGGACTTATTGACTGCTCCGCTCCATTCGGGATAGTTTTGCGGCTGAACACCGAATATTGCGATATCTCCTGATTTGAGCTTGAAATGATAGAAGTCCGCAAAAGAACCGGGGCTTTTGTTTCTTTCGAGAGGGCCGGTGCTCAGGAAACGGGCGGGAAGCATTTCATAATAGAAAGGATGTCCTGAGGTCTCGAACCAGAAGCCGCCTTTTTTGACGAAGTTTTCGATCAGAGCCAGCGATTCGCCGAGCTTGCCTTCTCCGCTCGAAACCATCATTTCACCGTAAGGATTAAGAATTGCTGCGCAATTTTGATTTGAAGCGGCATTTTTGAGCTCGTCTATTGAGGAAATGACGCGCAGTTTCAGCTTTCCGGCTTTTACTGCGGAAAGATTGCTCATCATATTTTCCCAGTCGTTGACGGATATCGTAGTCCAGAAGCCCATGCCGGGGGCGTTGGGGAAGCGGATTATACAGATTTCACCGCGTCCGTCTTTCAGCATTTGAGAGCTGATTTTTTCGAGCGTAAGTTCAGTGAGCTTTTTGATGGTTTCCGCATATTCGCGTTCAGCGGCGGCACCGGGTCTGAAAAGAAAGCCTTTGCCGCCGAAAGAAGAGCCGCCGTAATAGATGTTTCCGTCCGATTCGGCGATTACGAGCTCACATTTATTTCTGAAGGTAGGACGTATTGCCTTTACGCTTTTTCCGTTGAGCTCAAGAGCGGCTTTGCCGAGGAAGTTTGCACCTTTTTCGCTTATCAAGAGAGGGGCTTCTTTTGCGCCGTCATTTTTTTCAGCAAGCTTATCGGCAATTGTGCCTGAAATCTGTCCCTGATAAACTTTATCCGTCCAGCGGAATACGTTTGTGTCGTCAGCATGATCTCTGAAGAATTCCTTGTTGAAGGCCGTGCCGACCGTGCGCGGCCAGCGTGTCTGGCAGATGAAAGACTCGATCTTTTCAGGATCGACGCAGAGGGTGCCGGGAGCCGAAAAGCCCATAATCGGAGTCGAAGCAAGATTTTTCAATTCACTTTTGAAAGCTATATATTTATCTTCGGGCTGTACTTCTATGGAGCTTTCAATACTCTTGTTTTTATATTTGAATATGAGTTTCCTGTTTTCGATTATGCTGTATGAGAACTCGCAGTCAGCGGCTTTCAGTGTTTTTTTGTCGTCGATTGCGGCTTCCCAGAGGCCGGACGAGGAGCTTTTCAGACTCGAAACAGTTCCATTCTGGATGAATTTATTGATGGAGCCGTTTTTGCTGCTGAATTCTACAGTGTAATTTTCTCCTTTTACAATTATGCTGCTATCGTTTTCGGAGACGGATGCTGCCTGAAGAATCTGTGTTGTCGCGACTATGAATGCTACGATGCTTAAGCTGAATTTCATGTCTGCTCCTTTATTCGAGTATTACAGATTGATAGGTTTTTATATCTGAATGTCCGTATTCCTGCGGGAAATAAGCTTTTATGTAGCTTTCATCAAGGTCATCCACAATGACTGCGAACTTGAAGCTTGAGGCTTTTTCCGGTGTGATTCCGGTGTGCTTCCACGGAATGCGGGCGGAGAGTTTCCAGATGCCGTTTGCGTTTGAGAAATCTATTTTGACGTCCTTCAGGCTGCTGTTTGCGGATGGACCGCTCCACGCGTAGGCTTCCGGAGCTGAGCCGTCGGAATGGCCGCAGACTGCAATTTGAGCGTCGTTGAACCAGATTTCGATGGTATCGCCGTTCCAGATATCTTCACCGTGTTTATCGTTGATAAATTTATCGTCCATGATTTCCGCGTCGAGAATGAAAGCATCCTTATCCCATGAGAGCTTTAGCAGAGGCGAGAAGTTTTCCTTTTTGATGGAGCTTCTGACAAAAGGAATGATTTCGAGTTTGCTGTCTTTTTGTATTTTGAGCGGAGTTTTTGAGCTTTTTGTAGACTCAGGACGATAGAACTTATTCATATCGAGCGTGAAAGCTTTTTCGAGACCCTGATGTATTCTGAAAACGCGTGCATTAGTTTTTCTTGCTTCCTCGATGAGCTCATAATAAGGCTGGTCGCACTGAGTTACGAAGCCGAAATTATGGTTTTCGCCGCCGATGGTTTTTGCTCCGGGAGACTGGTCTGCGGACTCAAACCATGAGAAGCCTGCGAAGAGAGGATTTGCGGCGATATTTTCCACATAATGTCTGTAGGCGAGTCCGCGTTCTTCCTGAGTCTGACATGTGCTGGTTTCACCGTAGGAGCGGAGTCCCTTGCCGGTACAGACGAAGGAGAATTCCGTCATCATCAGAGGCTTGCCGATTTTTTTGAAGGTGTCCATATGTCTGTTAGCCCAGTTCATCTCAAGGCTGTAATCATGAAGGAGGATTCCGTCGCAGTAGGGAGCTCCGGCTTCAATCCAGTATATGGACTGGAGCGTGCAATGGGCATCGCCGAAGACAAGGTGATTCGGGTCGATTGATTTAAAATATTTCTGAACTTTTTCGTGGTAAAGTTTTGAGGCAATAACAGTGAATTCATCCATCAGGTTCTGAGGAATTTTGAAGTTTGCAATGACTTTATTGCGTGCCTCGGAAGGACTCATGCCAAGCATTTCAGCGGTCTTGGCTTCTCCTATTTTTTCCAGAAGGAAGTCTATGAAAGCTTTTTTGGCCGGGATTTCCTTTTCGGTCTTCATGAGTTCCTTGAATGTCTTTGGTCCCCAGCCGTTTTCATTCTGGAAGACCCAGCCGATGAGATACGGATCATCTTTCATTGAAAGTATGGTTTTTTCCATGTTCTTGAGCGCTTCATCAAAACGCGGATCAAAGGGATCTGAAGATGGATTATCCTTGCCGATTCCAGGGTATCCGTAGGCGTTGATGTCGTAAAGATATGGCAGCTTAAGTTCTGGCTCAATCCACCACTGTCCGGCGGCGTTGAAGCCCCAGTCATTGAGACGTTTCATGGTCACATCCGCCCATATTTTTCTGAACTCTTGCCCATATTTGCGCTTGAGATTGGCGGCGGGAAAACTGATGCTGTCTTTTCTGCTGTAGGCATCAGGGAATTCATTTTTATCGGGCAGCTCGCTGAAGATATCTCTTGGGCTGCCGTCCTTGTTTTTGAGCGGAGTACCGCGTCCGAACTTTGTATAATTGAGGCTGTCCATCCCTTTCAGGAAAAAGAGGTGTCCTTCGGGACTGACGAGCCACCAGCGTCCATCCACTTTCTCGAAGCGGAAGAAGCCTGTAGCCTTAAAATTGCCGGCAGAGAGTTCTCCTCCGTACATATCGCATCCGTCGGCAGGAAGAGGCTTTGTGTTTTTCAGTAAATCAGCTTCTTTTTGAGCGTCGGCAACGAGATCTGCATCTGATTTGATTTTGTCCGGCCAGTCCGCGAGATTGTACTGTCCGTATTTATCTAGAAGGGGAATCGCCTGAATTTTTGATGAGGCTGCTGCGCTGTCCGCTGGCGGTTCATCGTTGAGTTTTAGATTATGGAGAGCCTTGATTTCCTCATCGCTCAGTATACCGGTGTAGAGGCGGAATTCGCTGATTTCACCCTTGAATCTGCTGACTGAACCGGAAGCGTTAACGAACTGGCCGATATACCATTCTTTAACTTTTAGAGAGGATGGCATGAGGACAGAGCCTGCTGAAAGGATTTTCTGTCCGTCAACGTAGAGATAAGTTTCTCCGCTCTGTGTATTGCTTGTGACGGCGACACTGAGCCATTGTCCTGCTGGGATTACGGCGGATTTACTGCCTGTATCGCCGCCTTTTTCGCCATTGCCGCATTCAAAACGCAGGAATCGGTTGTTTGTGTCAAAGGAATTGATGAAGAATCTGAAACCGTTTTTTGTATAGCCGCCTTCGCTGTTCGAGGCTATTATCATGCTGCTGTTATTATCGTCAGCGCGAAGTCTGGCGAAAATGCTGAAGCTTTTTGGGAATTCGGTCTCTCCTGCTTTAAGGCGGGTGCTACCGTCGAAAACGATTGCTTCATCGCCGTTCGAGGTCTTGGCGAAGCTTATTTTTCCTTCCGGTACTGCCTGGATACCGTCGCAACGGATTTTTCCGTTATCGACGTGTACTTTCATGATTCTAAGCACTTTTGATGAATCGCTTTTCATATCCTGAGCCGGACTCGAAAAGATGGCAAGACTCAGGAAAGAAGACAAGAAGAGGGTCTTGATGTGAGCTTTTCTCATTATGTGGAACTCCTATTTGGATGTATGTGAAAAGATGTCGTCCTGATTTCCCTTGAGTGACAGATAACTGCGTCCGTCAACGTGGAGCGCGTGCCCATGTCATGAATCGGGATTGCCTCATGTATGTTGGTTCCCGGAGACCATGGCTGGCAGATTGGACAGAATACTCCACCGACCGTTTTTTGTGTGTCGGTTCTTATCGTGTCAGTAATCATGAGACGTTTTGAGGCATTCTTGTAATCCTGAAGTCTTGGATATCTGGCGTATCCGAAATTATGGGTTTCCAGAGGGCTGAGTCCGCCTCCACCCCAGGTTGTATCAATCTGTGCATCTGTAAATGATGGACAACGCCAGATTCCGGAACAAGCGGTTCCAAGTGGTTCATAATCCCATTTGCTGACAGAGAGGTATCCGCCGTTTACGAGAATATTGCGCCACCAGCCTTTTTGAACATATGAAGCGAAATTTGCACCGTAATTCATACATGGAAGATACCCTGCAAAATCATTGGAATATAGACCCATACCGAGGCCGATCTGTTTGAGATTACTACGGCAGAGGATTGTTTTTGCCTTGTCCCTCGCGCTTTGGAGGGCAGGAAGCAGCATGCCCGCGAGTATTGCGATGATGGCAATGACAATCAGGAGCTCAATGAGAGTGAAATGTTTTTTTCTGGATTTCATGTTATCCTCGGCTCAGTTAAGGTTGCAGACTGAATCGCGGTCGATAAGTTTGCTGTGAAGAACTTTTTCAAATACAGTTGAAGAGGGATTTTCCATCAGTTCGATGAGTTTTTCAGCCGCAAGAGCCGTGATTTCCTCAAGAGGTTGACGTATGACCGTCTGCGGCGGATTCATGAATTTGTAAATGGGAATATCTTCGACGGAAATCATGGAGATGTCTTTGCCGATTTTCAGGTTCAGGACGTTTGATATGATGTGAATCGCTTCCAGAGCGCTGTCCTCACTGAAATTGAAGATGGCCTTGATGTCGCGTTCTACCCAGCGTCTAAGGATATCGTAAAGATTTTCCTCTCCGGTCTTTTTGATTTCGAGTGAGCTCTCCGGGAGTCCATTATCCCTCATGGCGGCAAGACATCCTTTTATACGGGCGGCGCATCCGCTTTCCATTGGGTCGAGAGCAAGGAATCCGGCAGTCCTGTGTCCGTTGCGTATAAAATGTTCGGCAGCCATGTATCCCTGCTCGAAGTGGTCGGCATATATCGAATGGACTCCGCTGGCGATCATGTTTGCGTTTGCCGCGATTACCGGCAGGTTGGGGATTTTCGCGAGTTCGGCGAGACGGTCGTCAAAGACTACGCCGACAATGCCGTTTACATGAGTCTGATATGCAAGTTCCAGATGTTCGATATCGATAAGTTCAACGGAAAAACCTTTGCTCATGAATGCATCGGTAAGCAAAGAGCTCATCACAGTTACGTATCTGAGGGCTGCGGCAGGACTTCTCCGTCCGCAGACGATGCCGACGCATTTGGAGCGTTTTTTGGGGATGTATCCGGCCTTTCTTGCTGCGAGCCAGACTTGCTTTTTCAGTTTTTCGTCCACATTGTCGCATCCGTTGAAAACGCGCGAGGCGGTGCCGAGAGCGACTCCGGCTGCTTTTGCCACATCGCTGATGGATATACTTTTATTGTCTTTTTCGGTTTTTTCGCGAATCTTGGCGCACATAGTAAATGCCCTCCGCTTTTTATTATAACACAGGGGAATAGAAGGAAGCAATAGAAGATTTCATATTTTGATGAAAAATTTCATTGGTGTTGTTTGTGTTTAATAATAAGGGTCTTACATCTTGTATGTCCAGTGCAGATGGCAAGGCTGGTGAAATATGGATTTTGAGTCATTGAAGCTGCACTTGCGAATAAATATCTTAGCTTAAGGCAATAAGCAGGATTAAAAATAGATTAAAGTGCATGAAAGGTGCTTGCATATTCAAATCCGAGCTGTTTATTAGTGGAATAGGCTCATAGTGCCTGTGCGTAGAAATTTAATTCAATGAAAGGGGAGTATCTAAATGGGCAATATTCTCGTAGACGTAATTCTGGCTTCAATAGCAGTCAACATTTTCCTCGGTGTTTTCATCTACTACAAGCTTGACCAGATTCATGATGTCATGAAAAAGGACGGCAAAACAGATTCCGAAAAGAAATAATAATATCCATTTATACGGATAAAAAATAAAACCACATATGGAGGGCATAGATAAAATGGCTAAGACAACAGGTAAACTTCATCGCAGAATTCTCAGAACAGTAGCAGGCGAATCCGGAGCGACATTCATTGAATACGCTCTGCTCGCAGGACTCGTAGGAATCATCGTTGCAATTGCAGTCGCTACATTCAGCGGCAAGATGAAGGAATTCTTCGGCAACATCACAACTAAGACAGATGATGCATCCAAGGCTGTTCAGAGCGCTGACATCAAGCCGAAATAATAATCTGTTTTGTTTGATCTAAAGTTTCCGCCTGATTTTGTCAGGCGGAATTTAAGGGTCTTTCATGAAATCAAAATTCAGAAGGCTTCATAGCGACGAAAGTGCCGTTGTGTTCATGGAGTATTCCATGCTGCTGGCTCTTGTCGGAATCGCTGGACTTTCAATTCTGATGCCGGGCGGCATTGTTTATATGCTCCTGCGCGCAGATATGATTTTCCGCGCATCTATGATCGGTCTTCCGTTTTTTTGATTGCACAGACAGCCAGAGAAATCCGTCTTCCGATATGCGGCGTGACTTTGCGCCGGGAGTAGCATGGACAAGAATATCCTTTATATAATACTTCCTCCGCTTTTCATTGTTGCGGCGTATACCGAAATGAAGAGCCGGAAGATTCCGAATTACCTGACCTACGGTGCGATAATATGTGCCGTGACAGGATCTTTTATCAGCGGAGGCTTGCCCGGACTTCAGAACTCCGTGCTTGGGCTTCTGATAGGCGGCGGAATTTTTCTGCCGTTCTGTCTTGTCGGTGCGCTCGGAGGCGGTGATTTCAAGCTTATGGCTGCGGCCGGGGCTGTTGTGGCTTATCCTATGATATTCTGGGCCTTGTATTACACCTGCCTGTCCGGAGGAGTGCTTGCGCTTCTCTATATGATATGGTCAGGACGTTTTCTGAGCAGTTTTGAAAACATTTTCAGAATGCTCCTTGGAATGAAACGCAAGGAAAAACCCGGCGAGGGACTTAAAAAGGAAATCACAGTGCCTTACGGCATTGCGATTGCGGCAGGAACTCTTTGGGCGATTGTCATGGCTTCCTGACAGAGGGAGAGCATAATGGGACAAAAATTCAGAAACTGGCTTGGGCGTTTCAGAAAAAATGACGCAGGAACCGCCAGACTGGTCTGCAGGCGTTTCGCTTCCGGACGGGGCACCGCTTTTCTTGAATTTGCTTTAGTGCTTCCTCTTCTTCTTGCTGTAACTACTTTCATTATAGAAGTCTGCACCTATTGGGATGCCACTGTAATGGCAAACCATACAGCTTTCACGCTTGCGAGAATCGCCAAGGTCAATGTCGTGGCCGGAAAAGTGGCTTTCCCGTCAGCTCTCAAGATTAAAAATACTTCCATTATGGATTCCGAAAAATTTACTACCACTATGCTTATGATGACCGCCACCAGCGGCTGGTTCAAAGGAACCAAGGAATGGATAAGCTTTCCCGACATCAAGGGAATTATACAAAAACTTATCTTCAAGAAAGAAGGCTCCGGCGGGGGCATTTTTGAATTTCTCATGAGCGCGATTCAGGGACTCCTTGATCCGCTTTTGGAGAAGCTTAACAAATTTCTGGAGGACATGATTCAGAAGGCGTTTTCCGCCATTTTCGGACAGAGCGGCGGCCTGATGGCAAACCGTTATCTCAATTTGTACCGTATGGCTTATCAACGCTCAAAAATGGACGGAGTGATAAAGACAGACGTAATAAGTCTCAAAGGCAAGACCATAAAGTATCCTACGCATATTGACTGGGAAGCATATTGGTTCTGGAAGGTTCCGCGCGTAAACGAGTATAAAAACCCGGCGATAGTGAGGGTTACAGTAAACTATCCTGTTACTGAAAACTGGATTTATGCGGCATTCATGCCGGGGGCGTCCAAAGGGAAAGTCTGCGCGACAGGGGTTGCCGCCATGCTTGTCGAACCTGATAAATTCAGCTCTTCTTACATTGCGACAAAATCCGGAGGAGTGCCTGAGAAGATTCCTGACTTCCAGAAAAATGAACAGGCATATAAAGAAGCCACCGACAAGTACTATGAGGCGAAGAAAAGCAGAGAAGATGCCGAGGCCGAGCTGAAAAAGCTTAAATCCAAGAAGGAAGAGCTTACCGAAGAGGAGAAAAAGCAGCAGGAAGACCTCGAAAAGAAGGTTAAGGACTTGAAGCAGAAAGAAGACGATGCTTATAAAAAGGCAAAGGATCTCTATGGAAAAGTGAGCGGCGCTCCAGGTTCAGATAAGAGCGAGAAGAATAAAAGCAATAAAAAAAGCAAGTAGGATATCTGATGGAAATACTGAACAGATTCAAAAGACTTCACAGTGATGAAAACGGGGTGGCTCTGATTTATGCCGCCATTATTTCATTTCTGATTCTGGCTTTTTGCAGCATGATATGGGACACCGCCAAGATGTCGGAAACCAAGATGCAGACGCAGAACGCCGCTGATGCGGCTGCTCTGGAAATGGCTGCATGGCAGGCAAGAGGCATGAACATGGTACAGGCATTGAATGAGGATATTTACGATACAGATAACATGCTCGGTTATACCTACGGAGCTCTTGCCGGACTGGAAACGCTGGCAAAACTTGCTTACATAGTCGGAGCAGGCAAGGCTGCCGAAATAGCTTTGGCGGTTCCCATATACGCGGCCTGGGCGACTCATGCGGTGATGGTAAATCTTTTCATGAAACCATTGCGTTTCGTGTATGCTAACGGGTCTATATTAATAGGTTACATTGCGGCGAATAATGCGGCGAAGGTCAACGGTGCGCCGGGAATATTTACGGCTCTTCTTCCGGATAAGTCTTCGGGAAATATTTTGTGGGATGGAGTGGTTAAAGTTTTGCGACCGCTTTTCAAAGAGTTTACGGCTGTAGGGATTCCGACCGCCACGGGCTCAATTCTTACGCTTCCGCTGGCGGCTAAACATGACAAATCATATCCGCTTTACTCTAAAAATAATATACTTTTGAAGGCGGCTCTTGGGATTTTGAAGTCAAATTCATTTGTCAAGGTAAAGCTGGAACCTTGGGATGACGAATATTATGAATCGAAATCGCCGTATGATAAAAAAGAGCTTCCCGCCTGGGTCTGGTTTATTAAGGGACAGTCTGAAACCGGTCTGATATCCTCTTATTTTATTGGAGGAGGGGACAATGTTCAAAAAGTGCCGGTAATGGCATATGCCGTCGCAAGAGTCAAGGGCGGAAATGTGGTCAAATACAATGATGATAAGCATAAATTCAGGCCGACCGGATGCGGAGTCGGAGCGGATCCCTCTCTTATTTCATGGGGCAAGATAGATACTATCCCCTGGAAACTTATGAGTGTGATTTGCTATCATTGAAAGAAAAGAGAAAAGAAGAATGAGAAACAGAAGAAATCTATTTTACAAGGTATTCGGTCGTGAGCGCGGCGCGGTTTTTCTTGAAACTGCTCTCGTCATGCCGGTTTTCATTGTCATGCTCTGTTTCTGCGTGGATTTTCCTAGAATCATGACTATACAGCAGCGTCTTGTCAGCGCAAACCGTCTGGTTGCAGAGATCAAAGCCAGAAACGAAGGCAATTATGACAAGGTTATAAAGGAAGCCGATCTGAAGAACTATTGTTTTCCCGGAATGAAGTATTGTTCAACTCCCAAAATATGGACAGTAAAAAATAAAGGCTCATGTCTCTGGAATCTTTCCGAGACTTTTAAGGGGTTTCTTGGAAGCATAGGCTCTAAAATTACAGGAATTATCGCCAATATTATCAGCGGAGGCACACTGGGGGCATATTTTTCTGACTTGGTTGAGGCGGATAAGTTTTATGGCGGCTATGTGTCTGTCGATGTGGATACAATTCTGCCGCCCGTGGTATATAGAAGCTGGGTTGGCTCTTCCTCACGCTTCGCAAAGGGAGATTCGTTGAGGGTCGGCTCTCGATATGTGTGTTATATGCCTAACTGTGATGGATTCGTATTGCATGGTTCTTCATGGATAGGTTCAGTAAAGAACTTTTTCAAAGGTTGGACTCAGAAAAAGTAAAAATGCTTAACAAAGATATAATCGTAAAAACACTATTAAGTTTTCTGCTAAGTGCCGGAACTGCCTGGCTTGGTATTCATTTTTATAA
>JAKJHH010000220.1:0-2849 GCA_022703965.1 Verrucomicrobiota bacterium
GGCAACCTTGATCGTTATCGAGCATGGGTGGAAGCCGGAATTACAGATTCACCGGACATCATGAGTTTCCACATATATAAACAAGTTGCCGATCTTGAGCCTCTTGTGAAAGGAATGCGTCAGATTGAAAAAGAAACGGCTCCTTTGTCGTATGGAATTCCTTACTGGGTTACTGAGTCCGGTATGCCGTGGAGAAATCAGCCTCTGAGAGCGGAGGCAAATGATGACCGTTTTGCAGCTTCGGAAATTGTAGGAAAAGCTATAGAGTTCAAAGCGCTTGGAGTGAAGCGTTATTTTCCATTCAAGGTAAATTACGGGAATGAGGAGTATAATAATTTTGGACTATTTGATCGTAATCTGACTCCGATGAGAGCTCTTGTCGCATATCTTTATTCAGCCCGGATTTTAGGGGATATGAATTACATCGGGGATTTGCGGCTTGATGGTCTTGGGCGCAGCAGAGTGTTTTCAGACGGTACAAATGCTGTTGCTTGTCTGTATCGTCCTCTGGACCGAAGATATACATATCGTCACGATGAATTATATCCAAGGAAAAATCTGCCGCGTCAGATTCCGCTCCGTCTTCCGGAATCTTTGAAGATAGAGCGAATAAGCGGGGCTGACGGACGGGATTTGTCTTTTTCTGACGGGCAGCTTTCTATGAACGACGGGATCGTTTATCTTCATATTAAAGAGTCAGACTTGGGAAACTTGCTGGAGCGGGACACAGAGGCAATGAAACTTTATCGTCTTGCCGCTTCATGGAAAAAAGCTGAGCTTTCATCTATGAATCCTGTGATTGCTCAGCCTTCATCAGATTTGACTTCGATTCCTCATAATATTTTCGGCTATCAGCTTATTCCGGAAAAGCCGGTGGAACTCAGTTTTATCTGTAATAACTTTTCAGATAAAACTCTAAAGATAAATCTGGATGCAGATCTTCCTGAGGGCCTCAAACTTACTTGGGAGGATTCGGCATCTTTTGAGCTTGACCCGGCTTCGCGGCGTAATATCCGTTTTCGTCTTCTTTCAGATGCGGTATTTACTACGGCTCTCTTGAAAATCGTTGATCGCAACAGGAATATGAGGCCTTTGACTATGCGTTTCAGTCGTTTTGCGCGTGAGAGCGTGACTGTATTTCAGGAAGAAGGCGACTTGATTGCCCTTGATCCTCTTTCAAACTGGAAAGCTGCCGCCTCAGTACGTGCGGATATTGATGCAAGATTCAGTCTTTCTTACAGCAAAGATTACATTCTGTTGAATGTCGTCGTTGGGGATACTCTTCACTTGTGTGATTGTCCGATGGAGAGGGGGTGGCTTGGTGATTCCATTCAATTTGCCATGCAGTACAGGGCAAATGAAGACAATCCGGGTCTGACGCCATATTATGAATTTGGTGCTGCTCTCAGGAAAGATGCTGCGGCTGTATTCCGCTATCAGCCTAAGAAGAGTGCCGGGCTCAGAAAGGATATCATTTGCGAGATAATCAGAGATGAAACAGAAAAAGCAACACGTTATAAGCTGAAAATTCCAGCGTCTGAAATAGGAAGAAAAGAATTCAGGAGAGGTGATATTATTGCATTTTCCCTTGTCGTGAACAGTAACGACGGGAAACAGCGCAGTGGAGCTCTATGCTGGGGAGATGGTGTGGATGGCGAGAAAAAGCCTCAGAATTATAATATTCTATATCTGAAATAGAATTGTCTTCAGCCGCCTAGGTAGGCTTTTATTATGGAGGGGTTGTTTTTCAACTCTCCGGCTGTGCCGCTAAGTGTGAGCTTGCCGGTTTCAAGGACGAAGGCGTGCGAGGAATGAAGCAGGGCTTCGTTCGCGTTCTGCTCGACAAGAAGCACTGAGACTTTTTCTTCTTTGCTGATTTTATCGATGATTGTGAAGATCAGTTCTATCATCTTCGGGGCTAGTCCGAGACTTGGTTCATCCAGCATGAGCATGGTTGGATTACTCATCAAGGAGCGGCCGAGAGCAAGCATCTGTTGTTCTCCGCCCGATAAGGTTCCGCCCGCCTGAGTTCTTCTGTCGGCAAGCAACGGGAAGTAGGTAAAGACTTTATCGAGATTCTTTTTGAATAGAGCTTTGTCCTTGCAGAGATAGGCTCCTGTTTGCAGGTTCTCGAAAACCGTGAGATCAGGGAAAATGCGGCGTCCTTCCGGACAATGGGCGAGTCCTGATGCGACAATTTTCTCAGGGCGCATATTCTGGATTTCATTACCTTTAAAGCGTATTTTTCCACTGCTGCATTTTACCAGCCCCGAGATTGCTTTTAGAAGAGAACTTTTACCTGAACCGTTGGCTCCGAGAAGAGCGGCGACTTCCCCTTCTTTCACGGTAAAGGAGATGTTTTTCAAGGCGTCGATATGTCCGTATGAGAGGGAAAGCTCGCTGATCTCAAGTATGTTTTTGGCGTTTGTCATTGCGACTTTTCCTTTTCTGTTCCCAGATAGGCTTCGATAACCTGCGGATTGTTTCGGATTTCATTTGCTGTTCCTTCCGCGATTTTTTTGCCGAAGGAAAGGACGGCGATTTTCTCGCAGAGATTCATAACAAGGTTCATATCGTGTTCAATCAGGATGATTGTCAGTTTGAATTCATCGCGTATTTTGCGTATAAGATGCATCAGTTCTGCTGTTTCGCTGGGGTTGAGACCGGCTGCTGGTTCGTCGAGGAGGAGGAGATTTGCTTCGGTTGCGAGGGCTCTGGCTATTTCGAGTTTTCTGCGTTTGCCGTAGGGAAGGAAGTCCGGATATTCGTGCGCTGAATGGTGCAGATCGAAGAGCTCCAGAAATTCCATTGCGTGATCCTGAATTTCTTTTTCGGTTCTGTAGAATTTC
>JAKJHH010000220.1:2859-6688 GCA_022703965.1 Verrucomicrobiota bacterium
GGGAATCTGAATGCCGCCTCGAAAAGGTTGTATTTGATGTGCATATGGCATGCTGTTTTTACATTTTCCAGAACAGTCAGATGCTTGAGAAGTCTGATGTTCTGGAAGGTTTTGGCAATGCCGCATCCGGCAATCTTGTGTGCGGGAAGTTTATGGATGTATTTCCTTTGGAAATATACCGTTCCTGAATCCGGTGTGTCGAGTCCTGTTATGAGGTTGAAAAGGCTGGTTTTGCCTGCTCCGTTCGGTCCGATCAAGCCGACAATCTGCATATCATCGACAGTCAGTGAAACCTCGTCGACAGCCTTCAGTCCTCCGAAACTCTTTGAAAGCTTGTCGATGTGGAAGAATTTGAAATCTTCTTTTACGGAGATGCTCATTTTTTTGTTCTCCTGAAAAAGTCGCCGATTTCCTTCATGCCTGCGAGACCATCCGGTTTGAGCCTGATAATGAGTATCAGCATAAGTGCGTAGATGATCTGTCGATATTCACCGGCATTCATGTGTCTGAGCACGAATGGCAGACCTGCCAGCACGACAGCCGCCATTAAGGCGCCGCTGAAGGAGCCCATTCCGCCGAGAACGAGCATAAGCAGTATTTCAATACTCAGCATCAGACAGGCGTTGTCGGGCAGGGCTCTGAGTTCGTGATGATAGAAGAGCACTCCGGCCGTTCCTGCGAATACTGCGCTAAGAATGAACGCCAGCATTTTGTATTTCGGGATGCTTATGCCAAGAGATTTTGCCGCTGTTTCGTCCTCTCTTATACACATCATGGCGCGTCCGAAAGAGGAGTTTTTAATATTCAGAAATATGATGAAGCTGATGAAGACAGCAAGCCAGATCACCCAGTTTTTTGCGTATTGCGCCGAATAATCAGGAAATTTTGTCCAGAGGTCGCCGGGGAATTCTGTGAATGAAAGTCCCGTCGGACCGCCGATACTTTCGTCGTCCGGGAACATTTTTCCGCCGGGGAGCTGGAGATTGTTCAGGCAGAGCCGCATGATTTCGCCGAAGCCGAGAGTTGCAATCGCAAGATAGTCTCCTCTCAGACGCAGACACGGGATTCCGAGGAGGAGAGCGAATATTGCGCTGGCGGTGACTCCAGCGGCAAGGCTGATGAAGATATTGAAGAACCCGAGTTGCGGAATGGTGAAATAAATTGATGTGATGGCGGCTGCATAAGTTCCGGCGGCGAAGAATCCGGCGTGTCCTAGCTGAAGAACCCCTGTGAGTCCGCAGAG
Organism: Verrucomicrobiota bacterium; assembly: GCA_022703965.1. Lineage (GTDB taxonomy): Bacteria > Verrucomicrobiota > Lentisphaeria > Victivallales > UBA1829 > JAKJHH01. The sequence continues at coordinate 4,103 of JAKJHH010000220.1, forward strand.
GAGATTCAGCGATATTGCGAGTATCGCATATACTCCAGCCAGAGCCATGAAGGATTCAAATTCTGCGCCCATCTCAGACCTTCTCCCTGCTGCTTTTTCCGAATATTCCGCCGGGCATCACAAGAAGTACCGCGATCAGAGTCACGAGAGCCGCCGCATCCTTGTATCCTGAAGATACGCCGAAGTAGAGCGCCATATTTTCGATGACTCCGATGGCAAAGCCTCCGACCACAGCTCCCGGAATGGAGCCGATGCCGCCAAGCACGGCGGCGATGAAGGCTTTCAGGCCGGGCATGAAGCCCATCATCGGATCGACGACGCTTTGAAAGGCGGCTAGAGATCCGGCCACTCCTGCGAGAAAGCCTCCAGCCATGAAGGTTTTCTGTATGACGGAGTCGGCATTTATGCCCATGAGAGCTGCTGCTCTGGCATCCTGACTTACAGCTCTGACAGCTCTGCCGAAGGATGTTTTCATGACGAGCAGCCAGAGAAGTCCGCTGAGGATTATCGCAACAAAAATATATATGATCTTGAAGAGACTTATTCCTGCGCCTCCCACATTTACAGCGCGCTGGCTGAGTTCGCCTATGGAGCCCGGCAGGTCACCGCTGTACTGAAGCGGATTTGCCTTGTTGATGAATGTCGCCAGCCCCTGAAGAAGGAATGATACTCCGATTGCAGTGAGAAGCGTTGTAAGTCTGTCGCTGTTTCGCAAGGGACGGTATGCCACCCGTTCAGTTATGGCTGCGACCAGAGCTCCGGCAATTCCGGACGCCGCCAGAATTATCGGAATCTGCATGTAGCCGGGCATGGACTGGGGCAGGAGGGTGAAAACTCCGAATCCTGCGTAAGCGCCGGCCATGTAGAATTCGCCGTGAGCAAAGTTGATGAGTTTTATTATCCCGTACACCATGCTGTAGCCGAGGGCAATCAGCGCATAAAGCGCCCCCGCACATATTCCTGATACGAGATAAAATAAAAAGTTGTCCATTGTTTTCCGGTCGAAATCCTTGTTTGTTCTCACGTAATCTTATAAAAAGTAAAATGCAAAGCATTTTTAAAGAGTGCAGGAATTCATTCCTGCCCGCCGAGCGGCGGAAGAGCGATCCTGCTAAGGATACAAGCTCTAGTTCTCCCTTTAAATTTCAGTAATATAGACTGTTTTTGTCGGGTTTCGACGGAAAGAAAGAGACAAAATCCTTATTTTTCGATATCTGCTATCACAAAAACGCATGTTGAGGCGAAAATGTTTGGCAGCAAAGATGCCATAAACCCTTTTTCGACCGGTATTTCGGATACGATTCTTGCAGACTTGGAACGGCATAAATCGCGGAAGTCCCTTATTGTCGCAAGATGTATGTTGGGACTGTTGTACCAGGGGAAGGGCAGTTCCTCGGTTTCCGGCATTCTTCCGCCGAACATTATCTGAAGGCGTGAGTGCAGAAAGCCCATGTTGATGAAGCTGATTACACCGTATTTACCGACTCTGAGAATTTCAGAGACAAGGATGTCCGGTCTTTCGACTGCCTGAAGCGTCTGACTCAGAATTACGTAATCAAAAGATTTGTCTTTGAAGGCTGAAAGTCCGTTGTTAAGGTCTTCATGGATGACCGGGACATTATTGCCGACGCTTCTGATTATCTTGTCCTGTGAAATTTCGACGCCGATACCCTGAACCTGTTTTTCCTCTCTGAGCGTTTTGAGAAGAAGTCCGTCGCCGCAGCCGAGGTCTAGTACTCGGGTGTGGGACGGAACAATATCAAGGATTATTTCAAAGTCTTTACGTGATGAGAAATGATTGATTGAACTCATGCTTCCTTCCTCCTGTTCTCAAGGAAGTTTGAAATAAGCTGTCCCAGCGCTTCCGCTTCGATGAGGAAGGCATCGTGTCCATAGCAGGACTTGATGTCGCAATAGCTTACTTCTATGCGGTTATTTAGGAGAGCTTTGACAATTTCTTTTGACTGAGAAGGCGGGAAAAGCCAGTCGCTTGAGAAGGAGACGACCATGAACTTTGCTTTGACTCTTTCAAAAGCTTTTGTCATATCTCCGCCGTGTGGAGCAGAGATATCAAAGTAGTCGATGGCGCGTGTGATGTAAAGATAGGAATTGGCATCAAATCTCTCGACGAAACGGTATCCCTGATATTCGAGGTAGCTTTCGACAGCAAAATCCTTGTCGAAGTCGAAGGAATACGTAGCTGATTCCTGAAGTTTTCTGCCGAATTTAAGCCCCATGGATTCTTCACTGAGATATGTGATGTGTCCGAGCATTCGAGCGGTGGCGAGTCCCTTTTCGGGCTGATCCTCGTAGTCGCCAGCTTTCCAGTTGAGGTCGCTCATTATGGCTTCGCGTCCGACCCAGTTGAAGGCAATGCTCTGAGGCGAAATTCTTGCGCTGGTGGCGATTGCGATGACGCTTCCGGTTGCATCAGGGTAGTCGACTGCCCACTGAATCGCCTGCATGCCGCCCATAGAACCGCCCGCAACCGCAAGCCATTTTTCAATGCCGAGATGCTTCATAAGACGATATTGGGCTCTGACTATGTCTGCGACCGTGATTACAGGGAAATCCATATTGTAAGGT
>JAKJHH010000221.1:0-279 GCA_022703965.1 Verrucomicrobiota bacterium
TTCAGGTTGTATCTCAATATGTCCTTCAGGATGAGGATGCTTTCATCGGCCAGCTTATGGCACAGTGGGAGCAAAGACAAGAACAGACCACATCCGAGGAAAAGAAGGAGCTTGCCGCCGCCAGCAGACGTATCACCGAACTTGATAATTTGATTCGGGGACTCTATGAGAGCCAGATCAACGGTACGCTGCCGGAACGTCAGGTCCAGAAGCTCATAACGCAGTATGATGAGGAACAATCCCGGCTCGAAAGCCGTGTTTCTGAACTAAAGGCGAAGG
>JAKJHH010000221.1:296-6653 GCA_022703965.1 Verrucomicrobiota bacterium
CGTTACCCCTAAGAGGGCAGATATCAACCGTTTTGTGGCTCTTGTAAAGAAGTATCAGAACATCACGGAGCTGACCGATGATATGCTCTATGAATTCATCGATAAGATCGTTGTTCATGCTCCGAACGGTGGGCATGGAAAAGCCAGAGAACAAAAGCTTGATATCTACTTCAACTTCATCGGCAACTATCTCCCGCCCATACCGGAGATCAGCGAGGAAGAACTCGCCGCCATGCGGGAGGCCGAGGAAGCTGCTCGAAAGAGAGCTAAAAACAAACGCACTCAAGAGCGTCAGAAAAGCAAACTGGCGGCGCTCAAAGAGGCGGCAAAGACCGATCCGGCTGCGGCTGCGGAACTTGAGCAATATTACGAAAAGAAGCGTGAGAAAGGTCGCAAGGATCGTGCCAGAGCGAAAGCCAAGCGGGAGGCTGATCCGGAGTATCAGGCCCAACAAGAAGCCAAGCGCATCGAGAGAAACAAGAAGAATATGGAACGCTACTACAAGAACCATATCCCGATTGCGGAGCTTGAAGAGCTGGCCAAGACCGATCCTGAAGCTGCCGAGACGCTAAGAATCCGCAGAGAAACACAGGCTGAGAAGAACCGCCAGAACAAACAGCGCCGTGAGGAAAGGATGGCCAAGGACCCGGAATATGCAGCGAAAATCCTGGCCGGACGTGCCGAGTCAACCAGGAAGCATACCGCAAAGCGTAAAGCTGAATTTGACGAGCTGAAGGAAAGAGCCAAGACCGATCCGGAGGCCGCCGCAGAAGTCGAAGCTAAACGCATCAGACAAAGAGAAGCATCCAAAAAGAGCCTTGCGAAAAAGCAGGCCCGTATGGAAGCTGATCCGGAATATGCAGCTGTTGAAAAAGCCAAGACCAGTGAGAGAGCCAAGCGCCATTACGCCCAGCAGAAAGCCAGATGGGCAGAAGTCAAGGCCAGAGCAGAGACCGATCCGGAGGCCGCCGCAGAGCTGGCCGAACATCTGAAAAAACAATCCGAAGCGACGATGGCCAGCCGGAGAAAACTCGTTGAGCAGGCTGAGACAGATCCGGAAGCTGCCGAGACGCTCCAAGCCAGGATCAATCATAAAAACGAATGGACGAGACAGCGCCGAGCCGAGCTTGTTGCCAGGGCTGAGACAGATCCGGAAGCAGCGGCAAAACTGGCTGATATCAGGGCCAGGGAGACGCAGGCCACCCTCAGATCAAGAGCCAAACAGCAGGAACTGGCAAAGACTGATCCGGTGATCGCCGCAAAGCTGGAAGCCCAGCATCAGCATCACATAGAATACCTCCGTGAATACAGCAAAAAGAGAAAGACCGCGTCTGCCGGAAAGGAGTCACTAAATGCGTCTGCTTAAGTTCATGGGAAAGGTTCTTGCCTTCCCAGTCATGCTGATCGTGACGGTCATCCAATGGCTGTTCACCCTCGTGGTGGGCATGTCTTCGGTGGTCTTCAATCTTTTGGCCGGACTATTCCTGCTGATTGCGGTACTGTCGCTCGTCTTTGGAATATCGACCTGGACAGAAGCTCTGAGACCTGTCCTGGCCGCGTTCATCGTCTTTATGATCCCGGTTGTCGGACAAGGGATCACCGCCGTAGTTGTCGTGATTCGGGAAGGATTATCAGATTTTATTTGGTCGTGACCCGCAAAACTGAATAAGAACTTTATCGGTCGATAAAGAATACCTAAGCCGCCCCTCTTATGCAGAAGGACGGCTTTTCATATGGAGTAATGAAGGGAGAATCGAAATGTCAAAGCACCGTTTGAACAAATACGAAAGAGAAACTATCCTGCTGACATCGGAGGGTGATGACACCTGGGATGTCTACACGTTCAATACCGATCTGAAGAATAGGCTACGTAAATTCGCGGCTCGTTACCCGGAACTCTGCACGATGAAAGATGAAGACAAGGTGTTGGGCAGCGTGACCTATACCGTGCAGAAATCCAGAGTCTCGATCCACCTGAACTCACCGCAGAGCGAGGCCAGGCGTAAGGCTGCCAGCGAACAGGCTAAGACACATGGGGTTGGGAGATTGAAAAACGCTGATAGACAAAACAAATGCATTTTCTGAAAATCATTTGGACGTGATATTCCTTTGCGCTTACAAGAAGTAAAACATATGACCAATTGACCAATGTATAATTATAGGCCTATAACGCCATAAAATGCCGAAATATCATATTGACCAATGACTTTTTCCGTGGTATAATTACAGCAATCCTAATTATCGTGGAGGGGTTCATATGGATTTAAAGAAGCTTGAATTGGATTTTAAGCAGAATGTGCTTCGCAACGAGGATGATGTGAAGCTTCATTTTCATTCTGATATCGTCAAACCTATCTTGAATGAAGTTAATCCTTCGATGGTCGGCCAATACCGCAGCGAGGATGTGTTACTTTCCGGTGGAAGAACAGATGCAACATTTCAGAATATTTCTTTTGAGTTCAAGAAGGAAGCCTATTTTGATACGCCGAAAGGAAAAAACGAAGCCTTGTATGGCCGTGATGACAGGGATCATGGCCTTTACGACTACCTGATCAGTAATGCCGCAATTACGGCTACGGATAATGATGAACACATTGTCAGAAAGCTCACATCCGGAATAGGCGTTGGCTTCGACGGAAAGACATTCATTTTCGCGCGCTTTGTTTCTTCGCCTCAGAAGACAGAAATAAATACCAGCAAGGTTTCGGTTTCTATTCCGAACCCATTAAATCTTGACTTCTTTTGGGAAGCGAAGGATTTCTCGTCTGGCCTTAAGCGATTGGTACTCTTGCTGAAACAGCAGGATCGAATGGCACTCAATAAACAAAATCTACTGTCAGTGATTAACACAAAGAGCTCTTTCGTGAGAGAATCAATTATAAGTGCTTACAAGGAGATGGATTTCAATCTCCATGACCTTAGAGGAAGCGGACGAGTACGAACGCTTTATGAGGAATGGGATCGCGTTTTTGGCATTTTATATGGTGATGACGAAAATGCCACTGATTTCACAGAAGTGTCTTCAAAAATACGCGAAGCATATGGGATTGATAATAGCTTTAATATTGACAGTAAAATGTATCTGTTTTCGATGCAGACGTTCTTCAACATTTTCCTGAAACTCCTTATTTATTCATTCCTTTCGCAGCTTGTTGATCCGTCTTTTACTATCAAGCAGGAGCTTGAAAAAGCAGAGATAGACCGGCTTTTCGATGGTGCAAAAGGTGCAAACACAACAAATTTAGTCGGGAACTTCTTTGAAACACATTTCATGGAATGGTTCACTTTTACCGACAGTGGATTTGAAACTGAAATTGTGAATCAGACGCTTAAAGTCATAGATCGATTTGATTTAAGCACGTTCGTGTTGCGTCCGGAAGATGTCCAGGATATCCTCCAAGAAGTTTATATGGAATTGATTCCTTCAGAGATGAGGCATCTGATGGGAGAATATTTCTCGCCGGACTGGATTGTGGAGCACGCACTTGATCTTGCAGGATATGACGGAAACGAAGAAAAGACGCTCATCGATCCGTGTGCAGGCTCTGGCCCATTTCTTACACAGGCTATAAAACGCATTATCGAGAGGCATAACGGAACCTTAACCCGGAATGATCTCGAGAAAATAACATCGAACATAGTCGGATTTGACATCAATCCGATCTCTGTAGTCGCTGCAAAAGCAAACTACATTCTCATTATGTTCTCTGCCTTTTTTGATAACTGTGATGAGGAATTTGGGAACCCCGTAAACATTCCGGTTTTTATTGCAGATTCGATCCTGGCACCAGTTGTATATACAGAAGAAAACGATACAACGCTCAACCTTACAACATCAGTTGGCCAGTTGGAATTACCGAAATTTGAGAGCTTTAGCAAAGGAAATGAGTTTTTGACGTTGCTCAGCCATCACATCAATGACAGAACCGATTATGAAATCTTCAAGCAACTTGTTTTAGGAAAGAAGCTTATTCAACCTGAGGCGGAGCCTGTTGTTAAAAGGCTCTTTGACAGATTATATGTTCTGCATAGAGGAAGTAAGGATTCTTTCTGGCCGATTATTCTTCGCAACAGTTTTGCTCCCATCATGATTGGGAACAAATTCGATTATGTTGTAGGTAACCCGCCATGGATTGCATGGAAATCTATGAGCAAAAGTTATCGCGAGGGCACTCTTGCTATATGGCAGAGCTATGGCATTTTTGAAAAAAATGCCTATGATAAAAAGACTACACACGATGATTTTGGTATGGCGGTCACGTATGTTGCTATCGATCAATATCTTAAAAATGGCGGAACGATGGTATTTCTGCTTCCTGCTTCATTTTTGAAATCGACAAAAGGTGGAGAAGGATTCCGAAAGTTTGAAATCATTAGAAATGAACAAAACATTCCGTTTAGAGTGGAAAGTGTGCATGATTTTTCTGCTGTCAGTCTTTTTACCATACCAACGGTTGCAATCAAATTCCGCAAGGGCGTTCGGATGACTTACCCTATGGATGATTACTGCGTGTTCTCTCAGATTGGAAGAAAGTCCAAGATAGATTCTCATTGTAACTGGGATCAGGTTTTAGCTATTGTTACATCAAAAAAACTTCTTGCTCAACCTGTCGATCAACACGATAATCAGTCTGCATGGCTTACTCTTGAAGATATGTCTTTTGCTAATAATGTTTTGGATAGAACAAAGCCAAGGATTTATCGTGGAAGAAAAGGTATTGAACCAGCCGGAGCAAAAGGAGTATATATCCTTAAGCATCCGAGATGCGAACGTCCCGGATATCTTCGGATTGAAAATGATATTAGCCGGCAGCGCAGAGAAGATATCATAGAAAAAGGTGTTCATCCAGGGGTTATTGAGGAAACCTATGTTTATCCTATGCTTGGCGGCAGAAATATTGCCAAGTGGAAGGTGAAGTCGAATGAGTTCATGCTTGTTCCGCATACAGCGCAATATAAATACGGTGTTCCGGAACCAGAATTAGCAAATACTGCACCAGAAACTTACACCTGGCTTGACTATTATCACGATGAATTGCTAAAAACACGCATTCAGAATGGAAAGTTCTTTAATAAGGACACTAATCCGTTTTACAGACTCGATAATGTTGGAGAATACACATATTCTCCGTACAAAGTCCTTTGGAAAGAGCAGACTGGTAGCATGTCTGCTGTAGTTGTAGGCAGTTACTATAATAGTGTGCCAGGCGCAGATACAAGCTTGTTTGTTGAGGACAAACCTATCGTTGTTGATTCGAAGGTTCTGATGCTTGATGTGTACAACGAGGCAGAGGCATATTATGTTTGTGGAATCATAAATGCACCAAACGTTATCAAAGTAGTTGATGGATATGCTGTTTCAACAAACAGAGGGGTAGATGTCTTAAAATATATTGCTATCCCAAAATTCAATGCACAGAATAATGTTCATTCTGAAATTGCAAGAATTTCGAAGAGCATCCATGATCTCGCACGCAAAGGCGATGATTACAGTCATCAGGAAGCAGAATTGTCTGATGTCGTTTATAAGCTCTTCAAGGAGGAATGATATGGAAGACAAACTACATATAGCTTTTTCTGCTCCATTGAGGGAAGGCGATACCGAGGTACAAACATATGGATGTCGGCAGAACAATCCAGACATATGTGGCTCAAATGGCCTCTCTGATATTTGCGCGTTTGTTAGGACCGACCATATTTGCAAAAAACCTTCTCGTGCATGGAAGAAAAAGTATAACGAATTAATAAATAAATAATGATTTGAGCAGACTAAAGGCTCTCGACCGTAAAAAGTCGGGAGCTTTTATTATGCCCAAATGCAGGAAGGAGGTGATGACATGGCACGTAAAAAGACGATTGACGAGCTGCGTATTGAACGCGAGAAGGCCGAGCGGGACCTGAAGCTCAGACAGGAGAACCTGAAGAAGCTGAAGGCCAAGGAAGCCGAGCTGACCCGCAACGCACGGACCCACCGTCTCTGCACTCACGGAGCTATGCTGGAACAGTATCTGTCTCCGGACGAGTTCACGGACGAGCAGATCGACCGTATCCTAAGAGCCATCTTCAGGCGATCCGATACCATCGAGATGCTGAACAGCGTGAAGCGACAGGCCGAAAGCCAGAGCGAAACACAGTAAGTCCCTTACTGTGTAAGGGCGCAATTATACACGCCCCTGAGCGTGAATTGCGATCCTCGCCGGATGGGCTGACTACAGCTTGGCTCTCATCCGAGTGCCAGGCTTCCGTCCCAGGGAACGCTGCCGCTTTCCCTGCGCAGGCTTTGCCTGCTACCCTTTTGCCTTGCGTCTTGATCCGGCTTTCAGGGGAGCCGCCTCATGGCCGCAAGACCACGACCGT
>JAKJHH010000222.1 GCA_022703965.1 Verrucomicrobiota bacterium
CGGGTTCGGGGCAATTATAGAAACAGGCGCCGCAGCCGATACAACCGTCACCGGTGTAGTAAGCGTGCGGATAGCCCATTTTGTTTATATTGTTACCCATTTTGAGTACTCCTGCGGGACATGCATAAACGCAACGTTCGCATCCTTTGCATTCGTCGAACTCAATCTGAGGAATAAAAACTCTTTTCTTTTTTGCGGGTGCTGCCATAAGATATCTCGATATTACTTGTCTTTCTTGTCATCTCCGCTGCTGAAGAACGAGAGAAAACCGGTTCCGCCCTGATTGTCCTGAGGCGGTCTGATTTTCATCAGGGACGCTGTTTTAGTCGCCTGAAAAGATGTCTTCTGAAGCAGAGTGTCATATTTCTTCTGTTTTTTCATAATAGTTGAAGACGTCGTATCTTCGCCTGAGTCTTCATGATCTTCGCTATTAAGAATGAAAACAGTTTCTCCAATTTTTATATGATCTCCGGATCTGAGCACGGTGGAGCCGTTTACGGGAATATTGTTCACTTTGACCCCGTTTGTGCTGTTTAGGTCTTCCAGCATTATGCGGCCGTTTTCGTAATCGAAAATTATTCGGCAATGATGTCTGGAAGCCTTTCTGTCTATTATACAGACAGCATTAGTTTCACTTCGCCCCATTGTGATTTCGCCACTCTGAGGCAACTCTGTCTCTTCACCCTTGTTTATTCCGCTAAGACAGATTAGTCTGGCCATCCAATCAACCTCCGTTGCTTTTAACCGGAATCTTTGCAAATCTAATCTTTTAAACGTCAAAAAGCAAGCTGAATATGAAATAATGCGTGTATATCATGCAGGCTTCCGCAAAAAATCTTCTTTACTTTTAGATGAGACTTTTATTCCATATTCCTGATATTTACTGGAAGGCGCTATTTTCCAGCGTTATTGTATGAGCGGAAAAATCAGGGAATATATGAAGAGTACACAACTTACAAGTTTACAGAATCCTAAAGTCAAGCATGCGGTGAAGCTTCGGGACAGGCGCGACCGCGAAAAGGAAAGGCTCACTCTCTTTGAGGGATATCGCGAGCTGACGCGTTCTTTTGCTCTCGGAATGAAGATTCACGAATGCTTTTACTGTCCTTCCATGTTCCTTGGCGAGAACGAGTTTCCTCTTCTCGAAAAGCTTTCTTCCGCCGGTGTGGAACTCTTTGAGGTAACGCCCGAAATACTTGCGAAAATGGCCTATCGCGACAGACCCGAGGGACTCATGGCGATAGCATCCATACGCGATCACAAACTCTCCGATCTGCCCTACAAGGACGGAGCGCTTTATCTTCTTGCCCAGGCAGTCGAAAAGCCCGGCAATCTCGGCTCCATCCTGCGTTCCGCAGATGCCGCTGGCGTTGACGGGGTAATTGTCTGTGACAAGTGTACGGATCTTTATAATCCGAATGTAATAAGAGCCAGCACAGGAGCGCTTTTTTCTCTCCCTGTTGCAGAAGCAAGTTCAGAGGAGGCCTGGAAGTGGCTTTCCGAAAGAAAGATAAAGGTGCTTGCCGCGACTCCGCATACTGAAACTTATCATACGGATATCGATCTTAACTGTTCGGTTGCGATTGCGGTCGGAGCGGAGCAGTACGGACTCAGCGATTTCTGGTTTGAGAAGGCTGACTGCAAGGTCAAAATTCCAATGCTCGGTTCGATGGATTCCCTGAATGTGGCGACTGCCGCGACGATTCTGCTTTACGAGGCGGCTCGTCAGCGTAAATGGCGTGAGCCTGTCTGGAAAAACGACGGAGTGACGGTGTTCAAATGAAAATTGCGATCATAAGAAGAAAATTCAATTGTGACGGTTCCGGCGGCGGTGCAGAGCGCTATGCCGCCAACATGGCGGAACGTCTGACGGCTCGCGGTCATTCTATTACTGTATTTTCCGAATCCTTCGCAGGAAAGGAAGAGGACAAGTTTAAATGGGTGAAGGTGGGGCGTCCTCTGATTCCTTCGCTATGCCCTACGGCTTCCTTCCATAAGGCAGTGAGGAAAGTTCTTAACTATCGGGACTTCGATATAATTTATTCTCTTGCCAGATTTTATCCGGCTGATCTTGTGAGAATAACCGAGCAGATACATGCGGAGTGGATGCCGATATCCTACTCCTCGCTTGCCCGCTTCAATCCCAGACACAGCGGTATCCTCAAGCTTGAGCAGGAGGTGTTCAAGGTTCAGAATACGGGACGTCTTGTCACGAATTCCGAGCTTGTAAAAAATCAGGTTGTGAGCCGCTTCGGCTATCCTGAATGCCGTATTCATGTGATCCGCAACGGCGTGGACAGAAATGTATTTTACCCTCCTGTTTCCGCGGAAGAGAGAGCCGAACTGCGCCGTCAGCTGGAAGTTCCGGCAGATGCGAAAGTTTTGCTTTTCGCTGCCTCGAACTTCAAAATAAAAGGGCTGGCTCAGGCAATAAAGGCTGTGTCGATGCTTCCGGAGGAGAGACGCGCCAATCTGATTCTGCTTGTGCTTGGCGGAGACGCCCAGGAACCTTATCAGCGTCAGGCTGACAAAGCAGGCCTATCCGGAAATATCCGCTTTGCAGGAGCTGTGACTCACAAAATGCGTGACTACTATGCAGCCTCGGATCTTCTGCTTTACCCAAGTCTTTACGAACCATTCGCGAATGTATGTCTTGAGGCAGCCGCTTGCGCCCTGCCAGTGCTTACTACTTCGCTTAACGGTTCTTCCGAGCTTGTACGGCACAGGGAAAGCGGTTATATTGTGGATGATGCCGATGATGTCAAAGCGATAGCTTCGGCGCTTGAGGAATTTCTGAAGCTGGACAAAATCGAGCTTGAGGGATTCCGCAAAAAGGCTTTGGAAGCTTCTTCCGGCTTTGACTGGGAGCTTCACGCTGAACAGCTCGAAAAGCTGTTTCAGGAAATCGTCAGGGAAAAAAATACTAACGTCTGAGTTGGATTATGCGTATACGTCCTGTTGCGAGAGATAAAGGCCGTCTGCTTGTGAATGATGACTTTTCAGAAGTCCTTCGTCACAACGGACTCATAACCGGAAAACGACTCTGGGAACTTTCAGGAGATTCCGTGAAGAACGCCGTGAAGACGCGCGGAACCGAGCGGATATATCTTGAACCGCCTTACGGAACTGAGTATGTTGAAGTTTATCTCAAGCGCTACAGACCGGTCAAGCTGACGGAAAAACTTAAGAATCTGGTTTCACTCAAACCCATGCCGACAGGAGCTTTTCATGAATGGGATGCTCTTGTCAAATTTCACGAGCTTGGAATTCCCACAACACTGCCAGTAGCGGCCGCCAAGACAGGAGCTTATTCCTGCATGGTAACGTTCGGAATCAAAGATTATGTGAGAGCCTCTGTACTCCTCAAGGACATTACGCGCGAGCATTTTGTAAGACGCAGAACTTTGATTGAAAAAATAGCCAGAATCGCGGCTGAAATTCATTCTAACGGCATGGCTCATCAGGACATGTATCTAGTTCATTTCTTTGTAAAAGAGAATGAAGAAGATGAAGTATATATAATAGATCTCCAGCGTGTGATTTTCAGCAATAATCTTGCCGACCGCTGGCGGGTGAAGGATCTTGCTCAGCTTTTATTTTCAGCCAGACCTCTGGTCAGCGCGACCGAGATTCTGCGCTTCTGGAAAACCTATACCGAATATACCGACAAAGCGCTTTACAAGGATAAAAAACTTATCCGCAAGATATTTGCGAAAGCCGCCAGAATCAAAGCCCACTCCGAGAAGAACAATCTCTGAGTGTGAAAAGCGGTAGAAGGAAAGTCTGAATCAGCAATTCAGCTTAGGAGCTGTTCATAAATAACCTTTACATTTGCCATGTTCTCGTGAATGCTTTTTGTGCCGCCGACTCGTTAGATACCTGAAGGTATCCTCCTCGCCGTCAACCCCAAAATCAAATCACGATCTCCACGGCAACTTGTAAGGTTAATTTCTTTACAGCTCCTTAGAAGCGGTTTTTCTTTTCCTTGGAGCGTTTTACACGGATATCCACGCTTGTGATTGTGGAGATGCCGAAAACGTCCTTGAGCTGTGTGATTATCGAAGTCTGCATCATTGCGGCAATTGCGGTCATGTCTCCGCCGCCGATATTATAGACTACGTCAACTCTTACGAAGTGAGTGCGCTTTTTATCTTTCATCAGAGAAACCTTTGTGATTTCAACTGATTTGAAGCTGGGTTCGAGTGATTCGACAAGATCGGAGATAGCTGTCGAACTTATGAAGAGAGTTCCGTTTTCGCCTTCGACCGGAATTCCGTCGACTTTCTTCGGATATCCGAAGATAATCATTACCATGATCTTGATGAGTATGGCGAGTACGGCAAAAATGATTACGCCGGAAAGGAATCCGGACTGAAATGCAAAAATTTCAGGATCTGAGAATTGGAAAAGAAACGATCCGATATAGTCTGTCATGTTCAGTCCGTCCTCTCTGGTATTTTAGTTCTGCTCTTTATCAGTGTCTTCGAGGCCCTGGATGATGACGTTCACTTTCGAGACCGGCATTCCAGTGAGTTCCTTGACCTGATTGATTACAGCGCCCTGAACTGCGACAGCGAGTGTCGGCAGGTGAACGCCGTATTCAGCAATGATTTTCACGTCGATTTCAACAGAATCCGCACCCATGATAACATTGATTGCGCGATCCTGAAGTTTCTTTGAGCCGACGATCTCGGCAATATTGTCGAGAATCGTGCTGCCTGCGAGACGAGCCACTCCCTCGATGTCGGAAATGGAACGGCGCACGATGGTGGCAATCACGCTCTCATGAACCTTTATCTCGCCGCCTGCTGAGGAATTTTCCTCATTCTCGTTCTGATAGAGGTTTGTCACTGCATTTGATTTTGAGTGTTTCAAAGCCATCTTCTGAGCTATCCTTATTCGTGGTTTTCTGCGCTGTCATCAAGTTCGCGGATGATGACATTAACTTTGCGCACCTTCAGACCTGTTATTTCTTCGACTTCCTTCGCGACGACTTCCTGCACCGCGATGGCGACTGTGGGCAGATGGACTCCGTATGCGACATTGATTTTTACTTCAATGGAAACAGAACCTTCATCCATCTGCACAGCAATGGCGCGATCATGAATTTTCTTTGAACCGACAATTTCGGCAATGTTGTCGATGAGAGTGCTGCCTGCGAGGCGTGCAACTCCTTCAACAGAACATGTCGACTTACGGACTATTGAAGCGATGACGCTTTCATGGATCTTGATACATCCGGGTTCCGCGTTCTCGCTTTCAAGCTTAATGTCACCGTCCTGCGGCATCTGAATGCTGCCTGATTTGCGGTTGATTGTTTTCATGATAACCCCTTAGTCGTTGTGTTTTTTCTCGAATACGCCGCTTTTCATTATGCGTTCGATATAGCCGGTGTCGTAGTTTCCGGCGATGAATTCCTTGGTGCCGAGGATGAACTGGGCAAAAGGAATACTTGTCTTGATGCCGTCGATCATAAATTCATCGAGGGCTCTGCGGCATTTTGCTATCGCTTCTTCACGTGTATTATTGGCGTGAACGATGAGCTTACCGATCATGCTGTCGTAGTTCGGCGGAATCTTGTATCCGCTGTAGGCATGCGAGTCTACTCTTACGCCGTATCCGCCGGGAGCGGAATAGAAGTCGATCTTGCCGGGGAACGGAGCGAAGTTTCTGTGCGGGTCTTCCGCATTGATTCTGCACTCGATGGCGTGCCCCTTGAAGTCGATATACTTCTGGCTGATGGAGAGCTTCATGCCGGCGGCTATCTTGATCTGTTCCTTCACAATGTCGATGCCTGTGATCATTTCTGTTACAGGGTGCTCAACCTGAACTCTTGTGTTCATTTCCATGAAGTAGAATTCTTCGCCCTTCTTGTCGAGGAGGAATTCGATAGTACCCGCATTGGTGTAATTCACTGCCTTGGCTGCTCTGATCGCGGCCTCGCCCATTCTCTTTCTGAGGCTGGGATTGAGAGCCGGAGACGGAGATTCCTCGATCAGCTTCTGGTGACGGCGCTGTATGCTGCAATCACGTTCGCCGAGGTGGAGGATGTTGCCGTAGTTGTCGGCAAGAATCTGTATTTCGATGTGCTTGGGATTTTCGATGTATTTTTCGATGTATACGTCGCCGGAAGAGAAAGCTCTCTCAGCTTCTGTTTTTGCCGCATGAAATCCCTGAATAAGACTGGGATCATTGTGAGCAATTCTCATTCCGCGTCCGCCGCCGCCTGCGACAGCCTTGATGATGACTGGATATTTGAGTTTGTGAGCGATCTTGAGAGCTTCGTCTTCGGATGCTACAACGCCTTCGCTGCCGGGGGTGACCGGAACTTTGGCTTTGCGCATTGTGTCTTTTGCGACGGCTTTGTCGCCCATCATTCTGATCTGCTCGGGGCCGGGGCCGATGAAGGCGATATTACAG
>JAKJHH010000223.1:0-6105 GCA_022703965.1 Verrucomicrobiota bacterium
AATGGGACAGTTCTGCGCCGATGCCGGTTTTCCCTCTGTCAGGGCGGATGTCGATAATCATCTTCCAGAGGGCTGTCGTCTTTCATGGATGGGATGGGATTTCCTGCGCGGCGAAGATCCGTCTCTCGTCAAAGAGAAAATTGAGAATATCTTTGCTGAGAACTTTCAGGGAGTTACATCCTCAATATGAAAATGCTGACCGTTGCCGGAGCTCCTTCCTGCGGAAAAAGCAGTGTTATAATTCAGCTTTTGCGTAAGCTTATGAAGGAGAATATCCGTCCGGCGGTGGTCAAGTTTGATTGTGTGTCAGGTCAGGATGGAGCTCTTTATGAGAAAGAAAAAATTCCTGTTCGCACTGCCTTGGCCGGAAGCCTTTGTCCCGATCATTTTTACGTAAGTAATATCAAAGGTGCCTGGGACTGGGCGCTCTCGTTGAATGCAGATATTCTGATAACGGAAAGCGCCGGACTTTGCAGTCGTTGTTCGCCTCATCTCAAGGGGATTCATGCTGTCTGTGTGATTGACAACTTGAGCGGAGTGAATACCCCCCGCAAGGTTGGTCCCATGCTCAGGACTGCCGATACTGTGATTATCACCAAAGGCGATATTGTGTCTCAGGCGGAGCGTGAGGTGTTTGCGTATAGAGTCCGGCGGGCAAATCCGGCGGCCTCTGTCCTTGCCGTGAACGGTCTGAGCGGACAAGGAATTTTTGCTTTCGCAAAAACTGTCATGGAATCAAAGAATCCAGATTCTCTGGAGGGGATTGTCCTTCGTTTTTCCATGCCCGCAGCGCTCTGCTCGTACTGTCTTGGAGAACGCAAGGTCGGACATGATTTCCAGATTGGCAATACAAAAACTGTAAACTTCGAGAATTGAGGCATAGGATGAATTCTCTTCCGCTCGCAAAAATGCTTGAGAAAAATCCGGTGCTCGAAGATTTTTTTCTGACCTATAGACTTCCTGAGCCGGAAGCCGCTATGAGTCCTGAAGAATTCTTTGCGGCTATCCCTGAATCAGTGCTTGCTGAGAACGGAACAGACAGAGTAATGCTGCTAAATCATTGGCAACTATTCCTTTCTCAGATCGATGAATTTGCAGTGTCGCATGGTAATCTGAGCAGTCTGGAAATACTTGGCGGACTTGATAAGGGCGGACATGATGAGCCGGTACGCAGACTTCTTTTGAAACCCGGCGATGTTTTAAGTGTCGTCGGGCCGACCGGGGCAGGGAAGAGCCAGCTCCTTGAGGATATTGAATGTCTGGCTCAGGGGGACACTCCGAGCCGGAGAAGAATTCTTGTGAATGGAGCAGAACCTGATGATTCGCTGCGCTTCTCTGTTGATCGCCGTCTCGTTGCACAGTTGTCGCAGAATATGAACTTTGTAATGGATCTCTGTGTCGCCGACTTCCTGAATATGCACGCCGAAAGCCGCATGATTGAAAATCCTCATTTGCTGGTTGAGGAGATTTTTGAAACCGCCATCGGGCTTGCCGGAGAACCGTTTACCATGAATACCCCTGTCACTGATTTGAGCGGTGGACAATCCAGAGCTCTTATGATTGCCGATGTCGCCTGTCTGAGCAGTTCACCTGTTGTGCTGATTGATGAAATTGAAAATGCCGGAGTAGACAGAGATAAAGCTCTCAAGCTCCTTATCCGTTCGGAAAAACTGGTGCTTATCGTGACTCATGATCCAAGTTTGGCACTCATGGCTCCGCGGCGTCTTGTGATTGCTGACGGCGCAATGAGCGTACTTGTCGAAAGAACTGAGTCCGAGCTTTCTCTTCTTGAGGAGCTCAGAACTCAGGCTGCGAAACTCTATGATATTCGTCGCAGACTTCGCTCAGGCGAGAGCCTTTGAGCGTGTCTTTTCGATTGCTTTCAGCAGTCTTTCCATGTCTTCAGGAAAGACATGGCCGATGCTGCCGATTCTGAATGTCGGAGCCGCACTGATTTTTCCCGGATAAATCACAAATCCTTCAGTTTTCAGTTTCTTGTAAAAACTCTCAAAGGAGAACTCAGCTTCCGGATAAAGGAATGAAGTGATGATCGGAGACTGATATTCTTCTGGGATGATTGTCTTGAAACCGAGATTTTGCATTCCATCCGAAACTACTTTCTGATTTTTGCTGTAACGCTGGAATCTTGCTTGAACACCTCCTTCTGTTTCAAGTTCAACAAGAGCCTGAGTGAAGGCTCTGACTACGTGAGTCGGCGAGGTATAGCGCCATTTTCCATGATTTTTTTCCATTTCATTCCATTGTCCGTAGAGATCAAGAGAAAGTGAACGAGCCTGTCCTTTGCACTTTTCCATTTCATTCCGTTTGGCGATGATGAAGCCGAATCCCGGAACGCCCTGAATGCATTTATTGGCGCTGCTTATCATGAAAGATGCGTTGTACTGTTCCATTGTGAAGGGGATGCCTCCGAAGCTGCTCATTGCATCTAGGATGAAGATCTTGCCATATGTTGCAGCCAGTTTTCCAGCTTCCTCAACAGGATTCAGTATGCCTGTTGTTGTTTCACAGTGTACCATAGCCATGTGGCTAATGGCTTTGTCAGTTTTCAGGATTTGTTCAATCTCCGTCATATCCGGAACGCCTGTTTCCCCGCAATCCAGAAGCAGGTTGCTTATTTTCAGGCACGAGGCTATCTGTGCTATACGTTGTCCATAGGCTCCATTTGCAATGACAAGGAGTTTTCCGTCTGATGGAATTGCGCTGCCTATTACTGATTCAACTGAAAATGTTCCGCTGCCCTGCATAAGTGTTGCGGTATAGTCTTCTGGCTTTTCCGCCGCGATTTTGACTAGACGGGTTCTGATATCTTCGACGATATTGTTGTATTCTGCATCCCAAGTACAGTGATCTGTCAACATTTTTGCCTTGACTGTCTTTGAGCAGCTCAGCGGACCGGGTGTTAGAAGTATATACGGATTATCTGGAAGCTTGGAAATGTCCATTGGTTATGCCCCTATTGTTAGTTTATTGTCAGGATTCTTGAAGTGAAACTAACACAGGGCTAGAATATTACAAAATATTAAAAATCAGTGAAAATAACCGGAAGTTATATATGAATCTCAATCAGCTCAAACTCTTTTATCTGACAGCCAAACACAGCAAGGTCAAGACTGCCGCCAAGGAACTGGCGATAACTCAGCCTGCCGTGACAAAGGGACTCAAGGCGTTTGAGGATCATTATGAGCTGAAACTTCTTGAACAATGCGGCAAGAAGATGCTGATGACTCAGGAAGGTGAAGCTCTCTATGAAATCGCCGAACAGATTTTCGAGCTCGAAAAAGCTGCCGACTCCTGTATGGAAGCCTTTCATGCAGAGCGCCAGAAGAAAATCAAGATTGATACCAGCGAGAGTTTCGGGGCGTATCATCTGCCTCCTGTCATCAACCGTTTCCTGAAGGTTTATCCTGATATTCATATTGCTGTCGACACCATGTTCACCGGACTTGTCGAGCAGAATACCGTGGATATGAAAAATGATTTCGGTATTGTCTCCGGTCCTGTTTCTGACAGGAAACTTCTTGTTCACGCCTCGTTTGATGACGAACTTGTATTTATTGTTCCTGGCTACAGTAAACTGGCCATTCCCGGCAGAAAAATAAAGGTGCAGGAACTCAATACAATGACAGTCATTCTTCAGGATAAAGGCTCTTCTCCAAGAAGTATGCTGGATGCTTTTTTCAAGAAGCATAAAATAGCTCCTCCTTCACAGCTTGAGTTGTCCAGTAACGAGGCTATCAAGCATGCTGTTTCATGCGGTTGCGGTATTGCGCTTATATCGAAAGAAGCCGCTCGCTGTGAGATTGAAGACGGCAGTCTGAAAGTTCTTGATGTGGAAGATTGTCCTGTAAAACGTCAGTTCAATGTAGTGACTCACAAACATAAACATCTTTCCCTTGGGGCAAAGGCTCTGCTTGAGATGATACGTGAGTTCTCCTCTAAAAAATCCTGAGATCAGACTGTGTTTTTGAATGCCTGTTCCAAGATTTTCAGTGCATCCGAGAGTTCTTCCTCCTTGATTGTAAGCGGCGGTGCGAGAGTCAGAATGTTCCCTGATGAAACTTTGAAGCTCAAGCCGCCGGACAGTGATTCGTAAAGAATTTTTTCTGCCTCATGGACAGCCTTTTCTCCATGTTTTTCCAGTTCGATTCCAATTAACAATCCGAAGACTCTTATTTCGCTTATTATCGGGAATTCTTTTTTCATTTCTTCCAGTTTTTTCGTGGCTAGTTTGGAAAGGTTCTTTACATTTTCAAGGAAGCTTTTTTTCCCTATGATGTTCAGCGATGCCAATGCCGCCGCAGCTCCAACCGGACTTTTTTCATGAGTGTAATGTCCCAATGCCGATTCTTCCGGAATCTTGATTTTTTCCGAGACTGTTACTGCTGCCATCGGAAAAATACCGCCTCCAAGTCCTTTTCCGCTTACGAGAATATCCGGAACTACTCCAGTTGCTTCACTTGCGAAAAGATGTCCTGTTCTTCCGAGACAGAGCGGTATTTCATCGAATATAAGGAGAATCTTATTCCTGTCGCAGATTTCCCGGATTCTTTTCCAGTAGCCATCTGGTGGACTTTTGACGCTTGTGCATCTTAAAGGTTCTGCAATAAAGGCTCCTATCTGGCCTTCGCGTTCTATTATATATTCCAGATAATCAGGATCTTCGATAGGGCTATTGTTGTTCTTCTTCCATCCGGGGGGCGGTATGTGTATGGCTCCCGGCATGAGCGGCCCGGCATATTTTCTGAAGACTCCCTCACCGCCGACTCCTATTGAATCCAGCGATGCTCCATGAAATGAATCCCACCATGAAACTGTCCGGAATGAGCCGGTGTGGAGTCTTGCTATTTTCAGTGCAATGCCGACTGCTTCCGTTCCGCCCGGAGCAAAAAGTGAGTGTTTCAGATCGCCAGGGGTCAATTCTGCAAGCCGCTCCGCAAGGCGGATGGCTGGATGATTTGTGTAGCGTCTTGGACAGAAGGGCAGGGTGTCTAGTTGCTTTTTTACGGCATCGAGTACTTCAGGGTGTCCATAGCCCAGCTGATGAACGCTGTTGCCGTGAAAGTCATAATATCTGCGTCCCTGAGTGTCCTCAATAAACGGGCCTTTTGCTGCTCTGAGAACATTCAGGCACGGTGTGGACAAGGATTGGTGAATGAAATATTCGGCGTCGCGTTCAAGCAGTTCTTTTACGCTTGAATGCAGATGTTTTTTCTGCCATTTTTTTCTGAGATCTGATATATTGATATCGCCTTCTGATCTGTCCGCTTCCTTTTTCATGATGCTTTGCTCCATCTGCTGAATTTTCTGCGTGCTATAAACTGTCCCGTTTCCGAGAGGCACTTGGCTGCAATATTGACTCCTACAATCAGGACGCATAGCGCCGCAGCCTGCGACTGATCGCCCGCGTCATCCATATTTACCACTGCCACAGCCGCCGGAATAGTGTCGGCGGTATATAGAAAAATTACTGCTGAAACTGTTGCCATTGAGCTTACAAAGAAGTAGCCGCATATCTCTATCAGTGCCGGACTCGAGAGCGGGATGACTACCCGTCCCAGATTTTTCCAGAACGGTACTGCCATTGACTCTGAGACGGATTCAAATTCCTTGTCCATCTGTTTCAGTGCTGCCGTGGCTGTCAGATAGGCGACTGTATAGAAGTGGATTATGTTGGAGTGCACAATTATCCATATGGTTCCGTATATACTTAGAAAGGGATTGGGAATACTGAAGAACAGGAAGTCTATTTCTCTGCTGTTGAAAAAGAATATATATGATATTCCAATGACCAGTCCGGGCAGAGCAAGCGGTGTCACTGCAAGGATGTGCAGGACTCTTCGCAAACTCGTAAAGCCTCTGACTTTTTCCACGATGTACGCATTGGCAAAAACAAGAACCGTGCCGATGCCTGCTGTAAGTATAGATGCTATGATGCTGTTTGTGAACGGGTTGCCTCTACATCCGCTTGTGCTGAAGTCGTAGTGTTTTAAGGATAGGGAAAAGTCATACGGCCACATTTTTACAAGAGAGGCATAGGCTCCAGCCCCTACCGACAGAATTATTGCTCCGGCACAGATGAGGCAG
>JAKJHH010000223.1:6115-6392 GCA_022703965.1 Verrucomicrobiota bacterium
TCTTTTTGCGTCTTTTTCCGGCACATAGACTGTACTCCTGGCGCTGAGTGCCGCATATTGACGTTTTTTCATCATCTGTTCAAATATAAAGCAGAGTAGCGAAGGAATCAGCAGGATGATGCTGACAGTCGCTCCCATGCCGAAATTCTGTTGTCCTGCAACCTGCTTGTATATATCCACTGCAAGGACATTGAAGTTACCACCGACAATTTTTGCTGCTCCGAAGTCAGTGAATGCCAGTGTAAAACTTATGATGAAGGCACTGAGAAGTCCATAT
>JAKJHH010000224.1 GCA_022703965.1 Verrucomicrobiota bacterium
TCCTCAACAGATTCGACGACAGACTTAAAGTCGTTCTCTACTGCCTCGACGCAGTTCATCAGGCGACTCTCGCGACAATCAGCCGCGCTTTCGGCGCCAAGGTCAACCTCGGTTCCGCATGGTGGCTAAATGATACTCCGGTCGGCATGAAACGTCAGCTTGAATACATCGGCTCGGTCGATCTCTATTCAAACTTCGCGGGTATGGTTTCCGACTCAAGAAAGATCCTCTCCTACGGCTCAAGATTCGAGATGTTCAGACGTATTCTCGCTGACATCCTCGGCACTATGGTCGACAGAGGCCAGATGCCTTATAAGATCGCAGAAAAGCTCGCGGAAAGAATGTGTTACTCAGGACCCAGAAAGTTCTTTAACCTTTAATTTCAGGTGTAAAAACAAGATGGAAGTCATCATCAGACCCGACGCCGCTATCGCGGCGTCAATGACAGCTGAGCTTGTCGCTCAGGCCATCCGGATCAAGCCTCAGCTCGTGCTGGGGCTTGCTACCGGCAGAACCATGGAAACTGTTTATAACCACTTAGTGGAAAAACACCAGAAAGTCAATCTGGACTTTTCACTATGCCGCTCATTCAATCTGGATGAGTACATCGGACTCAGCCCGGAATCTCCGCATTCCTACAGATACTACATGAATTATCACCTCTTTAAAAAGGTGAATATCGACATCCGCAATACCCACCTGCCTGACGGTTCCGCAAAGGATATCGAAGCAGAGTGCAAAAAGTACGAGGACACAATCAAGGAATGCGGCGGAGTGGACATACAGCTTCTCGGCATAGGACGCTCGGGACACATCGGCTTCAACGAGCCTCTCTCAGCTCTCTATTCGAGAACCAGAGCCAAGGCTCTGACACCTACGACAATAGCCCAGAATTCCCCCCTCTTCCCGAAACCGGAAGACATGCCCAAGCGCGCCATCACAATGGGAGTCGGTACTATTCTTGATGCCAAACGCATAATCATGCTGGTGACAGGAAAAGAAAAAGCCGAGATCCTTGCCAAGGCCGTCGAAGGCCCCGTAACAAGTATGGTTTCGGCCTCAGCCCTCCAACTGCATCCAAAGTGTACGGTGATTGCTGACGAAGCAGCAGCAGAGCTCCTGAAGGAAAAGGAATATTATCACTGGATTTTCAAGAACGAACCCGAATGGGAAAGTTTCCGCTGACATACAAATCTTTTTCTCAGGCTCGCACTGCTTTTGTGCGTGCCTGAGATATCGCATTAATTAAAATTTATTCGGCCTGACAAAAAAAGCAATCTGTTAGCAAAGCATTCCATCAAGAGATGACTTCTGCGTATATTGTTAAAGCCTCGATCTACATCATGTTTCTTCAACTGATAATATGCAGCAATATCAATCGAGCCTGCCATCGGTTTTATGGTCTCCGGATATTCGGCCTGAATACGTTCTCGATTTTCATCAATCTTATTCAACAGAAAAATGAATCTACAAACGCTAAGAGTATCATTCACCTCAGTTCCACCTCTCTCTCCATAAGGATCTAATTGCATATTTTTTACACGGAGAGCATCCTGTTCGGAACACGAAAGCGGAAATCTACTGGAAATATTCCTCATTTGTTTAAGAACGTCCATATATAAAGGATCAAGCTCAAGAGCTTTTTTGTAAGAGTCGTAAGCATCGGCATAGCGTCCCTGTTTTTCTCTCAACTGTCCGAGCAAATAATAAACTTGCGGCCTTTTACTGCCTTCCGATACTAAACGGCTAAGAACTTTCTCACCGGAAGACATACTTTGATTATCTTCAAACACGCCTTCGCATCTGAAACAGAAACTGGCGACCTGTCCGAACTGTTCAGGCATACGCTCAAAAGCAATATCAAAATGCTTTTCAGCTTCCGCACGCTGTCCCAACTCCATAAGTCGCTTCCCAAGCCTCCACTGTACGCAGTAAGCATCAGCAAAAAACTTCTGAGCCTCTTCATACTTTGCAAGACTCCTCTTGTACAGACCGGCACTGTGAAGGCTGTCTCCCTCTTCGGCGATACGAACGGATTTGACCACGTTTCTGAAGGATTCCGCATCTTTGTCTTTTCCGAGAGATGTAAGGATTTCAGCGAAAACTGCATAGGCTTTCACACGCTGTCCGGCATCCTGCCCTCCATCGGTCGGATCAACCTTCAATGCCTGCTTGATAACGTTTTCTGCTTCTGCGAATTTTCCCTGTCTCCTCAAAAATTCAGCCTTCCATATAAGAGGACGCTCCTCAAACGCATCATAACTGTAGAGCTTATCTAAAAATGGAATAACAGTGTCCGCAGGCGCGATTTCGAGGAAGAATTCGTAAAGTTCATCATCATTTCTCGTTTTAAACAGAAGATGTTTTATTTCAACCAGCGCCTTGTCCTTTTGTCCGGAAGCGTGCAATGCTTTTGTCAGCATCAGCGCTGTTTTCGTATCCCAGCCGGAATTTTTCGTATACCATGGACTTTGTGTCAGAAGATATATCAGCTCTTCATTACGTCCTGCATTATAGTATATTTCTGCAATTGCAGCAATGTACTTATCGAGATACATCTCTGCTCCAATGGAATATTCATCCTCAGGAGAAGGCAGATATCGCATCTTCATAAACTTCTGGGCAGAATCTACAATGAAAGACTCCGCCCCTGCATAGTCCTTATTCTGAAAGTAATCATCCAGCGAACCTTCCAAATCGTCGCCGAAAACAGCTTTCATTATCAAACACCAGTCTAATTTAGATTTGAAGGCCGCGTTTTTATATGCCGGTACGGAGAGAACATTGCCAAGACAAATCAAAGCAGATTCCGCATCATCAATGCATAAATGCAGCTTGTTATTGAACTCATAAATGGTCGAATCATAATGTTTAGGATCATTCTTTTTATAATATTTCAGCATCGAGAGAACATCCATATAAAGCGCAGCCGCCTTCTCCGGCTTATCCATTGCGGCATAAAGTTTTCCTTTACAAAGCGTCAACTCGGCCTTTGCCAAGGAAGAGTCCTTGGGAAGAGTCTGCAAGATTTTATCCAGAAACTCCAGCATATTCTCTTCTCTGCCTGCTCTCACAGCTGCTTTGAACAAGGCATTCCATTTGAAATTTTCCGGATCAAGTTCATAGGTCTTAATATAAAAAGAATAAAAGCAATCCGCTGGAACATACTGTAAAAAGGACTCCGGTTTCAAGCCTCCAAGAATATTTTGATACAGATCTGGTTTATACTTTTTCCAGTGTTTCAGAACGGCTGCATATCTGCTGACACTTGCGTCAATATTGTTTCTTGTAAGGTCACAGAAAACCTGAGTCAGATCAGCATCGAGTTTCGTTCCTGAGTCAGTAGATGAAAGGCGCCTGTACATGAGTGATTCTTCGCTCTCTTCTTTCTTCGGCTGAATGCTAATGTAAGACTGCCAGTTTCTTTCCTTGCATTCCATGAATGCGTCAGGAACATCGCCTGTAAATCTTGACGACATCGCTTTATATAATTGCCCTGAGTAAAAATTATCGCATAATGCCCATTGAGGAGTTTTCAGTTTATCAATGAACTCAAGCGCCAAGGAAACTGCAAGCTTTTCCGTTTGCTCTGCACCTTCCGGAGCATCTATCGCCACATTCGGAATATTAAGCAGGCGCCTGATAATTTGAGCCGCCTCTTTCTTGCCGGCCAAATTATAGAGATCAGGAATACGTATAAGCCTTACCGATGTCGGAGGCGTCTTCTCAAGGAAAGCAAGATCGACAAGAAAAGAATCTAACTGTACAGAATAAGGCTTATCATAATTCTCAACCGCTTTGACATAATACTCCAGAGCAAGGCAGTTTTCCAAAGACATTTCCACATTCATCCGCTTCTTGCTTTTTGCAATCGTTCTTCCTCTCTTGATATCCTCTCTCAAGGCAGGAATATCCATATTCAGCGCATGAAATATTGCGGCGGCTTTACAAAGATAATCAGAAGGCGTCTTGTCTTCTTTCAGCTTCTGATCCAAGTGCCTTTGGATAATCTTCCAAGACGAAGGATTCAGACAAGCACCGGCAAGCGTTTCAATTGAAAAGTCTGATCTATAAATCTGATTGTAAGCTTTCAGTACACAAAATCTATCAAAAAGCTCCAGCCATTTCGAAGCTGCTTCCTCATCTGACATTGATGACTGCGTGGTTTTGTATACATCGAAAGACTTCAAGAATTCTATCCCACGATCGACTCTTGGAGCAAAGATCTTTGATAAAGGCGACTCGGAGGACTTGGATTTTTTGCGTTCCATGTATTCTTTAACGCAAGTTTTAAAGGTCTCGTCAAACTTTGCGAGAACAGCTTTCGCCCCCATCAGAGACTGTGCCTGTTCAACTGTTTTTGTGGAAGTCTTTGCGTCTTCGGCGTAAACGGAAGAAGCAAGCAAAATTGCGGCGGCAAGAAAAACTGATTTTCTCATTATCCCCCCTCTTATTATTTCTTATACGATCATACAAATTTACGCAAGGCAGGAGGAATTTTGCTGTGTTCCTCCATCGGCTCTCCGGCAAAACGCTGTATGGTTTGCGCAAGGGCTGATTCAAGATGCTCTTTCATTACAAGTCTGGCTTCGTCTACTTTTCCGGCCTTGATTGCGACAAGCAGTCTCCGATGATACGAGATCGCGCTGCGGAAGGCATCCACCGGCATTTCACCTCTCAGAAGATTGAATAACTGAGCGTGAATTCTGGATTCCCCGATTATCTTGTCAAGACGTCCGTTATTCGCGGCACCTATAATTATCTGATGAAACGCCAAGTCCGCCTGACGCTGACGTTTGGCCTGTTCCTCGCTCAAAAACTCGGCTCCGGGCGCAAGCTCGTTTTCCATTTCCTCAATCTGAAGAAGAGTCTTTTCAAGGGAAGAAATCATGTCTGCCGAGGAATTAGCTGCTGCTTTCCCGGCACAATGGCACTCAAGAATCATTCGAAGCTCATAAAGCTCTTCGACATCTTTGCGGTTTATCGTTTTGACAAAGGCACCGTCATGCGGCTTCATTTCCGCAAGCCCTTCCGCGACAAGCTGATTAATAGCTTCACGAACAGGAGTCCGGCTTATTCCTATATCCTTGCTTATTAGGAGGTCAGACAATCTGTAAGCTGAACCCCAGCGACCTGAGCTTATCTGCTCTCGCATATATTTCAGAGCCAGTTCTTTGAGGGTCGGCGGCATCAGCATTCTCCGTTTTCTGCATGTGTTTTACATACACTAATATATACCTCCTGATACATTTTTCCATTATCAGGATTGACTTTTAATCCAACTTGATATACAATGTATACACTGAATACAAAACAAGGAAACATGATTGCAATGAAGACCAAAATCAAATACGAGAAGGCTCCCGAAGGCATATGGCCAGTAATGCTCACACCGTTCACCAGCGACCTGAAAATTGACTGGAAGGGGCTCGATGCGCTGACCGACTGGTACATTGAAGCCGGAGTCGCCGGACTCTTTGCCTGCTGTCTTTCAAGCGAAATGTATCAACTCACGCATGAAGAACGCATAAAACTCATCAAACACGTAATTAAGAGAGCTGACAGCAGAGTCCCCGTCGCCGCAACCGGCACATTTTCGACGGACAACAAGGTTAATCACGAAACAGTAAAAGAAGTTGCCGGACTCGGAGTCGCCTCTCTTGTCATGATTACATCACTTGCCGCCGCGGCGCCCGACAACTCTTCAATGACAACAGACAAGCTTCTGAGTCTTGCCGAATCCGCTGGCGCAGTGCAGTCTGGCCTCTATGAATGTCCATTGCCTTACAAGAAGCTTCTGAGTCTCGACACTCTTAAGGAACTTGCGGACTCCGGACGCTACAGTTTCTTCAAGGACACCTGCTGCGATGCCGCTATTCTCGAAAACAGATGCAGAGTAGTCAGAGGAAGCAATCTTGGAATTTTCAATGCTCACTCTCCGCTCGGCTTGTTCTCTCTCAGAGCCGGAGGAGCGGGACTCAGCAATATCGCCTCAAACTTTGTTCCTCAGCTTTTCGTCAAACTGATGAAACTTCACAAAAAGGGAAGCCCGGAAGCTGAAAAACTTCAGGAAACTCTTACGGAACTTGACAAACTCTTTGCCGAAGCATATCCTGAATCCGCAAAATATTTCCTGAAAATATCGGGGCTCCCGATAGAAACAGTCTGCCGCACTCCATGTCCGAAGCCGACGGAAAGCATCAAGCGTCAGCTCCACTGGCTCAAGGACAGACTTGTGGAAGACAAAGAGCTCTCCGGAATATATGAGACAAACACTATAAAATAATACGGAATGTTTTCATGAAAAGATTCTTCATCTATGTACCTTTCAAGCCCGGACAGCGATTTTCTCCGGATTTTTCCGGGTTCCGGAATATCTGAACTATAA
>JAKJHH010000225.1 GCA_022703965.1 Verrucomicrobiota bacterium
ACTATCTTGCCGGTCGTATTTCAGCAATCGAGGAATTGGAAGAGAAGCGGCTTTTCTTCAATTCCCCAGGACTTCCTTATTGCAACAGATATCATCGTATTGCAACGGCAGGCTATCTTTCCGGAAATTATATTCAATATTAAGAGGCGTTTTCATCATGAAAAATAAATATTTTGCTTATAGATCATTTTGGCCTGAGCTTGAAACAATGAAGAAGATGAAAGAGGCTGACTGTCACACAATCTGCTTTTTTGCTGCGAATACCAGAAATTCTCTTGGAGAGCCTTATTGTAAATACCCGCCTATGTGGCTATGGCATGATGTATATGATTTTTCTCCTCTTGACAGGCAGATTGAAGATATCCTTTCGGTTTTGCCGGATGCAGAACTTATTTGCATTGCCGATCTCAATACTCCTGAATGGCTTGTCAAAAATCTTGAACGAGGCGGTGGTATTTATGACAGTTTTAATGAATTAGGACGTGTCTGTTGCAGTACAATGTGGCGGGATATGACAGGAAAATTTTTAAGCGCATTCATCAAATATGCAGAATCGAAATATTCCGGCAGAATCAAAGCATATGTTCTGGCTTGCGGCATGACATGTGAATGGATGGATTGTTCCAGGGGAACTGAAAGTCCGGAGAGGACTGCTGCTTTTCAAGCGTGGTGCAGACAGCGGCATGTAAGTCCACAACCACGTGATATTCCTCCTCCTTCTTTGCGCAATCATTTTGAGCATGACAATGTGCTCCGTGATCCGGAAAAAGATCATCTTGCTTTGCTGTATTCAGAGTTCAGCGCAGAGTCTGTCGCTGATACAATTCAATATTTTATGAAGCTTTGTAGAACGCTTATTTTACCTGAAACTGAGCTGGGCGTTTTTTACGGATATATTTTGGAGGAATATGTGATAAATACCGGAGCTCTTGCCTATGAACGGGTTTTAGATATTCCGGAACTGGATTTTCTTATCAGCCCCGGTACATATACTGACAGGGCGATGGGATGCGGCGGAGGTTTTATGGTGCCGCATGGAACCATAAAGCTAAAGGGAAAATCTTTTTTGCATGAGTGCGATCAGCGGACTCATACATATAATTCGAATCTTACAGCCCACGTGAGCCTGAAAACGGAACAGTGGCGTGATGAACAAGAAACATTGGCTGGTCTTAAGCGGGAAATGGCTCTTGCTCTAATTAAGCAGACTTCTCTCTGGTGGTTTGATATGTGGGGGGATATTATCAGGAGCCGGCTGTCTTTGACAACTTTCGCATGATGAAAAGTATCTGGGACAAGTACTCAGCTTCAGATTATGACAGTGTCTCTGAGATTGCTATGATCGTAGATCCAGACAGTTCTTATTACTTAAATCCGGATTGGGCAGAGTATAAATATTGCTATTCGGCATTAAGGAACAACTTGAACAGGGTTGCTGCTCCTTTTGATATATTTTCTTTTAATGATATTCCGAATATTCCAGATTTCAGCCGCTATAAGTTGCTTGTTTTTGCAAATCCGTTTGTCATTAGTCCGGAAAAAGAAGATCTCTTGAAAAAATTTGTATTCAAAGATATGCGGACAGTAGTGTGGCTTTTTGCACCGGGCATAATTGATGGGATGAGATATTGTCCGGAAAGAGTAAAAGACATTTGCGGTATGGATTTTACTTGTCCAGATATTGCTTCAGTTCAAAAAGAAAATTGGACTTCTATTTATGTGCCTGTTCCATCCGCATTGACAACCTTAGTTTTGAAAAAGGTTGCGGCGGAGGCAGGTGTAAATATATATTGTGATGAGGCTCTTTCTGTTTATGGAAATAGTCGACTGCTTTCGATTCACAGTGCCGAGGGGGGCAATATCATGGTGAGACTACCCAGAAAGTATAAAGCGGTAAAGGAACTTTATTCTAACATTCAGATTGGCTGCGATATCTCGTCTTTCTGCTTTGACTTTTGCAAGCCGGATACTCGTCTTTTTGAACTCCTGGAATAAGGATGTGGCAAACGGGAGGTATTTATCACGGCGTTATCTTTGATTTCTGCTTTGTCTGAAGTACATTGTGGCTGTGGTCTGTACAAAAGGGAGAGGGCCTATTGTTAATGCCGTGGTATATTTGCACATACATTCTTGTTTTCAGTACCGCTCTGTTTCTCAATGGAGCGGCTTGGATAAAGTCAAAAAGGCCTCGACTTCCATTCTATCTTTTTGTTTATGAACTGTTTTCTGGTTCTTATATGCTGATGATGCTCTGGGCTTTATGGTCGGAGTCTCTTTTTGCGTTGCTTTCTCCTTTCAATTCCTTCATCTTTCTCCTCGTTTTTGCGATTGATTTTTATTATACCACATTTGGCAAAATGGAGGATTTCGGACTTAAACAGGAGTCGGAACTAAGCGAATTCGAATTTGACCTGACAAAGGCGTTTTCTGTTTTCTTTGCGGCTCCCTGCTATATCTTCGGGAGTCTTTGCGCCTACAGGCTTGTTTTCAGTTAATCTTGAATCCCAAAAGTTTCAAGGCATCAAGAACTGCCGGATCATAATGATGGCCGTTGGCTATTACAGTATAAGAATCAAACTCGCGGCGGATTGGATAGTCACCTCTCTGCTTCTCGAAGTCAGACGGATTCAATCTCAGACGTTGATCATCACGCATCAGATTGTAGGACTGAAATACAGCTGAGGCCGCTTGTTCTTCAAAAGAGCTGCCGGACAGCTTTATCAGCGGATGTTCCGGCGGCGGTACAAAGTCCGGGTACCATTTTTCCATGGAAAGCCCGAAGAATTTGGCTATGGCATTTACGGACATTGCCGTTCCATTTGCTTTACCGTCGGTGGAATATCCGGCAATATGAGGTGTTGCTATATCGATATGTTTCACTAAGTCTAAATCGATATCCGGCTCATTTTCCCATACATCGAGACAGGCTCCGGCAATCTGCCTGTTCTTTAACGCATTTTTTAAGGCTTCTGTCTCAACGACTTCGCCTCTGGATGAATTTATAAGGAAGGCATCAGGCTTCATTTGGCCGAAAAAAGTCTTGTCTGCCATATGGAAGGTTTTCAGATTGCCGTTCTGAGTCAGCGGGACATGCAGGCTTATGTAGTCAGCTTCAGCCAGAATGCGATTCATGGACGTGAATGCCGTCTCGCCTTCCTTTTCCGCGCGTGGCGGGTCGCAAAGAAGGACTTTCATTCCCAGCGCTTTTGCGGCCTTTTCGACTTTTGAACCGACGTTTCCTACACCGGCTATTCCTAGTACCTTGTCCTTCAGGTATATCTGCCTTTTTAGCGCGTTATTGAGGATTGCAGAGACGACATACTGCATTACCGACCTGGAATTGCAGCCTTCGGCGTTTGTCCATGCTATTCCATTCTGAGCACAATAATCAGTGTCTATGTGGTCATAGCCGATTGTTGCCGTTGCGATGAATCTGACTTTTGAACCTTCAAGGAGTTGACGATTGCAGATGGTTCTTGTCCTTGTTATGATTGCGTCCGCATTTTTCACGTCATCCGGCGATATCTTCGCTCCGGACAGGTATTTCACTTCCGCGAACGGCTCAAGGATTCCTTTCAGAAACGGTATTTTATCATCTGCGACAATAAGCATCAGTGCCTGTCTCCCTTGGATTTCCTATTAATCTATAACGCCAAAGCTGGCAATGGCAAGGAGAACTGCTGTTTTTTTCAGGGACATGGATTATATTATCAGGCAACAATTTATTCAGGACTCTTCTTTTTATGATTCTATATCTATGCCCCCTTTTGATGAACTGGCTGGTTTTTTTCGTTCTTTTCGCTGTTTTTTATGCTGCCGGACAACGCGGTGCCGCGATTGGAGACTGTACCTTGTTCGGTATTCTCTTTCAGGTCACTTATATGTTCTTCAGCATATTGGCTGGACATCTTCTGAATAAGGACAGCGCAAAAAGATATCTGCTGATGAGTATTTGTGCTGCGGCAGTATCGGCTGTTCTCTGTCTTTATGTCTCATCGGTCTTTATGATATCAAGCTTTCTGCTTTGTCTTGGAGTGGGGACTGCATTTTTCTTCAACGGTTTTCAAGCCTATATGAGAACGAACTCCGATCCCGGTACTTTGAAGAGGAATATAGGATATTACAACTGCTCATGGAGTTCCGGCGGGGCGCTTGGGACTATCAGTGCCGGCTTGATGTACTCGCTGGGCTTTTACGGGATGGCTTCGGTTGTTCTATTTTCGGCTCTTCTCATGTTCTGTATTATATTTCTAAGAAAGAGCAGACAGAGCAACGCTCCCTCGGCGGAAGAACATGTTGAGCATGGATCAGAAAAGGCCCGTCCTGTCAATTCTGTTTATGTTCTTACCGGATGGCTTATGATGTTTACTCTGCTTTTTGTGCAGAGGCCGCTTTTTACATTCCTTCCGCCGCTTTTTGCGGAGCAGGGGGTTTCATCGGAAAAGGCCAGTATCCCGCTTTTTCTTTACATGGCAGCGGTTGCCATGTTTTCGCTTGTGATGTTCATATTCCGTGACTTCCTTTACAGGAGAACGCCGATATGGTCAATTCAGCTCTGCGGAGTTTTTGCCTTGTTGCTGATATACTTTATTCCGGCCTATCCGGTTTGCAGTATCGGGATGCTTCTGATCGGTCTTTATTCCGGTTTCATGTTCTATTCGGCGATATATTACGCCAGTAATTCGGGGGCACGTCCCTTTAATATCGGAGTTAATGAATCCATGGTTGCGTCCGGTTCGATTGCCGGTATTTTTGCGGGCGATATTGCGATGAGACTCAGCGGTTCGGGCAATTCGATATATCTGATTTGCGCAGCAGTGCTTCTGATCTCATTTCTCATCCAGATATCCATTCCGAGTTTTGCGCACAAATCCCCGCTTAAAAAGCTGCTCCCTGTTTTGCTCAGGGAAAAAGCCTGATCACTTTTGCGGATTTTTTTAAGGGGGGCTGTTTGACTTGCGGAGCGGAACAGTTATTCTTATAATCTGAATATTCAAATTGAAAGGCTGATAATATAATGGAAAGTTTTCTTCAGAATAATTTCGCTGCCAGAATCGGCGGCAACATGTTCGGCAAAGATACCAAAATCTACAAGTTTGAGAAGATCAAACGTGCCAAGCGTGAAGCAATAAAGAATAATCCCGGCAAGACGATCATTGATATGGGGGTCGGTGAGCCTGATGACATGGCTTTTCCTGAAGTCGTCCAGGCTCTCGCCGAGGAAGCCGCAAAGTGGGAAAACCGCATCTATGCCGACAATGGAATTGCCGAGTTCAAGGAAGCTGTCGCCCGTTATATGAAGTCCCTTTACGGTGTCGATCTCAATCCTGATACAGAAATTATCCACTCCATCGGAAGCAAGGCTGCTCTTTCTCTCTTCCCTGCATGCTTCATCAATCCCGGTGATATCACTGTTATGACTGTGCCCGGCTATCCTGTGATGGGCACATGGACAAAGTACCTCGGCGGCGATGTCGTCAATCTTCCGCTTCTTCAGAAGAACGGATTTCTTCCCGACATCGACAGCCTTACAGCCGAGCAGAGAGCTAAAACCAAGCTTCTTTACATCAATTATCCGAATAATCCTACAGGTGCTTCAGCCACAAAGGAATTCTTTGAAAAGCTCGTAAAATTTGCTAAAGACAACAATATCCTCATAGTGTCGGATGCCGCTTATGCTCCGCTGAATTTCAAGGGCAAGCCGCTTAGTATATTCTCAATCCCCGGTGCTAAGGATGTTGCTGTTGAACTCCACAGTATGTCCAAGGGCTTCAATATGACCGGCTGGCGCTTGAGCTGGGTTTGCGGTAATGAGCTCGCAGTCAAAGCTTTTGCCACTGTGAAAGATAACGCTGACAGCGGACAGTTTATGGCTATTCAGAAAGCAGCAATCAAGGCTCTCGACAGACAGGCCGAAATCACTCCTCTCATCAGCGAAAAATATGAGCGCAGACTCAAGTCAATGACTGAAACTCTTAAGAAGCTCGGCTTCGACGCCAAGGTTCCGGAAGGTTCCTTCTACCTCTATGTCAAAGCGCCTGTAGCAACAGCTTCCGGAATCAAGTTTGAGAGCGGTGAAGACTTCAGCCAGTGGCTCATCAAGGAAAAACTCATCAGCACTGTGCCGTGGGATGATGCAGGACATTACGTCCGTTTCAGCGCAACATTCGTCGCAAGAGGCGGCAAGGAAGTTGAAGAACAGGTTCTCTCGGATTTCAGCAGCAGACTTGCTGACGCTAAATTCGTATTCTGAGTCCACGGAACTTTAAACATAAGGAAGATGCAAAATGGACGAAAAGATTAAGGCAAGACTTGAGGAGCTCCGCGAATTTCTCCAGGCCGACGGCGGAGATA
>JAKJHH010000226.1 GCA_022703965.1 Verrucomicrobiota bacterium
GCTCGGCGGGCAGGAATGAATTCCTGCACTCTGTTAAAATGCTTCGCATTTTACTTTCTTATGGGATGCCTGTGAAAGAAAATCTTAATTACGAGGACGCAAGTAGGACGGAACGGAAGGGCGAAGGCGACAAGTAAAGAACTGAACTTCCAGAAACGCCGCGCCCTCAGGACTCAAAAGCTTACCGGGACGAATATCCGTCTTTTGCGAGAAAGCCGCTATGGCCTGATTGGAAAGCTGTCTGTATTTACGCGACAGCACAAGAGTAAAAGACTGTTTAGATGAACTGCGCAGAAGCTGCTCCAGTTTCATGAGATCGGCATCGGATTTCACATACAGGAAGTTCTTATGGAAATATAAAGAGGCCAGCTCTTCGGGAAGCCAGTAAATATCAGTTACAATGATCTCGTCCTCAAGAGCGGATGCAGCTTTAAGAAGTTCTGAGGAAGCCGCAAGCTTCACAAAAAGCGTCCTTACGCCAGATATCTGGATTGCAGCAGAGGCAATGACAAGACAGAACACAAGACTAAGCCATGAACTTCTCAAAGCAGGCAGAGAAAAACTAGTCCATATTCTTTGAGCCGCAATAAAACAGAGAGGAACCGCAGCGGGCAATATGTTTATAAAATGACGTCCGCCCCATATAATCCCAAGATCAGACATATTCAGTAGAGACAAGGTCAGAATGAGATAGACAAGCAGAGCGGCTGCCAAGAATCTGATTCTGAACGAGCTGTCAGAGAGAAATCCCCGCAATCCCAAACCGGAAAGAACAAGGAAGGGACAAGCTCCCATGAAAGACTGACTCCAGAGAGAATCGAAAACTGGTGTCCTAGAGTCAAAAAGATATTTACAGAAAAAGACAGCCGAAAGCAGAACCGCAATCATGATAAGAAGTTTTATCAAACTCAACTGCCGATACCTTGTAAGCAGCCCGAGAAAGAGAGCTGCAATAAAGGGAAGAGCCGAAAACAGATTAACCCAGAATCCCTGGCGCGTAGCAAAAAGATAATAGTAAAAATTCATCAGAAGAGAATTGAAGCTGAATCCCCTGCCCTCAAGCCCGCTGTACACCGCTCCGTGAAAGCCGCTGAGATGTCCGCTGAAAAAATAATTAAAAACCAAGATCGCAGTCGCACCGCAACAGAAACTGACAGCAAAAACAGCAAGCATCCTAAACGGAAGCCGTATAAAAAGAAGTCCGACTCCAAGAGCAACGGCAAAAATAAATCCCTCTTCACGAAACAGAGCCGACACTGTGCAAAGCAATCCTGCCGCAACAAGAGAGCCCGTCGAACTAGCTCTCCCCTTCACAAGAAGCAGCAAGGCAAAAGCAGCCGCCGCACAGGAAAGACTGTGCTCCCAGAAGTTCACAGAATAGAATAGAAAAGGTGTACAGAAAAAGAACGCGGCCGCCGCATAAAATCTTGTGGAACGAAAAGTTCTCTCCCCTATCTTCCAGACAAGAAAAAGAGCCAGAATAGAAGCTGAAGCCGGAATCAAAAATAGCCCTTTGAATCCGAAAATCTTATAAAACGGCACAGAAAGAACAGAAAGGAAAGGCGGATAAAACGAGTAAAAAGAATCTCCTTTCCTGATAAAATGATGTCCTGATTCAGGGAAAAAAGATGCTGTTTTATCAAGAGCAGCCGATGGGTATTCAATCGCAAGACTTGTATTACGCAGAAAATTCTCTGTCTGGATAAATTTATTTCCGCCGTCACTTGTCCAGAAAACGCCGTCAGGCATAATCGCAATGATAAGGAAAAGCAGAGAAGCAGCAAAAAGCAGCAATGGGAATAGAGCTTTGCCCGTAGTCAGAAAGAATTTGTCGCCGTAAAGTTTCACTGATAAAATCCTTAAAGTCAGTCAGGCATGATTTCAGCAATTTTGGACAGCAGCTCATCTGTTGTAAAGGGCTTGGCAATGAAGCCGGAAATCCCCTTGTTAGAAAATTCCATGATCGTATCGCTGTCCATGTAACCGGTAATGCCAAGAATAACCGGTTTATCCGGATAAGGCTTGAGTTTTTCGAGGAGTTCCATGCCGGACATCATAGGCATACAGATATCGGTTATGAGAAGATCAAGGTGCCCCCCGGCTTCGTAGGTTGCCTTGATGTAATTGTATGCTTCAAGACCATTGGAAGCTGTCTTGACGGAATGGCCTTCAATGCTCAGTACAAGCTGAAGACAATGCGTAAGGCGCACCTCATCATCCACAATCAAAATTTCATAAAATTTACTCATAATCCCATCTTTCCCGGGTTGGAATCATCTTGCAGCTCATCAGTTTTGCCAAGCTTCGAGCAGATCGAGGCAATACCATTGGCAAAGGCCGGAAGATTGAATGGTTTCCTGAAAAATTCAAGAACGTGCGAATCATGTTCCTTTAAGGCTTCAATAGAAGCGTCATCTCCGTAGCCGCTGGCTATGACAACGCAGACGGCAGGATTTATAAGCACAAATTCCTTAAGGAGAGCCGCACCGGAAAGCTTTGGCATCATAATATCCGTAATAACAAGATCAATTGACTTGTAGTTGTCCTTATAATACTCCAGAGCCGCCAGAGGATCTGATTCGGGATGAACCATATATCCCAGCGCGCCAAGGAAATCGGTGATCATGCGGCAAAAAGCCTTCTCATCATCAACAAGCAGGATATTCACCTTGCGGCTTGCCTGTTTCAGCTCAATGTCCATTCTGGCCTTTTTAGGCAGAGCATTCTCCAACAGGACAGGAAGCAGAATTGTAAAAGTCGTTCCAGCCCCAGGCGAACTCTTTACACTGATAGCCCCCTTCAAAGTTTTTACTGTTCCGGATGCGGCAGCCAGACCAAGTCCAGTTCCGGCTCCGGAATTATTAGTCGTAAAGAAAGGTTCAAAAATCTTTTTCATTACTTCTTCGCTCATACCTGTACCGGTGTCCGTGATCGTGATTTCCAGGTAAGTCCCGGCTTCGCATTCAAAATCAGGAGGACTCCTGAAAGGATGAGTCAGGATTTTATCACGTGTCGAGATGCTGAGCATACCTCCGTCCGGCATGGCATTTTTTGCGTTGAGCGCAAGATTCACAAGAAGATTCTGAATCTGCGATGGATCTCCGGCAACCGTGAAAAAGGCGGCGTCGAGAGAACTGCGCACAGAAATTCTCTTATCAAAAGTCCGATGTACAATAGTCACGACGTCCTCAATCATTTCGTGCATGTTCACCGGAAGCAGCTGATAAGACCCCTTACGTGCAAAAGCCAGAAGCTGCTTGGTAAGATCGGAAGAACTTGTCGCCGCGGAAAGTATCTGCTCGATGCAAAGACGCTTTTGTTCCTCGTTAAGATTCGGACGCGAAAGAATAAGACTGGCATGCCCCATAATAATGGCAAGCTGATTGTTGAAGTCGTGCGCTACACCTCCTGCAAGCAGCCCGATAGCTTTGACTTTTTCCTGCTGAATAAGCTGCTGCTCCAGAAGAAGTTTTTCTTTTTCCGCCTTGTTCCTGGCTTCGATTTCTTCTGTCAGAAGCTTGTTTCTTGACTTCAGATTTTCAGTGAGAGCAGCTTTCTCCTCGAAAACTTTTCTTACAGTCTCAAACCATGGCTTCCAGAATGACGGAATGCCCTTGCCTATAAGTGCATCGTTTGAACGGCTCTTTGCCAGAATGTAATTGACGAATTTTTCAGAGGGGGCTATCAGCTTCCTGTGTGTCATTATCAGAGTAAGTACAAGAATGAGGAATATGCAGATTATGGTTGCAAAATATTCTATGCCAGTTTTTTCCAGAATCCAAGTCCAGAGACTGGGAGCTGGATACATATACAGCAAATGGAATTTACCGTGAGCCATATTATATTTGACATAATTCCATCCGTTGCAGTTTTTCAATTCCGAAACCGGCGCTTCTTCCATTTCAGACAAACGGGATGAGAGAACTGCCGGAATTGCGTCAGGCAGTTTTTTTATAGCCTTGTCCTTGTGCGAAATTATGCCGGGAGCGGCAATCAGATTTTTATCATCGTCATATATAACTATTCGACCGAGTCTTGCCGGCTCAAAGGACTCGGCGATTTTGTTGAGAAACTCAACCGCGATATCGGCACCGATGATACCTGTAAGCTGATCCCCGTCATAAACAGGAGCTGCACAGCTAGCCATCAGTCCGCCTTCAAATTCAAAATAGGCGTTTGTCCAGTAAGACTTTCGCTCCTTGTTGTTTTCCGGCAAGCCGCTTTTCCAGACTTCATAATCATAAAGCTTGTCATCAAATTTGTATTCCGAGGACGGCATCCACGGAAACTGGAGAAGGGTTCTGTCTTTCGATATGGTATAAAGATAAACAACGCTGTCAATACGCTTTTTGAAAGCGGAAAAATCATCCATTAGATTCAGACGCATGGCGATACGCCGTCTTAAATTCGGATCACGTTCAATGGATTCGGCAGAAACGAATCCGGTCAAGTTAGCGGTTAAAGTCCCCTTATACTCATCAGGAATAGAGTCCATGTTTATAGAGCCGTTTTCTCTGTCGACTTGCAGAAATCTGAATGCAAAAGGCATCTGAAAAGCAGTTTTGCCGGAATTGAAAAGATCATATTCGGCTGAAATCCTGATGGCATCCAGAGCTCCTTCTATTTCGCCGAACTCGTGATCAACAGACATAACAAAATCGCTTAAATTGCGGCATAACACCTTGTTGTCATAAGCCTTGAAATCAATATATTGAAGGGAAAGAATAATTATGAACGCCAGGAGAACAGAGAAAAACAATGCAAGCGCCAGAACAAAATTCTGGCGTTCAAATTTCGCAACACCCGAGTCAGCCGGGGATTTCAGCAAGTCCTCTGACACGCTCTCTCCATATTCCGCTTTTTATGTATATGCAACCCAAAGATTAGCCTCTGAATACTCCCCTGTATTCCTGTCCAGATCCATGTGAACCGGACTGAAGGCTCCCGGGATAATATAATCACCATTTTCAAAAAAGTGTATCCCTGTCCATTTTTCCCACTCATTTATTTCGCCTTTTATGTACATTGAGCGGGAACAAATCTTGATGACACGCGCTCCTTCCTTGACATGAGTCCTTAGCCATGGATCAAAAAACTGCCCGTCCTCACGTTTCCACTTAATATAATTATCAAAGGGAATCAAGGGATAAAGACTCTTCATGGTCGGACGCAGGGGAACGATGACACGCGAAATGCCATGTTCTCCGGCAAGATCCTTGATCATCTTCACAATAACGTGACTTATGCCTTTTCCCTGAAACTCAGGATTAACCGTTATCGATAAGGCGGCAAGGCAATCAGGACTTCGCGACGCTTTTCTGTCCTCTATTCCCTTGCTGATTGCCCAGCTCCAGCCTTCCTCAGGTAAATCGGACAGTTCGCAATCACAGGAAAGCAGAATGCAGTTGGCGATTCCTGCGATTTTATCTCCGTCCATCAGACAGAATTGCAGTTCGGGAAAAAGCCCCAGCAGGTCATTATAGCAGATGGCAAGAGTTTCGTCCGCCAGCAAAAAATCAGGCCAGCTGCTCTTGACAATTCTATCGATTTCAGGTTGCATTGCTGCAATATCATTCCCGATCTCGCTGAGTTTAAGCATAGTCAGACTCATAATCCCACCTCTTTTTCCAGTTAATTTTTGAATGCCGTATACGCGAATATTCCGCAGATTGCGCTGCAATGTCCAGAGCTAAGGCAGAATGAATACGTATTTTCAAGTTCCCTCAACGCCTCTTCTCTATCTTCTTCAGGGAGTCTTTCCGTTCTGAATTCGAGATTCATACGCAGAAAATTCTCCATCCCCATATCTCTGCCGGATAAGATTCTCAAGTCGCCTGCAATATCTGTAAATCCCGCCTTGTTAAGAAGATCAGGCAGTGCGCTTCCGATAAAACGATTCCCGCCTTCCAGCATTTGAGCTTCGACAGAACGGGCAATCAGGTGCTTAAGATCAGGCGGCTCCGGACATATCGACAGAAAGCTGTCATCTATGTCCACGATGCAGAGACGTCCGCCTTTCTTCAGCATTCTCTTCAGATTTTCCAAGGCTAAATCCGGATTCCTGAGATGCTGAAAAAGCAGGCGGCAGTATATGAAATCATAGGCATCTCCGGACAGTGACACATCATAAACATCCCCCTGCTGAAAAGATAGATTTCCAAGCGGGTCACTCTTTTTCAGAAGTTCCGCGTAAGCGAGAAGCCTCAGGCTTGGATCTATCCCCTTAACCTGCGAGTTTTTGAAATCCTTCGCCAGATAATGACTTGTTATTCCTGGGCCGCAGCCCATATCCAGAATCGACATCCCGTCGCTCAGTCCGGAATTTTTCCATATCGAAC
>JAKJHH010000227.1:0-294 GCA_022703965.1 Verrucomicrobiota bacterium
GGTGTCGGAGTGCGGGGAACTCCTCAGGATATTCCTTGCGGAATAACCTGAGATGAGTTTCCAGTCATTGGGATTACTGCTTTCAGGCACTCTTGTCATCTGAAAGTTTGGCGACCAGCGTGTCGGGGAGAGGGAGCACATCGAGGATTTTGGCTTTTGCGCCGTCGGGAAGTTCGATTGAATCGCCCTTCTTTGCGTCGATGAGTTTCTCTCCGAGTTTTGTCTTGTAAGCGATACAGTTGTTGTCCGGATCGCCGTCCCATGCTCCGACGATGTAATAATCCTTAGTCGAGC
>JAKJHH010000227.1:304-5866 GCA_022703965.1 Verrucomicrobiota bacterium
ATAGCCTGAATTGTGGCGACAAGGGACTCAAGTTCCGCTTTTCTTCTGTGGAGGAAGCGGCGTCTTTCCTTGGCGGCATCGTATTCGGCATTTTCCCTGAAGTCGCCGAAGCCTCTTGCGTGAGCAACTGCCGCGGTGTTTTCGGGAAGGTGTATCTTGATGATGTCGTCGAGCTCCTTCATGAGGCGCTTGACGGAGTTGATGGAGGTCATTGTCGGGCCGAGGCTTCTGCCTGCGGCATCCTTCTTTTCCTTTTCCTCTCTGTTGCTGGAAGCTCCACCAGCGAGAAGACGTTTTGCTTCGCCTTTTTCGAGGAGTTCCTTGAGTTCCTGAGAGCTTCTGGAAAGCTTGACAAGGAGACTCTGATGTTCGCCGGGGAGGAAGTTTCTTGCCTTCTGCATTCCTACGATGATTGAAGAAATATCGTCGGAAGCGAGGTCAAGCAGGAATTTCTGGAAGTCAGCCTTTTCAAAGAGGAGCTTTTTGAGTTCTCTCTGAGCTGCTGTCCATTCCTTGGGAAGATCCATGACGGAGATTGCCGCCATGATGTTGCCCATGGTCATAAGCTCAAGAATTTCGTCTGAGCGCTTGGTTCTGGACTTCCAAAGCCAGAGGAGCAGATCTGAAGGACATACTTTCAGCTTTTTTACTTCTTCGAGGATAAGAGAGTCGTCAACTTCTTCACCGAGCTGAGTTACAGCCTTGAGCGGAAGTTTTACAAGGAGAGCTGCCAGATATTCTTCCGGGAAAAGCGCTGTGCTAAGCTGGCTGAGTCCTGCAAGATGCTTGGCGGTAAGCTTGCCCCATACAACAAGAGAATCGAAAGATGCTGAAGAAGGATTTACCGGCCAGAAGGGAGCTTTGCCTTTGAGTCCGGCGAAGATCAGTTTAGCCTGATCCGCGTTTTTACAGTAAGCTGTGAGCATTGCGAGTTCTTCGGCAAGGAGCTGAACATCCTTCGGCTGTATCGGAGTTCTGAGATTGGTGAAGAATCTGGCAAGCTTTTCGGCTCCTTCAGGGCTGATTTCCAGACCGCTGTTTTCGCATGCGAGAAGAAGAACATGGAGTTCCTGAATGCTTCTGGCATCGTAGGGAGGTCTTACGCCGGCATTTGCGCGGCTGACGGTTTCTTCCTCGAAAACCCACCATTCCTCGAATTTTTCGGGTGAAAGCTTATCGACTCCGGTGAGCGAAGGAATAAGAATTTCTCTGAGCTGCTCGTCAGTGATTTCAGTAAGTGCTGCTGATTTGAAAATTTTTCTGTATCTTGATGAGGGGAACAGACTCCTCTTATCGGGCTTGACGAGGATGGACATGTCAGGATGATGGTCAAAGAGGAAGGCTGTTGAAATGACTGTC
This sequence comes from Verrucomicrobiota bacterium, assembly GCA_022703965.1. Lineage (GTDB taxonomy): Bacteria > Verrucomicrobiota > Lentisphaeria > Victivallales > UBA1829 > JAKJHH01. The sequence continues at coordinate 1,664 of JAKJHH010000227.1, forward strand.
TGGAGCGGAACTGAAGATGTGGTTGTGCCGGTGATGGATGAAATTCCGGCTGAGGGCGCAAATTCGTCGATGATCTGTATTTTGCCCCACATCTTCATTGTAGGGAGATATACAACAGCTCCGAGTTTGATCTTAAAGAGTCTGTTAAAGCGTGCGATGATTTCTGGAATTGAAGTAGCTGTGTCTCTGATGCCGATGGCTCTTGTAAGTCCCTGTTTCGCGAGGTAGGGGGGGAGAAGTTTCTTTACTGCCGAGCTCAGCGCATTGCGGAGCTTGGCTGAATCCGGCATATCGAGGAGGGCAAGCCCCATACAGAATTTTGCTTTTTTCTCGGATTCCTCAATACTTGCGCCCCATGCATCAAGTGCGAGTTCTATCTTTTCAACGTATTCCGGAGCGATTTTACCGTCCGCATTAAATTTTTCGAGCAGTTTACCGGCGGCTTCGTCAGCCTCGGACCCTGCAGCCTGCAACAAGAGCTCTTCCATATTCACAGCAGCCATTTTACACCAAAGGTTGTTTTCAAAAATTTCTCGTAAACATACAATCTAAGCTGTGTTTGCGTTTTTTTCAATTGAGCTTTGCTGTCCTCTTGGCTTATTTAATCGGCAGAACTCCTGAAATGGGCTTTATTTTGCACAGAAGGCAAAGGAATTGCACAGGAGATAAAGGATGAATCCGCATGCGCCGAGAATGAGAAGCACTGATATTATCAGCAGTACTGTGTGTTTCAGGTTCTTTTTTTCCCGGGCTTTCTGGAATTGCTGCTTATTTGCCTGTTTGACTAGCTGAGTCATGCTTGTCAAAGTGTAATGCAGACTCATTCTGGTCTCGGTCGCCTTCTTGTGAATCTTTTTAGGTATCGAATGTAGTGCCTTGTAGACATTCGTCCTGGTTTCTTTAAGGTGATATCTTTGTGACTTGTCTGTTGCTTCCCCGTCAAAGCTGCTTGCCGATTCAGCTTTGTCCGCATACATACTGCTCTTCTGATGACCCATAGCTCTTTTCCCGTTTTAAGCATTTGTCCCCCCCGGTAAAATAGCGAGTATGAAATCACTGTCCCTTAGAATACAGTTATTCCCTTCCGTATTGAATATACATTTGTTTTCTGTTTAAAACAAACTCTGTAAAAGTTCTTTTAACTGCGGTGTATCAAGCGGATATAGACCGCAGTTTTTGGTAAAACGTTTTTCAGACGGTATCTTCCATTACTTTCAGAAGTTTGGGCAGGAGCTGTTTTTTACGGCTCATGACACCTTCAAGTTCATAGAGATTCGGTTCCAGTGCCGGCCACGGCAAGTTTTCCATTATGTTGTGACGTCCTGCTGCAAGCATGACGGAGGTTTCACGGATGACGTTCGTGACCAGAAGTCCGAAGAAGTCCAGGCCGTCCTCACTGACGAGTTCCTTGAGTGCTTCAAGCAGTTCTGCTTTGCGTGTCGAGAAGTTTTCAAAGCCGGATTCTTCGACCTGCGCCACCGCGATTTTATACTTGCCCGCGCTGTAGTCTTTTCTGTCGGCGGAAAGTACTTCCAGCGGCTGCTTGGTTGCGACGATAGAACCGGCGCCCATGAGCTCCTTGTAAAGTTCTTCGGATTCACATCCCGCGATCTTCTCAAGCCACTTCAATGCCTGTCTGTCTCTTTCCGTTGTTGTCGGAGAACGCAGACAAAGGGTGTCTGACACTATGCCGCCCATCAGGATTCCGGCAGTGCCTCTCTTTGGACGGAAGCCGTTCTGTCGGAATTTTTCAGTGATCATTGTGCATGTGCTGCCGACAATGTCGCTTGTGATTTTGATGGGCACGTCTGTCGGAGATATTCCGATTCTGTGATGGTCAACTATTTCTACTACAGGTACTGAGTTTGCGCCCTGAATGGACTGATCCAGTTCATTGTGGTCAACGAGGATCAGGCTTACCGGAGCTTCCTTTTCGAAGTCGTACTTTGTGATGACTCCAGCCAGTTTCATGTCCTGACTGACAACAGGAAATACGTCATCCAGCGACTTCATGACAGAGGATATTACGTCTTTGATTTTGTCTTCCGGCGAGTACTTCTGCACTTCTTTGTTGAGCATCAGAGAGGCTGGAGAGCTGAATTTCAGACGTCGCACCGTGGTTGCCGAGTCGAAGGGGGTTCTGAGTATGGCGGTTCCGTTTTTCTTTGCCTGATTGATGAGTTCCGAGAATGTTTCGGAGTGTCCTGTGATAATCATAAGCGGAATTTTCATGTCTACGGCAAGCTTGTGCACATCGTAACGGTCGCCGACGATGAGACCTAGCTTGTTGCGTCTCCTCTTTCGACTGAGCAACGATTTCAGTCTTTCGGTGCTCATTGCTCCGACGTATATGTCGAAGGTTTCGATTTCGTCGAGATTTTCTCCGCAGAGAATATCGGCGTTGAGAGTTGTTGCCGCAAGATTTAAACTTGCCATGATTTCACGGCCTATCAGACTGCGGCCTCCTCCGCCGACACCCTGAGCTCCGGGCTTCTGGAAAAGTCTGTCAGCCATGTCAAAAAGGCTTATCATTCCGCTGAATTCGCCTTCTTTGCCGACAACCGGGATTCTGTACTGACGCGATTCCTGAAGCATGTCCATTACCTCAAGCAGACTGTCTTCGAGTTTTGCTACCGGAGGAGTCGGATTCATGATATCTTTGAGTTTGGGTGAAACATCGTTGATGACAGGGGGCAGGGTGGTGGCAAACTTTTTGAAAAGGAACTCTGTTTTTGCGGATGCCAGACCCGGAGCCGCAGCGAAGACGTTTTCGCTTCCCATTATTTTTTTCAGTTCGGCATAAGCGAAAGCCGAGGCGATACTGTCGGTGTCAGGATTGCGATGCCCGGTTATCCATATTTTCCTGTTATCCTGATCCGCTGTCTGTTTTACAGCCTTGTCGGTTGCTGCCCCCAGCTCGATTTTCCATCTTGGCTGTGAAATGTTTCTGCTGTTCAAAGTTCTTCTCCTGAATGTGATTCTTCTTAGATTTTTTCCGTCATCCCACTGACGGGCGCGTTTAGAGTTGCGCTTCTCTTGCCGCCTTAATATACACCCTGTAAGTTCCCTGTCACTGGGAATCAGGTTTTATCAAGTTCATTCTGCATTTCGCTGACCTTGAAGGAGGGCTTGGGGAATTCGGACTTCAACCCCTTCAATGTATCCCTGATTACACTGCTTATTACAAGATTTCTGTACCACTTATTGTTTGACGGGACAATATACCAGGGGGCATACTTGCGGCTGGTTTCGCCTATTGCGTCTTCATAAGCTTTCTGATATTCCTTCCAGAGTTTTCTTTCCGGAATGTCGGATGCGCTGAGTTTCCAGTGTTTCTGGGGATCCTTGATTCTGGATTCCAGACGTTTTCTCTGTTCTTCGTAGTCGATGTGCAGGTAGAATTTCAGGATCGCGGTTCCTTCATCAGCCAGCATTTTTTCAAAGTTGCGGATGTGTTCGTAGCGTTTCGACCAGACTTTTTCAGGACAGAGATTGTGGACTCTTACTATCAGTACGTCCTCGTAATGGCTGCGGTTGAATATGACTATCTGACCTTTTTCCGGACTGTGTTTGTGGACTCTCCATAAGAAGTCGTGGGAGAGGTCTTCGCTGCTCGGAGATTTGAAGGACACCACGCTGACGCCTTGAGGATTGACACCTTCGAAAACATTGCGTATCGTGCCGTCCTTGCCCGATGTATCCATCCCCTGAAGCACTATCAGCATTTTTGCCTTGCGTTCAGCGTAGAAAAGTTCCTGATGTTCGTAGATTTCCTTTTTTATTTTTACGAGACGCTCTTTTGCCTCTTCCTTGCCGCCGGGACACTTTGAGGTCTCGTCTGCGTCGAACTTATCAAGGTTCAGTTTTTTTTCTGTATTGATCAGATAGCGATCCATTTTTGCTTTCCCCTTCATTTCCCTGTTAGGCTGCTCGGATTCAGTAGCATAACAATTTTCCGCGAAGATGGCTTTTTCAAGTCCTCTTATCTGATTCTTGCATTTAATGCTAAGTTTTCGGACTTGCATTCAATTCAGTTCGCTTTATTTTTGAAGCAGGAGGGTGTTTTATGAAATTTCAGTCGTCTTATTTTGTGAAATCGCTATGGATTCTTCTGCCTGTTCTGCCGATTGTTATTTTGCTGTGGATTCTTCCCGTAGATTACCTGCGCGGAGCCGCTATGGGCTGGATAGAAAACTTTTGTGG
>JAKJHH010000227.1:5876-6188 GCA_022703965.1 Verrucomicrobiota bacterium
AGAGATAAAAGTATGGGGCAACAGCAATCCGGAATGGTTTTACGACTACAAGGCCATCATGATGGATAAGTATAAGATTTACGTCAATCATACTTCGGAAGGAAGTTTTCTTCCTCTCGCGAAATCACGCTATTATGAAGGCTATAATTTCATGATGAAAAAGCAGATTGTCAAAAAATACGGCTCCGATGTTTTTGCCGAGTCTGAAAAGGCGGCTGTCTCCGCATATGAATTCAGAAATAAAACCTTGAATCAGGTAAAGAAGCAGTAAGAAAAAAGTATGAGTGCAGAAATTCATTTCTGCCCGCTTCC
>JAKJHH010000228.1:0-235 GCA_022703965.1 Verrucomicrobiota bacterium
CGCTTAAGGTCTTCTTTTACATCCCCTCCCTTCTTGCGTTCCTTTATCTTATATACATACGCAGACTGATGGGCTCAAAAAATGAGCTTATAATGTATAGATTTTTCTTCGGATTTTTCGCGGCGTCCTTTCTGTGTACAATCTCGGCTCTTCTGATATTCGACAATCTCGGTTACTCTCACATTTTTTATGTAATTAAGAGAATTGACAGAGTTCTGCTTTTTGCCAGCGGCTT
>JAKJHH010000228.1:258-5850 GCA_022703965.1 Verrucomicrobiota bacterium
GTGGTGTGGCAAAAACCAAAGGACTCATATATTATCCTCTTATGAGTTCTTATCTGTTTCCCTCTGTGCAGAATATTGAATTCCGCTCTTATCTGCTTGCCATCATAACAAGCATTCTGGCGCTTGGCATTATTGTGTATTCGAGGTATTACAAGAGTCCCCGTGTTTTCCGTTTATGCGGATATGCGTTAAGTTTACTTATTCTTTGCTGGTCTCTTATTACCGGAGGTATTTTTGTCGCAGGAGCATGTTTCATGGATGCCACGGCAGGACTTGGGTCGTGGAAATTGGCAAACCGCTTTGTGGCTTCACTTTCGGATTCACTTTCTACTAATTTCGATACTGCTGTTCTCTGGGCTAAGAATAATACTCCGGCGAAGGATCGCTTTCTCTATCTGGACAAAACAATGTCTCAGCATATGAAGTTTGCCAGCTTCAGACAAGGCTTGTCATTGGAGGAAGATGAAATAGGTCTCACTCCTTATGCCCGTCAGGAAACTAAGAAAATTCTAGAGAGTGTTTTTGCAGAGGATTACAATAGTCTTTTTGCGCTTGCTGATAAAAACGGGATCAAATGGATTTTTGCTTCGGCTCACTATGCAACACACCTTCAGAGTCGTATGGGGAGCAGATGTCTTGTCCGCTATAAGAACGAGTATTATTCTATAATAGAGATAATCAAACCCGTTCCTTAAACTCTTGGCGGATGGAGTGTATGGATTTTCCGGGTTTTAGCGTGAGCTTTGGGCTCTATATGAATATTTACCTGGGTTCCGGGATATCTGGCTTTGATGAGATGTCCTATATCATCGGTCATTGCATGAGCGCATTCGACAGTCATGTCATCGTCAACCAGCATGTGGAATTCGACAAAACGTATGGCTCCGGCTTTTCTGGTTTTGAGTTTATGGATTCCGTGATAGCCATTCCGTTCCGTTGTGATGCAGTCGTAAATCCATTTATATTCCTCCTCGGGGAGACGGGCATCAAGCAGATCGCGTCCGGCTTCTATTGTCAGGTGCCATCCCGCCTTCAGGATCATTACTGAGACCGCTATGGCGGCAAGAGGATCTATCCACTCAAGATTGACGCTGAATATGTATCTTCCCAGCGTTATAGCCGCCATTGCCGCGAAGACTCCGGCTGATGTCCATATGTCGGTCTTGAGATGCCATGCATCGGCAATGAGTGCGGCTGAATCCGTTTCCTCGCCGACTTTCATGAGTTTTGCAGAGACAAGACGGTTCATAATTACGGATATTCCCATCACCAGCAGACCTGGAAATGTGCTGTCCATTGGGGCAGGGTGTAGCAGTTTGTGGACAGATTCATAGACAATCCAGAAGCCCGCCCCGAAAATCAGAATCGCTTCGACAAAGCCGGAGATGTTTTCTATCTTGCCGTGCCCGTAAGGATGATCCTCGTCCGCCGGTTGTCCGGACATTCTTACGGCAAAAAAAGCTATCATCGACGCGAAAAGGTCAACTGCCGAGTGTACTGCTTCCGATATCACTGATACGGAGCCGGTCATTATTCCTGTGACGATCTTGGCGAGCATTAGGAATGTGTTGGAAAGAATTGAGAGCAGCGCAACATTTTCTTTTTTCTTTTGAAGCTGATTCATCTGTAAACCCCTGAAATTTGACGACAAAAAATCCCGCGGACTTGTTTCCAGTCCCGCGGGATTGACCATTCCGCTGCTTTTAAGCCCGGCTGCATTCCTTAGACAGAAGGAACCGCCTGTTCAAGTGCTATAAGCTAGTTTCCAATCTTCTTTATGTCAAGAAAATGAAGTTAGGCTTCTTTATTTTTTCAGATAGTTTTTTATTCCGGCAAGAATTTTCTCCGAAGCATGACCGTCTCCGTAGGGAGCCCTTCCTGATTTCGCAGGTTTCTTTTTAAGAAAATTAAGGGATGTATCAAGAATTTTTTCGTATGATGCACCTGTAAGGATGTTCCAACCACATTCCACGGTTTCAACCCATTCTGTCTCATCGCGCATCGTGACGCAGGGGACATCATAGAAGAAGGCTTCCTTCTGTACTCCTCCAGAGTCAGTCAGAATAAGACCTGCCGACTTTTCGAGAAGCACCATCTCAAGATAACCGACAGGCGGAACAAGTTTCAGTGTTTCTGGGACTGTCAGAGAGTATTTTTCGATGAAATTCTTTGTTCTCGGATGTATCGGGAAGAGTACGGGCATTTCGGCGGAAAGTTTTCCTGCTGCGTTTATGATTGATTTCAGGCGCTCGGGATCATCGGTGTTCTCTGCGCGGTGGCAGGTCATGAGTACGTAGTTTCCAGCTTTGACCTGAAACTTTTCAAAAGGAGCATAAAGCTTTGCCGCAAGCCCGGCAAACTTGAGCGCGCAGTCATACATGACATCGCCGACAAGAACTCCGGTATGGGCGCGTCCTTCGTTGGCAAGGTTTTTCATGGCGACATCGCAGGAACAGAAGTTAATTTGACAGACATGGTCAGAGACTACTCTATTGATTTCCTCCGGCATCATGCGGTTGAAGGAACGCATTCCTGCTTCGACATGAGCGCAGGGAATATGAAGTTTCGACGCGACAAGAGCTCCGGCAAGAGTTGAATTGGTGTCGCCGTAAATGAGAAGCATGTCCGGTTTTTCATCCATTACGACCTTTTCAAGAGCCGAGAGCATTCGTCCGGTCTGGTCGCCATGTGAACCGGAACCGATGTTGAGGTTGTACTTCTCCTTGGGAATATGAAGTTCATTGAAGAAGATTTCCGACATGTCTTTATCGTAATGCTGTCCTGTGTGGACAAGGATTTCCTGTACATCGCTTCCTTTTTCGGCAAAGACTGATGAAACGGCAGCCGCCTTTACGAATTGCGGACGGGCTCCTATGACTGTAAGAATCTTTATCATTAATTTTTCCCTGTAACTATTTCTTTAAATATATACGCTATCAGGCGCATCTTGAAATGAAAGGAGCGATTATTTCTGATTTTCAAAAGCCTGTTTACGAAGGAAGCGGATGGAATTCATTCCATATGCGACTTGAATTTTCCCTTATAAGTCAATATCTTACCGTGAATAAACTAAAGAGACTTATCTTATGGATGACAATCAGAAGGGGCTTCAGGGCGTGGTCAGTTTCCGTCCGGCCGCGAGGATTCTCGTTATAGACGACTCCAGTTTGAACAGGAGCTTCGTCATAAATGCGTTTTCACCTCCGGACTATGAAGTGTTTGCCGCTTCATCGGGTTATGAAGGCATAGAATTTGCCTCAAGACTTCAGCCTGAGCTGATCCTTCTTGATATCATGATGCCTGAAATGGACGGCTTCGATGTAGCCAAAATACTCAAGAACGATCCTGCGACCAAAAGCATTCCGATAATATTCATCACTGCGCTGGATGCCATTCAGGATAAGCTTAAAGCTTTCGACTCAGGGGCTGTGGATTTCGTGACAAAGCCTTTCAATCATAAGGAACTTATAGCTAGAGTCAAGACAAACGTACAGCTGCGCCGCATGACTGAACAGCGTGAAAACATGCTGAAAATAGCCATGGAGGAAAAGCGTAATGCCGCCATCGCAAGAATCGCCGCCGGTGTATCTCACAACTTCAATAATATGCTCGGCGTGCTTTTCGGAAACATCATGTTCATAGAAACCAGGGCGGCAGGCAGTCTTGACAAAATTTCAATGGACGCTCTGGTCGATGTCCGCAGAAGTCTTGAGCGAATGCAGTCGCTGGTCAAGAAATTCCTGCTTCTCGCAAACCGCAGCAGTGAGGTTCAGGGCGGTATGCCTTCTCCTGCCCAGTATCAGGTCGCGCCTCTGATTGACGATGTCATAAGCGATCTTGTGTCGCAGAAGGCTTCCTGTGCCGTGCCTCTTCAGGTGACATGCAGCAATCAGGTTGGTTCTTCTGTCAAAATCTACTGTGATTCTTCTCATCTCCGTGAAATATTCAATCTCATGCTTAATGAACTTGTCGAGATTACCGCCGGCAAGTCGACTTGTTTGATTACCGCAAAGCAGAAGGGACTCACTGGAGAAGTTGCAGACATCATACTTGAAGTTGATAAGTTCCCTTTCAAACTGGATTCTGCCGAGTCGATTTTCGAGCCTTTCGCCTTTCCGATAGCAAATGTCGGATCGGGACTTTCATTCTCCGCCGCCAAATACATGGTGGAACTGAACGGAGGAAAGATGTCTTCTACATTTCCGGAGGCGGGCAAACTTATAATCAGTATCCTGCTACCCGCACGGGAAGGCGCAGTGATATCATTGGAAGAAGACAATAATAATGAATAAAGCTGTTATTTTCCTTGCGGACGGCATGGCCGATGATCCGCTTCCCGAGCTCGGCGGGAAAACTCCGCTTGAAGCTGTTCCGACTCCTTACATGGATTCCATTGCCGCTCACGGCGCTTCAGGCACTTTTCTGACTCTGCCCGAGGGCTTTCCTACATCATCCGATGCCGCCAATATGTCGGTTTTCGGTTACAGTCTTGCTGAATGCTATCCCGGCAGAGGCCCCATTGAAGCTGTCGGTCAGGGAATAAATCTCGCCGAAGACGACATCGCCTGGCGCTGCAATCTGGTGACTGTCATTGACGGAATTCTCAAGGACTATTCATCCGGACACCTCGAAAAGGAAGTTTCCGCTGTTCTCATGAAAGAGCTTCAGGAAAAATTCGGAACAGACGACGTCACTTTCCATCCAGGCGTCAGCTACAGAAATCTTCTTGTCCTGCACGGAAAGAAGTTCTCTGCTAATGTCGACTACTTCAAGCCGGACTCATCACAGGACGAGCACATTGACAATCTGAAGCTCTCCACTCTTGATGACTCGAAGGAAGCCGTCTATACTGTTGAATTCCTGCATAAACTTATGAAGGACACGGCAGTTTTCCTTCAGGCGCATCCGCTCAACGCGAAGAGAGAGGCTCCGGCTAATTCGATATGGCCGTGGAGTCCTGGCAAAAAGCCGCATTTCCAGCCTTTCAGCGAAAAGTACAATGGAAAGACTGCCGCTGTGATAAGTGCTGTGGACGTGATTTTCGGCATCGCCAAGTGCGCCAAGTCTGATGTCATATATGTTGAAGGAGCCACAGGTTTCCTCGATACAAACTACGCAGGCAAGGCTGAAGCTGCTATTAAAGCCGCTGAAAATCATGATCTTGTTTATGTTCATGTCGAGGCTATCGACGAGTGCGGGCATATGGGAGACGTAAATCTCAAGATGCGTGCGATTTCTGATTTCGAGAACAAAATAGTGGCTCCTGTCATGAGCGCTCTTGAAGGCAAGGGCTATACTTTCGCGGTTCTGCCTGACCATCCGGTTCCGGTAAAGATACGTAAGCACACCAGAACTCCGGTTCCGGTTGCGATCTGCGGTCCTCACATCAAGCCGGATTCCGTCATGAGTTATTCCGAAAGACTTGCTCCTCAAGGTTCGCTCGGCTACATGAAGGGCGAGGAGTTCATGCGCAAGGTTCTCAATCTTCCTGCAAAATGATAGAGTTTATCTTGAGCTCGTCATGGGGGTTTTATGGACGTCATTGAAAAAATAAATACAGGCATAAAAAACGCCGGAAATATATTCCGGAAT
>JAKJHH010000228.1:5916-6157 GCA_022703965.1 Verrucomicrobiota bacterium
GTTGATTTTGTTTTTCTGCGCGACAAAAACGCTCCTGAAATCAAAATACGCCGCTGTTTCAGCTCCTTTTTCGGAGCTGTGATGCATGCCGACGGTGCGATTTCCGGAACTGAAATCAAGGAGTTCAGGAGATTTCTGCTCAAGAAAGTTTCCTCCCGTGACGCTGACGAAATAATTAAAGACATTGAAAACCCAAGTGGAGAGGACTACATAAAAGACCTTCAGGAGCTTGCACCGCAAC
>JAKJHH010000229.1 GCA_022703965.1 Verrucomicrobiota bacterium
TTCTGAGCGATACTGGATTTGTCCAGGGGAAGAGGCCTCTGATAACTTCTGCGTTTGCCTCGTTGAGACCGCACTTCTTGGCGAAGATTCCGTTGTCGCCGATCTGTTCGCCGTCGAATTTTGCCATGACTCCGTCCGCCTTGTCGGCGAGAACCATGAGGAACTTCGATGAGCTGTCCTTTGCGAGCGCAATGATTGCGTTCTGAACTTTATGGATTGAGGCACGATAGAACGAGATGTCGCTGTCGGCGTAAGGTATCAGCTCTCTGATACGCTCTTCGTTGTTGCCGATCAGTTCCCTGGTGTTTTCAAGAACTTTTTTCATTTCCGTCTTCTTCCTTGTTTATCAGCTTCTTATAATAAAATTCGCTCAAATTGCTATAATTAAGCTAAATATAGACCTTTGAAGCGGCAGTTTCAATATAGAAAAACTCATCCTTTGCAGACTTTTTTTCATGCCTGTTTTGAGCTGAGTAAATTTTCAGGGACTCGAAGTCAGGAAATTTTTGATTAAAACAGAATGCCCTGGCCGAGCAGATTATCCGGATCGAAAATCTTTTTAAGAGCTTTCATTTCCTCTATGCCTTTGCTGCCGAGCATCATTTCAAGGAAGTTCTTTTTCAGGCGTCCGATTCCGTGTTCCGCTGATACCGAACCTTTCATCGAAAGTACCTGCGCCGCAAAGCTACCGTAGAGTTTTTTGCCTGTCATGTATTCGTCAGGATTGGACGGCAGAATATTCACATGAACGTGATTGTTTCCGATGTGTCCGAAAATTACGAACTCCAGAGAATTGCTTTCGAGAGTTTCCCTGTATATTTTCATGATGTCGGAGAGATACTGATCCGGCACTGCCATGTCGGTTCCGAGTTTGGTTATCTGAGGATGCTTTTTCTTGCGTTCGCCGATTATGGAGTTCACTGTTTCCGGTAGGGCGTGACGGAATTTGCGGAGTCTTTCGCGTTCGTCGCGGTCGAAGGCTGCCCATGTCTGAAGTACTTTGCCGGACTTGAGTTTTTGTCCTGCCTCAATGATTTTTTCAGCTGCTTCTTTGACGTTGGCGTTTGTGCAGTCCACGTCTATATATATTCCGGCTGTTCCTGGATTTTCCGGCATACCGGGTGGAACCATGCTGGCGGCTTTCATTGTTTCTCTGCGTTTTCTTAACAGATTCAGTGCGCCCGGGTCAAAGTATTCGATCGCGCTTATGTCCACGGATTTTTCTTCTCTGAGCAGACAGGTAAGTTCTATCGCCGCTGTTTCCGAGGAGAGGAAGAACATTGCATTGAACTGTTTTTCCGGTACCGGAATGAGTTTGAGTTCCGTTTCCGTGATGGTTCCGAGAGTTCCTTCTGAACCGATGAAGAGATCGACAAGATCAATTTCATTTCCGCTGTAATAACCTGCCGCGTTTTTTGTATTCGGCTGCGTATATGTCGGAATATGCCCTTTTATCTGTGTGCCGTCCGCTTTTTTCAGTATGAAAGAATTATCTTTTCCTGCTTTTGCTTCGCCTCTTCTGAGCTTGAGAACGGAGCCGTCCGCAAGTACAACGATAATTGCACGCACATAATTTCTTGTAGGTCCGTAGGCGTATGTATGAGCTCCGGATGCGTTGCAGGAGACCATGCCGCCGATTGTCGCGCTTGTTTCCGTCGGATCAGGAGGGAAGAAGCAGGGAGATTTTGTTATTCTGAGATAATTTTGAAGTTCCGAAAGGAGTACTCCTGAGCCGCAGTTTATAAAAGTTTCGCCGTTCTGATCTGTTTCGGCTTTGCTGATTTTCTGAAGTTTTCCGAGTGAGACGAGAAGCCCGCCGTCCGGTACCGCTCCGCCTGCGATGCCTGTTCTGCCGCCGGAAACAGTGACTTTCATCTGTTTTTCAGTGGCCCATTTCATCAGCGCCGCCGTTTCCTCGGTGGAAGACGGGAATGAGGCGAAATCGGCTTTGCCCTGCATTTTCGATTCGTCACGAAGCAGGTCGGGACTGAGTTCCGACGCTGCTTTGATTTCCGGCAGTGCAAGACTGTTTATCTGAATTGCTTCTATTGTGTTTGACGGCATTTTTGACCTTTGGTGTCATATCAAGTTTTCTTAATATAACGTCAGAGAGATAAAAGTCTATGCGCGACTGTTTTTATATGGTGTCAGCGAATGAGAAGAGATTCTGTCTTGCGGAGGAAATCTTCGCCGTTCTTGCCGGACATTTTGACGACAGTAGAGCAGATTCCCATGGCTTTTTCGGCTGCCGCGCGTGTCTCCAGACGAGAGCCTATTTCAAGGATGAACTTTTCAGTTCCGGCTTCGTCTTTTATTGCATTTCTGACGCGGCTTGTGGAGGTGTCTATATATAGTTCAATCGATATACCTGAATCCCAGTCGAGCTTTTCAATCTGGGCTATGACAGTGTCGTTTTCCGCCAGAACAGAGTTCTTGTCGGCATACATTGCTACAATGAGAAGATCCACGATGGCTTCGCGCTGTTTTTGTGTGAGGCCGTCCTTGGGAGTCTTGTCCCCTTTGAGGAATTTTATGATACTGTCAAACATTTGAACGTACAGTTTCCAGTCTATTATTAAGAATTAAGATAGTCTTCTGAGGCTTTTTTTCAAGTCTGCGTTTTTATTTTGGCGTCAGAAAGGACATTGAGTCTCAAATAATGCGCCAGCAGGATTGTAAAAACAGCTTTAAGATGATATTTTCACTCTGTGATGATTTAAATTTCAGACTCGAAAGGACAAGAGATAAGTCATGGCATCAAAAACTAATGACAATGTTATTTTGTGTATCGGAGCCGGTTATGTAGGCGGTCCGACAATGGCGGTTATAGCAGACAAGTGTCCTGAAATAAAGGTTATAGTCGCAGACATAAACCCTGAGCGAATCAATGCATGGAATTCGGACAAGCTTCCGATCTATGAGCCAGGACTTGACGCTGTTGTAAAGCGTGCGAGAAATCGTAATCTCTTCTTCACAACCGATGTAGCAGCTTCAGTTCGCGAAGCCGGACTTATTTTCGTAAGCGTGAATACTCCGACTAAGACATTCGGTATCGGGGCAGGTAAAGCGGCCGACTTGCAGTACTGGGAAAAGACAGCGCGTTTTATCGTTGAACACGCTGAAAGCGATAAAATCGTCATCGAAAAAAGTACACTTCCTGTCAGAACCGCAGAGGCAATGCACAGAATTCTCCAGTCCAACAGCAAGGGACTGAATTTTGAAGTTCTTTCAAATCCTGAGTTTATGGCTGAAGGCACTGCAATAGAAGATCTTGAGAAGCCCGATAGAGTGCTCATCGGCGGTATGGAGACAGCATCAGGAAGAGCCGCTCTCGAAAAGCTGGCTTCCGTTTATGCCCACTGGGTTCCGCAGGATAGAATCCTCCGCACAAACGTCTGGAGCAGCGAGCTTTCCAAGCTGGTCGCCAACGCGATGCTTGCTCAGAGAGTTTCATCAATCAACAGCATATCAATGCTTTGCGAGAAAACCGATGCTGATATCACAGAAGTATCCAAGGCAGTCGGAATGGACAGCAGAGTCGGTTCCAAGTTCCTGAAAGCGGGCGTCGGTTTCGGAGGTTCCTGCTTTAAGAAGGACATTCTGAATATGGTTTATCTCTGCGAACACTACAATCTGCCCGAAGTGGCTGCGTACTGGGAACAGGTTATAAAGATGAATGACTGTCAGGAACGCAACTTCGTCAACAAGATCATATCCAACATGTTCAATACAGTAGCCGGTAAGAAAATCGCGATATTCGGCTTTGCTTTCAAGGCTGACACCGGAGATACCCGCGAGGCTCCCGCTATCTATGTTTCAAAGTGGCTGCTTGATGAAAAGGCGGAACTTGCGATATTCGATCCTGAAGCTCTTCCCAGCGCGAAAAAAGATTTGGAAGGCTGCAAGGGAAAAATAGAATACGTGAACGATCCTTATGAAGCGGTCAAGGGAGCTCACGCAATAGCTCTGATCACCGACTGGAAGCTTTTCAAAAGTTTGGATTACGACAAGATATTCAGCCTTATGGAAAAGCCGAGTTTCATCTTCGACGGAAGAAATATCCTTGATCATGAAGCGCTCTATAAGAAAGGCTTTAACGTATTCCCGCTCGGAAAACATTCCTTGACTCACTTAGAGTAAAAACGGAAAATGGAATAAAAATGATTGCCCTCATAGATTACGGAATGGGAAATCTGCTTAGCGTGCTCAAGGCTCTTGAGCATGTCGGCGGGAAAATAGAAATATGCAGCGATGCCGCTTCCATAAAGAAAGCGGATGCTGTGATTCTGCCCGGAGTCGGAAACTTCGGCGACGGAATGGAGAATCTTTACTCCAGAAATCTGGCTCAGCCGGTAAAAGATGCCGTTGCGGCAGGGAAACCTCTGTTAGGCATATGTCTCGGTATGCAGATGCTTATGGAGGCCAGCGAAGAAGCTCCCGGCGTTGAAGGTCTTGGCATCTTTAAAGGCAAATCAGTAAAATTCCCCAGTAACGGACTAAAAGTTCCGCACATCGGCTGGAACAGCGTTAAAGTCACTCAGAAGAGAAAAGAACTCGAATCGGTACATGACGGCGAGTTCTTCTACTTTGTCCACTCATATTATGTAAAGCCGGAAGATTCGTCAATAACTGCGCTTTCCTGTTCCTATGGACTCGATTTCGCGGCGGCGCTTGGTGCCGGAAATGTTTTTGCTACACAATTCCATCCTGAAAAAAGTCAGGATGCGGGCTTGAAAATACTCCAAAACTTCGTTATACGTTAACATGCCCTTAAAACGGGGGGCTTAGGCGTGGGGTGTATATGAAAGTTGAGCATATAAAGGCTGACTTTGTCAATCCTTTTATAAATGCGACCGAAGAAACGTTCAGGACTATGTGCAAAACCGAGGTTGAGCGCTGCGGCTCTCTTGCTGTGCGCCGTATCGGTGAAAGTCCTGAATATGACATAATCGGCACAATAAGTCTTTCTGGCGAATTCAAAGGTCAGATTCTCATGACTATGGGACGTGCTCCCGCAAAGTTTATCGTCAAAAATTTCCAAGGCGAAGATGTCGAAAATGACAACGATCTTGAAGATGCCTTCGGGGAAATAATCAACATGATTTCAG
Organism: Verrucomicrobiota bacterium; assembly: GCA_022703965.1. Taxonomy (GTDB): domain Bacteria; phylum Verrucomicrobiota; class Lentisphaeria; order Victivallales; family UBA1829; genus JAKJHH01. Next base: position 5,109 of record JAKJHH010000229.1, read on the forward strand.
GTTCCGCGTCGGCAAAGCTTGGAAAGATCAAGATTGCGCCTCCCAGTGTTTTCATGAAAGATGAGCCTAAGGTTCAGGGAGTTAAATCCTGTACATGGATGCTGATACCGTTTAAATTTAACGATTTCAGGTTCAATATAGAAGTATCAATAAAAGAAGTTCAGGAGTAGTTTTTTTCACTCCTGTTTTTTTAAGGGAGTTTGATAAGATGAGACTTTTTGTTTTTTGTCCGCTTCTTGTACTAATTGTATCGTTTATTTCAGCTTGTTCAACGATTCAGGAGGAGCTCCGGCCAGATCCGGCTCCGATGACTGATTTTCTGCCTGATCATGACAAGCTCAGAGTTCAGAAGGCTGATTGTCCTGTAAATCGTTTCTGGACTGCTCCCGGCGTAAAATGGGATTCTTACAATAAGATAATTGTAAGCCGCGTTGATACCTCCAGGCTTATGAAACAGTCATGGTGGGCTCAGGTCAACACAAGAGAGCTTGTTTCCGATCCCCGGAAGGACTGCGAAACCATTGCGCGCTATACCGAAAATTCTTTCATGAGTGCCATCCTGCATGACAAAAAGAAACGTTTCATGCTCGTATCCGCTCCCGGAGAGCATACGCTTTATCTTGAACTTGCAGTAGTTGAACTTGTGCCTTCAAAACCCTTTCTGAACGCCGTGGAAAATACTGCCGGATTCTTTATTCCCGGCTTCGGACTTCTTACCATGGCTAACAAGGGATCGGTTGCGATTGAGGGGAAAATCGTGGATTCAGCCACAGGCAAAATTATCTGCATGTACACGGACAGGGAAGTAGGCGACGGCGCTGTAATTGACCTTGCCTCGCTGACATGGTACCGTCATGCTGAAATTATTATTGATCACTGGTCTAAGGAATTCGTCGAAATAGCCAATTCTCCTAAAGGTCTTGAGGGAGTAAAAGAAGGCATGAACATCAAGGCAGTCGCCTGGTAAAAAAAGGAGATGGTATGAATAATTAGCTGGGACTCGCGGCATCAGCTTTGAAGCGGTAGAATTAGGCG
>JAKJHH010000022.1:0-7861 GCA_022703965.1 Verrucomicrobiota bacterium
TCCTGATAAAAAACCGCGCTATATGCGCGACGCGTTTATAAACCGCATACATGCAGCGATGAGCGAAGATAAAAGTATTTTTTTCCTCACAGCCGACTGCGGAGCCCCCGCTCTTGACAAAATCCGCCATGATTTTCCGGAACGTTTCATAAACGCCGGAATAGCAGAGCAGAATCTGATCAATCTTGCAAGCGGCCTGGCTCTTGAAGGATTCAAAGTATATGCGTATGCGATTGCTCCTTTCATAACAATGAGATGTTACGAACAGATCAGAGTTAATCTTGCCTTGCTCAGCACTGTCCGAAAAATTAATGTCACGCTTTTAGGACTCGGCTCCGGCTTCAGTTATGCGGTCTCAGGCCCGAGTCATCAGGCTCTCGAAGACATCTCAATCATGCGGACGCTTCCATACATGGAACTCATATCTCCGGCAGACCCTCTAAGCACGGAGGCAGCGGCAGACTGGACTCTGCAAGGCAAGGGACTGACTTACATAAGAATTGACGGCGCTCCGGCTCACGATCTCTATGACAATATCAGCAGTTTAGACTTTGCGAGAGGCTTTTGCAGTACTCCGAAAAGCTCGGACACCCTCCTTATCTCAACAGGCTTCATGACAAGAAAAGCTATAGAAATTAAAAAAACTCACAAGGTGGATGTTTTAGATATTTTCAGACTCAAAAGTCCAAATGAAAAAGAACTCTCTGAATTAGTTGCCCAGTATCCGAAAATCATCAGCTGGGAGGAGGCATTCAAGGGCAAAGGCGGTCTGGATTCCCTGATTATGAACCTCATAAACAAACATCAGTTGAATGTAAAATTCCATGCTGTCGGCATTGAGGACAAATATCTTTTTGAAGTTGGCCAGAGAGAAGAGTTGCATGAGCTTTACGGGGCCGGAACCAAACAGATTCTGGAGCTTCTATGAAAGCGGATATAGTACTTATAAATCCCGGAGACCGCAAGCAGGTTTTTCAGGGACTCGGGCAGGATCTGGCGGCAATTGAACCGCCTTTCTGGGTCGCCGTCCTAGGTGCGTATCTCAGACAGAAAGGATTCTCCGTCGTCATAATCGATTCCAACGCCGAAAATATAAGTCCAAAAGAGACGGCTGACCGAACAGCATCCTATTCTCCCTTACTTGCAGCGCTGATAGTTTACGGATCACAGCCGTCAGCCTCGACTCAGAATATGAGCATTTCAGGAAAAATCCTGAAGGAACTTTCAGCGAAGAATAGCTTCAAGGTTGCCGTCGGCGGCCTGCATCCCTCCGCCCTGCCCGAAAAAACTCTGACAAGCGAAACTCTTGATTTTGTGATAGATGGCGAAGGACCTCTGACGCTTGAAAAACTGCTTGTACTTCTTAAAGAAGGAAAAGACGACTGGACTTCAATCCCCGGTCTATGGTGGAAAGAAGACGGAAAAGTCAGACATACGGAACGGGCTCCCTTGATTGACGATCTCGATAAATATCTCCCGACCGCCGCATGGGATCTTTTGCCGATGCAGGTTTACAGAGCTCACAACTGGCATTGCTTCGATGAGATAGAACATCGTCAACCCTACGGAGCAATTTATACGAGCCTTGGATGTCCTTTCAACTGCGTCTTCTGCTGCATAAACGCGCCATTCGGCAAACCCGGCATACGATACAGAAGCACAGACGCGGTTTTGGATGAAATCAAAGTACTTGTCGAAAAGTATCATGTTAAAAATCTGAAGATCATAGATGAACTTTTTGTCCTCAAGGAATCTCACTACATTCCGATCTGTGAGGGAATCATACGCAACGGATGGGATCTCAATATCTGGTGTTACGCAAGAGTCGACACCGTAAAAGAATCCAACCTTGCCCTTATGAAAAAAGCCGGGATCAACTGGCTTGCGCTCGGCATAGAATCGGCAGATCCCAAAGTCAGGGACGGAGCATCCAAACAGATGCGGGTAAACGACATAAAGAGGATCGTATCTCTTATCAGAGAACATGAAATCAGAGTCATAGGCAACTATATATTCGGACTTCCCGATGATGATCAGACAAGCATGCAGGCGACTCTGGACATGGCGATGGAACTCAATTGCGAGTTCGCAAACTTCTACTCCTCAATGGCCTATCCCGGCTCCAAACTTTACGAGCTGGCTGTCAAAAACAAATGGGAACTGCCGGACTGCTGGCATGGATTTTCTCAGCATTCATACGAATGCAAACCGCTGCCGACAAAACATGTATCCGCCAGAGAAGTCCTAAAGTTCCGTGACGATGCCTTTCATAAATACTTTGAGAATCCTGCGTATCTTAAAATGCTGGAAAACACTTTCGGCAAGGCTGTCGCGGATCATATCAGAGAAATATCGAAGAGCAGGCTCAAGCGCAAGATACTTGAATCATAATCTGAATATAGCGGCATTATCCCGGATGGACAGATAATCCTCGGGAATTCCGATATCTATAAATGCGGAATCCGAAAGAAAAGGATTGATATCCAAATCTGCAATGTGCTTTTCGAGTACGTCCTTTTCAAAAGAGAACTTTTCAGACACAGGAAAGTACTTTGCAAGACTGCGTTCAAGCACGTAGATTCCTCCATTGATAAGCCCTTCTCTCACAAAACGCTTCTCCTCGAAACTGGATATATGTCCATCTTTTATTCCAACATTTCCGTAACGCTCGAAGTTTTTCATCGGCTTCAGCGCCATGCTCATAAGCGATCCGCTTCGCATGTGAGACAAGGCCATTTTCTTCAGATTTACTGCAAAAAATGTGTCGCCGTTTATCAGAAAAAAACGCTCACCAGAGAAAGATTCAAATACTTTGCGGATGGCTCCTCCAGTACCAAGAGGACTGTCCTCGACGCAATAATCGACAGAAAGCCCCTTGAACGACGATGAAAAATGTCTGCTCACGAGCTCCGCCCTGTAGCCCGTCGAAAGAATGAAGCCGCTGACGGACGGCGAAAGCCATTCCATCAGATGCTCCAGAAAAGGTCTGCCCTCGACAGGAACCATAGGCTTGGGCAAATCCCCGGATACACTCTTCAGACGTGTGCCGAGTCCTCCGGCAAGTATCACTGCTTTCATAATCATTATTTCCATAGTTAATACATTTAAAATATAGGTCTGACATCATCATTCAAGAAGAATTTCTTGACTTTAGCATCCGGCAGTCTAAGTTTTAAACTCAAACTATCAGGGTGACACATGAGTTACGAGTATGACGCAGCATTCTACGAAGCATTCGAGGAAGAGGCCGAAGAGCTGGAAAAGCTTCTTCCGAAAGGACATAAGTACTTTTTCACATGGAAAAGCATTCAGGAAAGCGATCATATTGAACCTATTGCAGGCATAATATCAACAAGAACACAGTCAAAATTTCCTATCTCGTGGATAGATAAAATCAATGCTGTCATAACAAGATCAACCGGCTACGATCACGTCAGCGCCTATTTCAGGGAATGCGGTAAATCTGTGGATGCCGCCTATCTGCCCGAATACGCAGCCCGCGCAGTCGCGGAACAGGCGATGATTCTCTGGACATCATTACTGAGAATTCTGCCGCTTCAACTGGAATCAATGAGCACATTCCATCGCGACGGACTTACGGGACGGGAAATAAGAGGACGCAATCTTTCGGTTCTGGCAACAGGACGCATCGGCAGACAGATAGTGGATATAGCTCACGGGCTTGGCATGAACGTCACAGGTTTCGATATAAGCCCCGACGAAAGTCTTGCCGCAAAATATCCCGGCTTCAAATACGCATCCCTTGAGGAAGCTTTATGCAATGCAGATGTCCTTGTTTGCGCTCTTCCTCTGACTGATAAAACCAACAGAATGCTCGACAGGAAAATGCTTGGTCTTGTAAAAAAGGGAGCCGTCTTCGTCAACATCGCACGCGGCGAAATTTCTCCTACTGAAGACCTTCTGGAACTCCTTGAAGCAGGCATCCTTTCCGGAATCGGTCTCGATGTTTATGACTGCGAAAAGGATCTGGCCTCCGTTCTGCGCGGCGGAGCAAGTCTCGAAAGCATCCCTGAAGAACGCAGAAAAACAGTCGCGGCCACTCTGAAGCTCATGCGCGACACCCGCGCCATACTCACTCCACACAATGCCTTCAATACAGAAGAGTCCGTACACAGAAAATCTCTGGAAACATCAAAAAATCTGGATGCATATTTCAGGACAGGACGCTTTATATCACCGATTCTGTCTTGAAAAATCAAATCAGAGAAGCGAGATTAAGGGCATCATACGGGGAAATTCTATCTGAAAATATTCATAAGAGCAACGGCGCTTATCGTCATTTTTACGGCACTTTATCTTTTTCTGATGAATGGTGCCGGGGCTCCGCTTTTCCATCAGACACTGGTGGATACAGCGCTGAAATTAAGCTCTCTCATCTTCAGATTCGAGCCTGTTCATCTGGACTCCGGCTCATGGCTGATACAATGTTCAAGCGCAAGAATGAACGTCGATTTATATTCCTGCTCGGCTGCAAGATTCTTCTTTATGCTTTCGGCTCTTAGCGCAACAATGGGACTCATCGCCGGAATGAGGCTCATATATATAGCTCTTGTCCTAGTCTTTTCTTTCGGCATTGCCGTATTCCTGAATGCAATCCGCATAGGTTTCTCGGCAGTTTATCTGAATTTTACTGACAACGCCAGACTTATACCTTTTGAGACTTTTCATCTCCTTTGCGGAATAATGCTCTTCTGGACATGTCTTGCGGCTGTCTTTTTCGTAATGCTCCACTACATCAGAAAAAAGGGAAAATCGAATGTCTGAATATAAAAACTATCTCTACAATCCGAAGTCATTTCTGATAAGCACAAGTCTGCCTCTGCTTGTTCTTGTCGGATTTTATGTGAATCTATATTTACAGGCAGGCAAAGAAAGCGACTCTATATTGCCACTGCTTCTTGCTGCGTCAGCCGGAGTTGTTCTCGGCATTATTCCATTGATAAGTCGATTTTTTGGAATTGCCAGTTCTGAGACGAAACTTCTTTTTGCGCTTCTGATACTTCAAAGCATACTGCTCATGTTTCAGGAATACCAGATTTCAGTCAATGTCTTCAATCTCATGAGAGAACTTGTGCCAGGAGAACGTTATGAACTCTATGCTATGATCTTCGGATTCCCATCAATTTTACATATGCTTATGATCATTTCAGATGACACAAATAACCCTATAAAAGAATTGGCATTTCCCTTCCTTCTTACATGTATCAGCATTCCGCTGATTATCTTATCTTTGCTTGCTGTCGGCACATTTTTCGCTTCTTTCCTCAGACCTTTCATGCCTTTATTAGAAAGAAATTCAGGTTCCAGTCTCATTGAAAACCTAGCCCCCATTTCCCTCCTTACAGTTGCACTCATAGTAATACTGGCCTTCATTCTCGGTGTTCTGCAAACCTATAAGAAAGTGGAACGCGAGTATATCGGAAATCCTGCCGTTAACTTCAAGCTTGCCTTTCTTGCCGGACTGATACTGCCTTTTGCAGGCTTGATTCTTAATGCGGTCATCCCCTTCCCGAGAGATATACAAAGACCAGAAGTTTATACCTTATGCCTTCTGAACGGAATATTTTTATTGCTTCCTTCTCCAAACAACAGATTCGGCAAACTTTTCGTTTTCTTCCTGAAAGCATTCATGATGCCGTTTTCGTTTTTCTTTTTTATCTTTTTCCTGCCGCTCATTCCATTTACGGTAATAGCGATTTTTGCTATGGGTCTCGGACTCCTGATACTGGCGCCCTCCCTGCTCTTCTATGTACACATCAAGAGACTGGAACACGATTTCAATGAAGTACGCCGTTACTGGGGCAAAGGAACTCTGATTACAGTAATGCTTCTGGCTTTCTCCATAATTCCACTAGGCATAGCACGTGAAATGCACAGGGAAAAAACAGCTCTTGATTACGCAATAAGTTACTTCTACAGCAAAGACCAGAAATTCAACGACATGCGTATATACAAGGAAGCCAGATACGCGTCCAGGGCTCTCGAAACCGCAGCGAGAGAATCAAGGGAAATGGAAGTTCCCTTCATCTCTCAGATATTCAAAAGTTACGTACTTGGCGATAAAAAACTCCGTCCGAACATAATCTCCGACATTTATCGCTTCCTGAACGACAAAGATATTCCGGGAGCTTCAAATCTGCTTGGCAGAAAGAAAAGCAGTCATCCTGTACTGAGAAATGCCACTTTCGTTCAAAAAGATCAAAATATCCTGATAACGCAGGTCAACGTTTCAAAACACACAGACGAAGACGGACTTGTCAAACTGACTGTCGAGCTTGATATTGAAAACCGTGGCTCTAATTCAAACGCGGAATATATCGGAGCATTCAAGGTGCCGGAGAATGTCTTCATTTCCGGCGCAGCCTTGGAAATGGATAGGGTAAAAGTCCCGGCAAAGATATTCGAACGCAACGCCGCAATTTCTGTTTACGAAAGTATAAGAAACCTCAGAAGAGATCCGCTTCTGATATACTATACATCCGAACGGAATATCAGAGTCCACATATTCCCCTTTGCCAAAGGTGAAAAGAGAAAGGCGGATATAAGCTTTGTGTATCCGGCAGGGCTCAATCCTGAATTTTCCTTTGACACCCGCAAATTACTGGTCGAGGATATGACAGACAGTCCAGAACCGCTCTTCAAAGTTTTTCAGCCGGAAGAGCTGGCGCAGGCGACTCCCTTAAAGCGCGAAGCCTATCTACATTTCATCATCGACAGCACTGCTTCATCCGGACTCAGCCTCGATCAGCAGAAAGCAATCATACAAAAGGTTTCGGAGAAAACAGGCATTAAACAGGCTTGCGCAAGCATCTGCGCTATAAATGTCCTGACTCAGACGGAAGTAAAGGATATCAGAAAACTCATTGACGAAACAGAGTTCCACAGCCTGCTTCCAAGCGGTTTCCGCAGTAAGGAAGTCCTGGAATACATAATGGATGACGCGGATACAGGAGAAAGCTCCTTCCCGGTCTTTGTCCTTGTTTCCGGAAACAAGCAACTCTTAGATACGAAACTGCCCGAGCTGGCACCGTTTTTCCAGCTTGCCGGAGAAACAGATTTTATCCTTACAGTTCCTTCTCCGGACTCAATCAAAATCATGAGACTGCCTAGCACCGTCACCAGCGATTTCCAAGGACTCAAGTTCAAGCAGCTCACCACTGTTGGCAATAAGGCGCAGAGACTTGACCGTCCTGCCGTCGCTCTGCTAAAGGAGGCCAAAGAGGATAATGTATATCTTCAGGGAATCAAGCTCATGGAGCACTACAAGGCAAATCGGCTCACGTTGACAAATGCAACGCTGAGGGAGCTTGTCGATGAGAGCAGAAAGTCCGGCATACTCTGTCCAGTCACAGCCTATATAGCGGTCGAAAACCGTTCTCAGGAAGACTGGCTGAAATCTCAGGAAAACTGGAATCTCAGCGACAAGGAGTTCAGAGCTTCGGAAGTCCCGCTCAGTCTGACAGTGCTTTTCATGCTTCTTCTGCTGATCCTCTGTATCTCATGGAAGCATCTGAAGAAAAAAGCAGAGAAGACAGCTTAAACTGCTCTTCAATATAATCAGACGTAGACGAAAACCTCTTCCACGGGATCGGTCGCACTGTATATTCTCAAGCGCTTGAGATTGATGGTGTTGAGTACAGTTCCCGATGCCAGAACCATCCTTCCGCTTTTGGCTTTTACATCCTTTGCGATCTGCATTCCGGGATTGAGGTCGTCAAGATGAATAGGAAGAACAAGAGCTTCTATCTCGGACTGCATCACCTTGATAAAGGCGGAAAGACAGCGTTTGTCAAAAGTCTGTCCTGTTCTGCGGGACATCATTGTAAGGGTATTCTGCTTG
>JAKJHH010000022.1:7871-31963 GCA_022703965.1 Verrucomicrobiota bacterium
AAGTTTGACTGATGAATTGTAGAATTCGCAAATTCGCAGAATTCTGGCTTCAATCGGAATATCGTCGCCCGAAACCTTCAGAGGCCCGCTGCCGTCAACATTTTCATGGTGCAGACGGATGATATCACGTTCAGACTGAAAACGAGGAGCTGATTTGAGCATTTCAGCACTGACTTCCGGATAACTTGCATAAATCATGCGGGCATCTCCGGAAAGCTGGGCGGGATGAATTTTAAGACTCTCACGCGACATCCCGAGAAGTCCCAGACAATGGAGTCTGGCGGCTGTTTCGACCCTCTGCAGAGCATTCTCATCAAGCCCGACAAGTTTGCCTGTTTTCACACACAATAAAGCAGTTGAAGCAGAATGAACGGCAAGCTCAGGAGATAATTCGCTAACAATAGAGGAAATGATATTCAGCATCTCCTGGAAACTCTTCTGGTTCGCATCGTTCAGAGCAATGTTCTCGCGATGCAGACGTACCTTTGAAAATACTGAATCGATTATTACAAAAAGCTGGGAGACGCGCCAGGGTTTCGGAATAAAGGCGCAGACTCCGCAGTCATTCAGCGCATTGGTGATGTTCTCAAGATCGGCATGGCCGCTGAGAAGTATCTTATGCATTTCGGGATATTTCTGATTCAGAGTCCTGAGCAGTTCGAGGCCGTTCATTCCGGGCATCACAAGATCGGCTATGATTGCATCCACGGAGCTTTCGGACTCAATCTTTTTTATGGCATCGGCTCCTGAATCCGCCTCTATACAGACAAGACGTCCAGCATAATTCTTCAGCAGCTGTTCAGCCATCAGTTTGGTGATTACCGGGGTATCGTCAACTATCAATACTTTTAATGGTTTGTTTATGAAATCAGGCATCAGGTCTCCTAGGTGGGAATCGGTTTATGAAAACATTTCTTCAAGTTCGGCTTCGGATTTGACCTTGTCGTCTTCCGAGCTCCCGGCATTTGCCTTGGTTTCGGATTCGGCTATAACAAGCGGGACGGCTTCGCTAAAAGAAGCTGACTCAGCCCCCTCATTCGATGAAAGGAGTTCTTCACGTTCTTCAGAGCTTTCCATAAATTCAACACTTACGTTATCCTTGACAAAAGAAAGTGCAGTGTCCACTTCACGAGGCGGCTCGGACTGGATCTCCGCGACTTCTTCTTTCTGAACAGGAGGACTGAAAAATTTATCGAGATCCTCCTGTGACATGGATTTATCTTCATAGTCAGGTGTCGGAGGAGCATTGTCTATATGCGGAACTTCCCCGGACATCAGTTTGTCCAATTCTTCCTGAGTAAGTTCCCTATGCAACTCTTTCAGTTCATCGGATGGGGTTGCCGATATTTTTTCCAAATCTTCCTTGCTGATTTTATCTGGAAGTTCAACAATTGCCGGTTCAGGTTCAAGTGCTGAAATGGCATCCAGTTCTGATTGCGACAATACGGCGGGAAGCGGTACTTGCAGTATCTCATGAGATTCCGGCTTGGCATTCGACGCAAATATCTTATCCAGATCCTCCTGAGACAATGGATTATCCTCGTAATCAGGAGTCAGAGGCGCATTATCTATATGTGGAAGCTCTCCGGACATCAGTTTATCCAACTCTTCCTGAGTAAGTTCCCTGTTTAATTCCTTCAGTTCATCTGATGGGGTCGCGGATATTTTATCCAGTTCTTCTTTAGTAATTTTTCTCGGTAGAACAACAGTCGCCTTCTCAGGCTCAAGTGCGGCAATGGCATCAAGTTCAGACTGAGACAAGACCGTTACTACGCTTTTTTTATCGATGTCCGCAGTGTTCGATTGTAAGGACAGCAACGCATCTATATCGTCCTGACTTACCGTCGCTGGTTCTTCCTTCTTCGAGGTTCCTGCAAGCAACGCATCTATGTCATCCTGACTTACTGTGGCTGGTTCTTCCTTTTTCGAGGTTCCTGCAAGCAACGCATCAATATCGTCCTGACTTACCGTTGCAGGTTCTTCTTTCTTCGAGGTTCCCGCAAGCAACGCATCTATATCATCCTGACTTACTGTGGCTGGTTCTTCCTTCTTTGACGAGCCTGCAAGAAGCGCATCAATGTCATCCTGACTTACTGTAGCTGGTTCTTCTTTCTTCGAGGTTCCCGCAAGAAGTGCATCTATGTCATCTTGACTTACCGTTGCTGGTTCTTCCTTCTTCGACGTCCCTGCAAGCAACGCATCTATATCGTCCTGACTTACCGTTGCTGGTTCTTCTTTTTTCGAGGTTCCTGAAAGAAGTGCATCTATTTCATTTTGACCAAGAGTCGCTGGCTCTTCCTTCTTTTTAGACTTTCCTCCGCTCAACAGCGCATCAAGTTCACTCTGATCAAGGGTCGCTTTTTCTTCATGCTTTGAAGTTTTTCCGCCTCCCAACAAGGCGTCTATTTCATTTTGACCAAGAGTCGCTGGCTCTTCCTTCTTTTTAGACTTTCCTCCGCTCAACAGCGCATCAAGTTCACTCTGATCAAGGGTCGCTTTTTCTTCATGCTTTGAAGTTTTTCCGCCGCCCAACAAGGCGTCTATTTCATTTTGACCAAGGGTCGCTGGCTCTTCCTTCTTTTTAGACTTTCCGCCGCTTAACAGCGCATCAAGTTCACTCTGATCAAGGGTCGCTTTTTCTTCATGCTTTGAAGTTTTTCCGCCGCCCAACAAGGCGTCTATTTCATTTTGACCAAGGGTCGCTGGCTCTTCCTTCTTTTTAGACTTTCCGCCGCTTAACAGCGCATCAAGTTCACTCTGATCAAGGGTCGCTTTTTCTTCATGCTTTGAAGTTTTTCCGCCTCCAAGCAATGCATCTATCTCATTTTGACCCAGAGTCGCTGGTTCTTCCTTCTTTTTAGACTTTCCTCCGCTTAACAGCGCATCAAGTTCACTCTGATCAAGGGTCGCTTTTTCTTCATGCTTTGGAGTTTTTCCACCACCAAGCAGCGCGTCTATTTCGTCTTGCCCTAATGTTGCAGGGGCTTCCTTCTTTGGAGTTTTTCCACCGCCAAGCAGCGCGTCTATTTCGTCTTGTCCCAAGGTCGCGGGAGTTGCGGGGGCAAGCTGCGCTTCCTCTCTTGCCTGGGGAGGCACAAAGGGAGGAGGAGTCTTTGATTTGGCAGCAGAAAGCTCCTTCAATTCATCCATCTCACTTTGAGAAATTGCGGACGCGGCCTGAGAAGTATTCGCAGGAGCAGCGGCAAGAGAAAGCGCCGGACCACTCATGACTGCATCAAGATCATTCTGCTCGATTCTGTAGGGCAGATACTGAATCTCTTCTTCGTCAGGCGGCAGCACAGCCGGAGCGACGGGCTGACTTGCCTGAATCGCGGCAGGAGCCTGTTCCTGAACCTTTGAAGGAGCAGACGGAGGCGGAGGAGCATCAAAAATATTATCCAGATCGCTGGAGTCGAGAGAAGCTACTTTACCATCTGCAAGCGGCTTGCTGAGATCGCCGATCAATGCCTTGAGGTCGGAAGAAATAACGGCGATCTGAGCATCTCCGTCAATTGCACCGTTCTTGAACTGTTCGTAAAGATCTTTTGCCGTACATGGATTCTTGCCCTCGATGGTAATGGTAATGAATTCGAGGTTTTTATTTCCCGGCATTTTCTCAAAAAGACTGACGATTGAATTGGCAGTGCTGTAAACTGTAAGGATATTAGCATCAATGGCTGAAATTGTCTGGAGATTGAACTCATCAAGCAGAATGGATCTGTTCATATCGTGCTTGGGAGTATTGGACTCCGGCTGGGACAGGTCAATAGAAGGGACAGAAATCCCCTGAGAAATGAGGAAGTCCCTGAGTTTGTCTCTGGCCGCCGTAAACTCTTTCAGGAGCTCATTGGCGGGGAGTGCAATAAGCCTCTTCAGCTCGTCGCTTGTGGCTGATTCCACCATAATCTGAAATTATCCTCCAATAATCTGCAATCGACGTCTCGCGATACAAATGCTTTCCATTTACTATAGATGTCCGAAGCGCAACAGGCAATCTTATATTCAGGCATCCAGAGCGAGTATTCCATCTGTTTTGGCTGAAATTCTGTTTTTATGTCCATGCAGCGTATCTCAGGAACCGTCCAGGAGTCAGGAATCACCTCGCCGTTGAAGGCAATGAGCCATGATATGTCATGAGCATCAATCGCATTCCATATTTCAGGAAGCGGAGAATCAGCGGAAACCGATACGGCATCCTTCAAAGAATCCGGAATAACGGCTTCATGAGAGAAATCCTGAGGTATAAGCATCAGAGCATTGTCCGAAAACTTTCTTCCGCCCGAGCTGATACTGAAAAACGAAAGCAGAAGATCAGTTCCGCAGATAAAATCATCCGTAAGCATTGAAAGATATTCTATGTATTTCTGGAATTTCTCAGGTTTGTAAGTTCTAAGCACCGCAGAAAAAGCGTTCATGAGCAGATTATTTGAGCATGAACATAAAAGAGAAAACGCAGAAGAATCAAGGGGAAGCTCTTTTAAGGGATTTACGATCCTGTCAGGAGAAATCACGGGAATAGCCGCCTTGATCTCCAGAAGAGTTTTTCTTATCGCCGCAATTCCTTTTTCCAGTTCCGCCAGCAGAGCCCTACGATCCTTGAGTGAAAAAGCGCGATTCGGACATAGGCTAAGCTTCTGGAGAAGCGCATTTTCCACCAGTAAACTGTCCAGAATGCCATTTTTGACACCGTGTATTCTCGCTCCATGAGGACCGCTGGCGTTAATCAGTTCGGCTTTACACGAGGGCGCCCATTCCTCAAAATATTTCCTGTAGAAATTCAAGCTGTCCGAACTCGCGACAAGAGTCCCTGAACAGGATTCCACTTCTATGCCGACGCCTCTATGCACAGGATCATTGAAGTACTTTGTCTGCATCTTTTCGGAGTGATACTTGCCTCCTGTAAAAGCTAGATCGAAGCCGGCAAGAATGATGCGGCGCGGCTTCAGGGATTCAGCAAAATGACAGGCAAGATGCCCTACACAGAGACCGCCGGCATATTCGGGAAGTCCTGCTTCAAGTTCCTGCTGCCAGCGACTATGAACTCCGGTCTTCTTTGCAAATATGATTTTACCTGGATAATGCCTTGGAACAACATGGTTGGAAGAAAGCGGAAGCACAAGCGGAACGGAAGAAAGCGCAGTCAGGCAGTTGGACATAAGACGCCAGCTGGCGCTGCGTCCTTCCATGCTCACTACAAAATCAGGAATAAGATTGTTGTCTATAAGAGTCTGAAGAGAACCGTCTGTCGCAATGATAAGCGATTTTCCGGAATTTTTTTTTAAGTCTTTCACGTTTTCATCAAGAGAAGGTCCGGCTCCGGTCACAACTATATCGGTATTTTCAGGAACCAGAGAGGGAGCCTCCCATACTTCAGCATTGCTGCGGCAGTTCATCAGCTCGTTTATGCTGTCCTTCCATGAAATCACAGTCCTGTGGACTGCCATGGAGCAGACTTCCTTTTGCACGTTCAAAACTGAATTTGTTATCAGACTTGCCGTTTCGGGATCAAGCCTTCGGAAGCGGGTCGGCACATAAAGACTGCTCTGTCCGAGAAAAAGATCCACGGAACAGTCGCGAAGCTCTTTCTTGATCAGTGATTCCGCGGCGACAGGATCGGGTGGCAGCTGAACAATATGAACTTTAAGAGCAGGGTTGATTTCGGCGGAAAAACTCTTCCATATATCCAGACGGACAGCATTTGAATCCACCACGAAAAGATCCTTAAGATCAAGCGCTTTTTCAGCAATCGCATTGATAGTGGCAATCGAACAGGGCGGCATGATAAGTATCGAAAGATCAATGAACTTCGAGGAGAGAAATTCCAGCGCTTCGGTTTCCGGGAAAAACGGATCTTCAGCGAATTTCTTAGTTCCGTCCGCCTTTATCATAGCAGGCACAGCAGGCTTGCCCGGCGAGGATTCAAGATAATCCCATCCGCAAACGCTTTTTACTGTCTCTTCACTGCTGATCATATAATGCTCCTGCATTTTGCCCTTTGGACTTTCGCAGAAAGCATGCCACAAGAAGCTCAGGCAATTATACAGTCCGGATGGACGGTGCCGTCGGAATTGAAGCGGACAGCTTCTCTTTCAAGTATGCGGATTTTCATGTCTTTGCCGGGGCCGTAATTCCCGGTAAAGCCGCCGCTTCTCACAACACGATGACAAGGATAGTAAAGCGGGAAAGGATTAGTCGCCATACAGGTGCCGGCAAAACGAGACGCTTTAGGGGAAAATCCGGCCAATGCAGCCAAACCAGAATAAGTTATAACCTTACCTCTCAAGACCTTAGAGCGCAACACACGGAGCACCTCAAGCCGCGAAGAACTGATCTCTGAAAGATCAAAAAACTCCTCCGGCAAAGTCTCCTTCTCAAGAGCGGCAAGCTTAAGAAGGGAATCTTTAAGAAGCTTCGGCAGATGATTCAAATTCTTTATATTGAATGAAAGCTCAGGCAATTCATCATAGAGCTTTATTTCGGAAATCTTCACAGCTGAATCCGGAGCAAAGAAAACTAGCATTGAAAAAACGTCGGATTTCACTACACAGACATCTCTTTTGCAAGATTCCGCAACGTCCTTCATCGGTTTGACTGCCCTTTGTTAAGCTCCTCGTCAAGACGCGGATACTCCTCGGCAAAGCGGTCAAAGAGAACAGCCAGCAGCTCTTCTCGATGCTGGCCGCGAGCCTCTTTTTCAATGGCGGCGGCGGCCTGGCCTGCCGCCTCGGCACCGATATTCAGACATGAGCCTTTGATGTAATGAGCTGTTTTTCCTGCTCCTGTATAATCTTTCTTCTTCAACATTGCGTCCAGCTCCAGAATTTTTTCAGGAACGGTCTCCATAAAAGAGCGGATGACTTCAGCAATAAGCTCCTCATCGCCTTCGAGATTCTTCAGCAGAAACTCCTTATCGAAGACTTTGAGAACATGAGAGCCTTCAAGAGGCTCTGACGGTGACGACTCATGAGGCTGTGAAAGTCCGGAAGCGACAGGAGAAGATGGGGCGATAAGGGGGTCAGGTTTCAGAGTTCCGGATGTCGACGGCCTTTGTGCTCCATCTTTTTTGAGAGGAAGATATTTATTCATAACCACTATAAGATCATGACGTCGGAAAGGCTTGGTCATGAAATCATCCATTCCTGCTTCAAGACATTGCTCTCTGTCGTAAGGCATCACACCAGCAGTCAAAGCGATAATGACAGTATAATGGGACTCCGCTTCCATCTGGCGGATATTTCTGGTGGCTTCATAACCATCCATTTCAGGCATCTGGCAGTCCATGAGGATGAAATCGTAAGGAGATTCGGCGGCCTTTTCAAGCGCAAAGAGTCCGTTTTCGGCAAATTCTGCGTTGATACCGAGTTCTTTCAGCATTGCGCCCGCGACTTTCCGGTTGACAGGATTATCCTCGGCCACCAGAACGCGAAGTCCTGAAGCCGCAGCCTTACCGATGCTGAGACACTCTCCCGGAGCCGCTTCGGCATTAAAAATTCCGGTAAATTCAACGGAATCAGGCGGTGCCTCGAAAAGCTTCATTTCAAAAAAGAACACCGACCCGCAGCCCTGACGACTCTGAACACCAATGAAACCGTCCATCATTTCGACAAGCTGCTTGCATATCGAAAGACCGAGCCCGGTACCTACAAAACGCTTGGATGATGAAGATTCCGCCTGTTTGTATTTCTCAAAGATCATACTCTGTTCCTTCTCGGGAATGCCGATACCGGTATCCGCTATTTCAACACGGATATGCACTACCGGCTTTTCTGAAGGAAGCAGAACCAGACGCAAAGAAACTTTTCCGTTATCAGTAAATTTCATCGCGTTGTTGAGGAGATTGCAGATGATCTGACGTATTCTCAAAGGATCTCCGGAAACAAGATGAGGAAAGTCCTGGGGGAATTCCACCTCGAAACCAATTCCTTTTATTGCCGCCTGAGTTGCCATCAGCTTGTCAATGCTCTTGACAAGACGTATCATGTCAAAGTTGACGATATCAAGTTTCAGCTCACCGGCCTCTATCTTGGACATATCAAGAATATCGTTCATAAGAGCAAGCAGCGACTGCGCGGATGATCCGATTGTCTCTATGTAATCACGCTGTTCAGGCTTGAGTTCCGTCCTGAGAAGGAGGTCGACCATGCCGATGACTCCGTTCATGGGAGTCCTGATGTCATGAGACATGTTGGCAAGGAATTCGCTTTTGTAAACACTTGCGGATTCTGCTTCGAGAGCCATTGCATTCGCCTTGTCGATGGCCTGCTCAAGATAGGAATTCGCCTCCTTGAGGTTTTCTTCTGTTCTTCTTCTTATAATAGCGCTTCCTATCGAACCGCCTATGGTTGAAAGAATGGCGGTCTCGCCAGGAGTCCAGTCATGGGAACATGTGCAGAATTCTATGACCATGAAGCCCCAGAGATTCCCGCTCATGATAAGAGGAGTCGCAAGTATTGATCTTACCGACTGAGCAAGCCAGAAATCCCGCTCTTCCTCAGGTAAAGACTGAATCACGCCGAGAACAGGAATTCCAAGAGTCAGCTCATTTTTCCAGCGCGGCAGTTTCTCGTCAAGCACAAAAGAGCTGAATTGCGGCTGCGTCTGAATGGATTCAATCCCCTCTTTCACCCATTCATAGGCAATTGTAGCAACGGTGATTCCAAAGAGATTTTCGGCATTTTCATAAATTCTTATTCGTTCGGCTCCGCACGCAAAAGCGGTGGAGGACAACGACATTTCAACAGCTTCGCCAAGGTCGGGATTTGAAAGAAGAAGACTGCCGGTCTGCGAAGCAGTCATAAGCAGGGTATCCTTGTAGCGCAGATCCTCGGTCGTTCTCTGGAGTTCACGGGTCTTCTCAAGAACTCTGTGCTCGAGATTGCTTTTAAGAGCTTCCAGTTCGTCATTTTTGGAGGAAACTTCTTCGAGCAGCTCAATAGTCCGGAATCCGTTGCTTTCATTTTCCAGACGAAGAAGATCTATATCATTCTTCAACTGTGAAAAACGGACTTCGGCCAGCACTAATGCCTTCCTCATTTCATCGGAAGACAGATGCTCGTGAGAGGCACTCCTCATGAATAAAGTTCCCCCCTTGTTTCAAGTGACTCAATCTCAGACTTGACGTCTTCAAATATTACATCAATTGACTCGGGGATAAGCTTTAGTGATTCCAGGCATTTTTTTAGTGATGCTTCTTCATCCGGAGCAACAGGCTCGGGCAAGCCGAAACCTCGTTTCCGACAGGTGTAATCAGCGATAAATATGGATGCCGCATGCCGATAATGCGCGGGATCGCAGGTGAAAGGTTCATGATGGGAACCGATGGCCTTTGTCAGGTCATCAGGAATATTCCAGACACTGGTCAGACGTCTTCCTATATCGGCGTGTGTAAAACCGAACACTGCCTTCTCGGCAAGGACAATAGTAGGATATTGAGCCTGTTCTTCGTTAAGTTTTTTCAGCATGACCTGAAAATACTCTCCGGTGAATTGCTCTTCGGCTATTATTCCAATATCGTGAAGGAGTCCGGCTGAGTATATATAATCTCCCGGATCTCTGAACTCCCGGCGATACAAAAATTTACAGAACAAGGCCACGGCAAGAGAATGTACCCACATGTTTTTGCGTGAATAACTGTAATATGCCTTGTTGTCTTCAAAGAATTTCAGAACCTTCAGATTCAAGGCAATCTCGCGCACGGTATTGAAGCCGAGGAATACAATTGCCTCGCGTATTGAAGTGATGTTTCTCTTGATTCCGTAAAATGCGGAATTCGCCCGTCTCAGAACTTTGGCGGACAACGGAGGATCTATTTCAATCATCTCCTTGAGCTGAGTCGCGCTTGAATGCGGATTCCTTACGGTCTCCACAATCTTGTTGACCACAACTCCTATCGAAGCCAGCTCCGAATAAGCTGCCTTTGATATCAGTTCATCTGCTGTAGGTACTCTTTTCAAGTTGCGCCTCTCGATTTCGGAAGGCATAAATAAGACTCCCCTGACGGAAGCTCCCCATACCATCCAGCCTTATTATAATCCCGTGCCAGCAATTTTTAAAAGGCCGCAGAGAGGATTTTTTGTCTTTTTTATGTTAACGACTTTGCAGGCACGGTCTTTCGCGGGCTTCTCAAACATAGAACTATTCTGCTGCTGACAAACTTGAAGCTTAGAGATCAAGCTTCCTTTCCAGACAGCTTTTCACTGTTTCGGCAAGTACGGTTTTCTTTATCGGCTTGGAAATCAAACCTTCCATTCCGGCTTCAACGCATTGTTCATAGATGTCATTGCAGACATTCGCAGTAAGAGCAAAGACAGGAGGTGTCTTATCCTTTCCGGATGAATTTTCTTTTATCGCCCGGCACGCTGTAATACCGTCCATCCTCGGCATCTGTATGTCCATGAGGATGAGATCCCATCTTGAAGACCGAACCTGTTCAATCGCCTCAATTCCGTCACGGGCGACTCCGACGGAGAAATTCATTTTCTTCAGCAGTGTCTCTATCAAAAACAGATTCGCGGAATCGTCTTCCACAACAAGAATTCTGGCTCCTCCGGCTTTTAGACTGCAGGAAAGTTCGGAAGTGCAGACAGGATCATGGGAACAATGTTCTTCCGCAACGTCTCCAACCACTTCAAAGGGCAGCAGAAAACCGAAAACAGAGCCCTCGTTCTTTTTGCTTCTCACATAAATAGAACCTCCCATCAGCTCCACAAGTTTTTTGGAAATCGAAAGTCCCAGTCCTGTTCCTCCGTGGCGCCTTGTCAATGACGCATCTTCCTGAACGAAAGGATCAAATATTGATGCCAGAAGCTCTTCCGAAATGCCGACTCCACTGTCTGTAATCTCAAAGCGCAATACACAGGAGTTCCCGTTGCGAGCTTCCTGATTTATCTTGAGTGAAATATAACCGTGTTCAGTGAATTTTATGGCGTTTCCTATAAGATTCACAATAACCTGCCTTATGTGCATCGCATCTCCGTTGATCACACGAGGCACAGCCGGCCCGAACTGAAACTCGTAGACAAGCCCCTTGTTCTTGGCCATACTCCCCATGAACGCTGAAACACTGCTGATTTCATCATATATATCCATGCGGTCTTTGAAGCTTTTCATCTTTCCGGCTTCCAGCTTTGAAAAGTCCAGAAGCCCGTTTATCAGTTCCGAAAGACTGGAGCCAGCCTCTTCTACAACATGGCAATATTCCATCTGTTTCTGATTAAGTCCGGAATCCTTCAGCAGATCAATCATCCCAAGTATCGCATTCATCGGAGTCCGTATCTCATGTCCCATATTGACGAGAGCTTCGCTGCTTCCTCCGGAATGATGCAGCGGCTTGATCTCCTCGGCCGGAATCACTATGTTCTCAAGATTCTTCTTTTTCTCTGTAAGAAGCTCTTCTTCGCTCTCTTTTTCGGCCTCACTCCCTTTGTAAAAATAAAAAATCAAAGAGCCCAGCAGAGAGGCAAGCAGAAGTCCAACGCTGAAAGCGCTGACATGAAAAAGCACACGATCGCTTATCACTGATGGATTGGAGTATATAGTCAGAACTCCATTCTTGCCGCTCCCCAAAGGAAAAGTTTCACGAATAGGTGTCGTTTGAGGATGCACAGAACCAACCGATATGGGTTCCGCACCTGGAATTTCTATCAGAATACCTCCGCTGAAACCGCGTGTCAGGCTTTCAGCATAGATTCGCAGAAGATTCCGGTTGCCTGACGACGCAAGCTCTCCAACTGTATGTTTTGATGAGAAGGCCAGATCGGACAAATAGGCTTTTATGAAGTTTTCCGCACTGCGGTATTCAACTATTCCGAGAATAATGATAACTATTATTGAGCTGATAAATAGAAGCGCAAAGAGTTTCAACGCCGATACCAGACTATTCCCCTGCGCGACAGTTTTACTACGAGGATCGGAAGATTCCATTCTATGCCCCCCTCAATTTTTTGCAAAAAGCCTCTCAGCAATGCAGACAAATCCCCCTGCCGCAGAATCCATCCTGCGACATTTGCCTGATCTATTATCATCTCTTTTTCTTTATTTTGCAAGATCATCTTCCAGCTCTTCTTGAATATTTTTTGTTTTTTGCTCTTGACTTCTTAATTTTTCAAACAATAGTTTCAATCATCAATTATCCTTATGGAGCCTGAAAATGAAAAAATATCCTATCTTTTTAATAAGCATCTTATCTGCATTCATGATGCAAGGATGTCTGCGCGATAAAAACAAGGAAATCCTCTTTTATGGCTATTTTGAAACAGATTATGTTTATGTAGCCTCTCCGTTTTCCGGTATCCTCATGGACATCAGCGTCAAAAAAGGCGATGCGGTAAAGAACGGCTCCGTCCTCTTTTCTCTTGAGTCGGCAGAGGAAGAAGCCGCACTTGCAAAATACAGTGCCCTTCTGGCTGAAGCAAAAGAAAAACTTGAGGATATGAATAAAGGCGAACGTCCTGAAGAAATCGCCGCGTCCAAAGCCTATGTCGAACAGCAGAAAGCAGTTTGTGAACTTTCGGAAATCGAATTCAAGCGTGCCGAAACGCTCATGAACAAGGACAGCATTGCGCGCAAGGACTACGACAGCGCAAGACTCCAGCACGCAAGAAATCTTAAAAATCTGGCAGAGGCCGAAGCAAAACTCGAAACTGCAAAACTCCCTTCCCGCGAAGATCTCATACAGGCGCAACAAGAGCAGATCAAATCCTTTGAATCAGAAATTTCCAACGCCAAGTGGAAGCTCTCGCGCAAAACCATGAGCGCCCCTCTTGACGCCTCCGTCTTTGATGTACTTTATCGTAAGGGCGAATTTGTCCCTGCCGGAAAACCCGTGCTTTCGCTCTTCGCGCAAGAATATCTGAAACTGCGCTTCTTTGTCCATCCATCTGCGGTCTCGAAAATGAAGATCGGCGACAAAGTCTCCTTCAAAATCTCAGGCGACAACAAAACTTATCAGGCCGCGATTTCCTATATCTCGCCGGAAGCCGAATATAATCCTCCGGTCATATTCAGCAGGGAAAACAGAGAGCGCCTTTGCTTCATGCTCGAAGCCGTCCCCCTGCCCTCTCAGGACGGCAATTTTCATCCGGGAATGCCTCTGGAAGTCCTGCCCGCCGCCGTAAATCCTTGAAGGAAAAATCAATGTCTGAACTTGTCATAGATGTAACAGGAATAGTCAAAAAATTCAGCGGACGCACCGTTGTAGACCGCCTTTCTCTCAAAGTGAGAAGAGGGGAAATTTTCGGCTTCCTGGGTCCTAACGGCAGCGGAAAAACAACGTTCATCCGCATGCTCTGCGGCCTTCTGACGCCAGACGCCGGCGAAGGAAAATGTCTCGGCTACAATATCCTTAAAGATCAGAATATCATCCGCCGCCACGCAGGCTACATGACTCAGAAATTCAGCTTTTACGAGGACTTGACTGTCCGCGAAAATCTCGATTTCATCGCCAGAATCTACGATGTTCCCGACAGGAAAAAATCCATAATTGAAACTATGGAAAAACTGAATTTTTCAAGTCGGGCAAATCAACTGGCAGGCAGTCTTTCCGGAGGCTGGAAGCAGCGACTCGCCCTCGCTGCATGCCTGCTCCACAAACCTGAGCTCCTGCTTCTCGACGAACCTACCGCAGGGGTAGACCCGAAAGCACGACGAGAATTCTGGGATGAAGTCCATAAGCTCGCTTCCGAGGAAAATATGACAGTCCTCATCACGACACATTACATGGATGAGGCTGAACGCTGTACCAGACTCGCGTATATCGCCTACGGAAAACTGCTCGCGGAAGGAACTCTTGCCGAAGTCATCAGCTCATCAGGACTCTACACCTGGTCCGTCTCGGCACCTCAGAAGGAACTCCCTGCAATGATACGAAAGCTTCAAGCCGACAAAGCCGTTCTCCAAGCAGCCCCCTTCGGCAACACTCTGCACGTCAGCGGAACGGATAAAAGCGCCACCGAAAATGCGATCAAAACCGTCTGCGCCGGAGTACAGGAATTATCCGTGGAAGAAATCGAATCAGGTCTTGAAGATGTCTTCATACACCTGATGGACAAGGGAAAGGATAACTTCCAATGATGGATCTCTTTTCCTTCAAACGCTTTTTCGCGGTAATCCTCAAGGAATTCATCCAAATGAGGCGCGACCGTATGACTTTCGCCATGATGGCTGGGATTCCGGTCATGCAGCTGCTCCTTTTCGGTTACGCGATCAATTCAAATCCGAAAAACCTGCCCGCGGCTGTAGTATCGGCGGATCACGGAACTTTTTCAAGAAGCATAATAGCCGCAATGCAGAACAGCGAATATTTCCGCTTCTCCTACAAAGTCGACTCCGCCGAAGAAGCCGAACAATTAATGAAAGAAGGCGAACTCCAGTTTGTCGTCCATATCCCTCCGGATTTCTCAAGACAACTTATAAGGGGAGAGCGTCCGCAACTTCTGCTTGAAGCCGATGCCAGCGATCCAGCGGCGGTATCCTATGCAGTCTCGGCCTTTTCCTCTCTTGCTTCGACGGCTTTGAATCGCGATTTAAAGGGAACACTTTCCGATCTGCGCCAGAACGAAGCCCCATTTGAGCCTGTGATACACCGCAAATTCAATCCTGAAATCAATACACAGGCAAATACCGTTCCTGCTTTGATGGGAGTCATTCTCACGATGACAATGGTTTTCATAACAGCTCTGGCGATCACCCGCGAAAAGGAACGCGGCACTATGGAAAATCTCCTTGCAACGCCATTAAAACCGACCGAAGTCATGGCAGGAAAAATAGTGCCGTACATCGCCATCGGCATTGTGCAGGTGACGCTGGTTCTGTTGCTTGCGGAGTTCCTTTTCAAACTCCACGTAAACGGAAGCATCCTGCTTCTTTATTTTGTTTCTATATTTTTCATTGCCACAAATCTTTCAGTTGGAATAACCTTCTCGTCGCTGGCAAAGAATCAGTTGCAAGCGGTACAGATGTCGGTTTTTTTCTTTCTGCCCTCGATCATACTTTCGGGCTTCATGTTCCCGTTCAGAGGGATGCCTGAATGGGCACAGGCGATAGGCTCGGTTCTGCCTCTGACGCACTACCTTGTTATAATCCGTGGAATAATGCTTAAAGGCAACGGCTTTGCGGAAATCCAGTCTCATTTCACGGCGATACTTATATTTTTTGCGGCAGTGCTTGTCCTTGGAATCCTCCGCTACCGCCGCACCCTAGATTGAAGCGTGCTATTTTCTTTTCCATTTAAGTTCATAGAGCATCAAGTCTCCTGAAATTGGAAGCAGCAATTCCTCTTCAGTTTCTGAGAATGGAAGAGATTTACCTGTAAATGCGTCTTTGATTTCAGCACTCAAAGTCTTATCATGCTTCTTTATATGGAGCCTGCTTGGAGATTTCTTTGCAAGAGGTGAATAAGCACCCGCAATGAGCATTCCTGACTCGGATCTGCGAACTGCAATATGGAAAAAATTATTCTCGACGCTTACAGGAGCAAACACTTTTTCCCGTTCAAGCAAGATTCTCAGAGCATCGCAAAAAACAGAATCATATACAGGATTATGTCCGATAATTTTCCAGCCCGGCATGCCTGAAACAATAAGAATCTTTCCTGCTCCATATTGCTTGGAAAAAATCTTCAGCGACAAGTCCCCGCTTTTAAGTGTCTGCGAGGAGTCCGCTCCACGCACCGCGATATTGAGCGGCGCCGTTCCGCACTTGATATCAGAGGACAGATCTTCAAGATCAAGAGAAAACTCTTTCCAGGCAGCGTATGTTTTTTCATTGTCGTCATCACTCATATACCTCAGAGATCCGGCGAATGCGACAAAAGTACCTCCTGCATGCACATATCGCTTGATAGAGTCAAGCTCTTCTCTGTTGACATAATACGAAAACGCATCCAGCAGAATCCCGTTGGAAAAGGATTCAAAATCTGCTTGAGACGTGAGGATTTTAGGATTTCTCTGGACAGAGAGAAGCGCATGCAAAATAAGTTCCTGAGATTCCGAAGAACTCAAAGCGGTAGTCTCTTTGGATATAAAAAGCCCCGGTTCTCCATCAACAGGCTTTCCGTAATTTCTGAAATATTCCACATAAGGAGCCATATTCGCAAAACCATTGCGCTGTGCCGGAGTATTCCACCATGCATAATAATGATTCCATACGGAGTTATGAGAACAGAGCATAGCCATATAGAAAAAATAATCATATGCCGGTTCTAAAAGAGGACAGAAGCCGTTTTCAGTCCAGAAACGCATATTCTTTTTTGAAGATTCGGCTTCCAGGAAGTATGTATTTCCGTTTCTGTTCTCCAGAGATGTGCTGTATGGAACAATTTTAAACTCGCGGGCTTTATCCAGAAAAGAAGGCAGCCATATCCCGTTGAGATAATGATGGCGGATATGAGTACCGGACATTTTCCATATAAGGGGTATTTCGGGATTAATATTTCTTACAGCCCTGCTCATCCTGAGAATCCAGTTATCTATGACGGTGTACTCTCTGAATTTTGTGAATTCTCTGAACAGTTTAATTCTGCTGGATGGAGCATTAAAGACTGTCGGCATTCTTGGCTGCTCAATTTCAGTCCAGCTGGAAAAAGAAGTTTTATAAAGAGCCGAGACCTCCTCAAGAGAAAGTTTTCTCTCATTTTTCAGCCAGTCGCGCCACGCGGCAGTACTGAGCGGACCGTAATCCCAGTTCCAGTCTCCCCAGTTGCTGAGAATAACCTCACCGCCTAGATCACTCAACATCCATCCCGCAACAATTTTCCTGTCGGAATAACGCTTGACCGCAGTGCACAGGAGCTCCTGATAGGTATTCACAAAATCTTTGTCGTGATAACTCCATCTCTTGAAAGACGAGGTCACATTCCATGTATTAGGAAGCCACGACAACTCATCTATGTATATATGAATGTATATAGGAAATCCGCTTTTCTCCGCCATGGAAACGGCTTCATCGAGACTCGAAAAATCATAAGTCCCGCGCTTTCCGATCACAGCTTTCCATGGAATAATAAGCTCCACAGCATCGTATAAACGAGACTCCGCCATATCGGGAATCTGAGCTTTATTTCCATGCTTTAGAAGTCCTACATAATTCCAAGTCTTTGCAGCAGATCCGGAAAAAGCCAGTTTAATTTCAGGATAAACATTCATAGTCTCCGGAGCAAGCAGCTTGTAGGAACCCGTTGGAAGTTTGTCTTTAAACTGATATGTCCCGGAAGCGGAAAAGAAAGGGACTCTGCCAGCGACTTTACCTGAATTATCATAAAGCAAAACTTGCTCCGGAGCTCCGAAAACGCTGATTTTATCCGCTGCAACATTGAGCTTTTCCGAACCACTGATGACTCGCCTGTCAACGTTGAGCACAGCAATTTTTTCCAAACGCAGATCAGAAATCATCCTGAAACATGCGAAAACGAATTTTGCTCCCATGTCCTTATCCGACACATCAAGAACAGGATGCCAGAATGTGAATCCAGACGAAACAAGAGCGGAAACGGCTCCATCACGTCCGGCAACGGCGCGAGCAACCATAGATGGCTGGTAGAGATAATTGTAATATGGATTCCCGTCTATGGCGATTGTGTAGAACTCGTCTTTAGACAAAAACTCTCTCCCCAGCAAGCCCATAGGTTTTGAGGGCGGCAAATCTACTCCGTATTCACTGAAAAGCTCTTTCAGATATGGAAAACTCTCATGGCGGACAAGCGACCTTGACATTCCTTTTTTTGTCTGCATCAGACAAAGCCCGCCCGGCCCCCTGACGTAATGCTGAAGATAGCCGCTTTTTGAAAGAACCCGTTCACCTGAAGTCTGACGCCATCCGTTACGCCATCCCGTACCGGTCCATTCAGCCTGATCTTCATCGAATTTCATGCCGCCAAGCATTATAACCGCTCTGCCGTCTGCCATTGCAGATTCAATGACGGAACTTAATGAAACAGGATAAAAGCGGACAAAAGGCGATATTATTATATCATCCTTGAGTCCCGGAAAAGACTTATCCTCAAGAGACACCACACGGAAAGGTATCTGCCAGCTCCGGAGATAATCAGCTACCTGAGTTTCAAAACTCCGCTCAATACCTGCTGAAGGAGCAGAAAGAACTGCCACACCATGCTTGCGAAGATACTCAAGAATTTTAATATCCTCTGCTCCCGAAGGCAACCATTTGCTATTCCGGTCAATATTTACTGCGCGATCTATGGAAAATACATTCATGGAAAATTTTCCGGAGCGGTAATCATTCCAATGGCTCTTTGAAACAAACTTTACAGATACAATCGAATTCCCGTCAGGAATACTGTTTTTTTCCGAACGGAAAGATCTGAACTGTATTTCAAGCTTGCGCCTCTCTGTCTTGTTTAAATCAAGCCAGACGGAAAACTCTTCGGACATTGTGTTTTCCACGCGAAGTTCTATAAAGTTTGAAGTCCCGTCGCCAGCAAAATCTAAACAGATTCCCTCTGCATTATTGAATCCTTTTATCTTCCATTCCACAGAAGCCTCTCCGAATATTCCGGCTCCGCCGCTGGCTCCTGAAGACTCAGAATCGAAGCATATTGAATAGCCTTCCACTCCATTTTTATTCGCAGTTACAGAATAATTATTGGAGAAGAGGATCGGCTTTCCAAGGCGTGTTCCGGCCGGAACCGCATCATCATCTTTCAATTCAACAGGAATATCTTCGGAGGAGACTGATACAGCGAGAATCAGCCATGCCGCATTTCCTGCAGGAATAAACTTCAGATATTGCAAATTCTTTGAATCTATTTTGAATTTTGAGGCATACAGACATGCTTTTGAAGCTCCGCCTCCGGTTTTCCACACAACAGTTCCGTTCGGTAAGGTGCCGGGACGTCTCCAATTCCCGACGTCCCTCCCGCTCACTACATCAATCGTTTCAGCGTGTCCGTCCTTGTAAACGGCAAGTATTTTTCCAACAGTCTGATTATTCTGCGGAGCCCAGGCCAGAGCATGCAGCACATATATATACTTGAATGATTCAGAACCAGGATTCAGCACTGTCTCGCGCGTGACAGTCCCCTTGTCAGGGCGTCCTGAAAAAATACATGACTTACCGTTGTTCTTTAAGGGATCTATGATCTTGAAGCGAACTCCGCAGACAATTTCCTCCATGCGCATCGCCGACAAATCGTTTTCTGGCCCCTGATCCGTCCAGCCGCCAAGCCCGTCATCGGCGATATCGTCTTTAAAGCCCATATTCACGGCTGAAGATATGTCAAGAGGAAAAGAATCCGCACCTGAAAGCAAGCCTCCAAATATGATGAGGAGGAAAGCGGAAATCAATCTTAAATGTAAGCAATCAGTCTTCTTTGACAGCATAGCAAGAATCTCCGTTATGATCTTCCAGTTAAAACTCTGGACTCCTACCAGTTCCATACATTCGTATTGTCCTGCAAAGCCCTATAGTTCAATGACCCGGCATGACCGTCCGCAAAAGAGATATTCGCCGAAGAAAAATGTCTGTAAGCCGGCATATTGTATGTATTGGAATTATATTGTTCTCCGTAAACTCCGTAATATGTCCCGTAATTTGAGCGATAAATTGAAATTCCGGAATCCACTCCATCCGCAAAATAAAGCTTGCCTGAAGGATTCTGTATTTTATTCAGCATGACCCCGCGATATACTGTCCCCAAAGAAAAAAGGGAAGTCAGATTCAGTCCGTAACTGCGAGTTATGTAATATAGATTTGAGCTTGCTGAAACCGTAGTCGAAAGACTAGCCTTGGGACATATCAACTGCTTCGGCCATCCGTAAGCAGTCGGAAGGCCCATGAGATTTTTCAGGCTCATGCCAAGCAGTCCATGCTGATCGTCCGCCCAGAGATTCTCCCACGAACTCCCGCTATAGTTATAACCATAGGGAATTCCCCATCCTGAATAAGTATCCGCATACATGATATTAACTGTTCCAAGCTGCTTAAGTACTCCAAGACACTGGATTTGATAGGCTCTGCTCCTGGCTGCCGCGAGCGAGGGCAGAAGCAATGCCGCCAATATGGATATTATTGAGATGACAACAAGCAATTCAATTAAAGTAAATGAAAAGCTCCTCTGATTCACCTTTTTTTTCATTTCAATTCTCCAGTTGACGGCAACTCTTGCCGAATTCCAAGGAAACATCGACAACATGAGCTCCCGGTGACTCAGAAGCTTCCAGACTTGTAAGCACATCTATGGCACGTTTTCCCAGTTTGAATTGAGACTGCCTCACTCTCGTGATCTCTATTCCAAGCGCCGCCGAAACCCAGTCAAAACCGGAATACATCACTACAGAAAGATTGGATGGGATTTTCCGCCCCGCCTCCCTCAACACCCCCATGCAGGCAATCAAAGGATAATCTCCATAGACAAGAACTGCGCTGAAATCTGCCGCGCCGCTCAAAAGATATTTTGCGCCTTTTTCTCCGCTTTCGCTGTTTGGCGCGCTTCCTGTATAAAAAAGCTCTTTTTTGAGTTTGAGTCCATATTCACCAAATGCCGCCTTATATCCCTCACATCTGGCATCATATGATGGTTGATGCGGCGCATTATGATCAATTATTGCAATGTTCCTATGTCCCAGTCCTATCAAATAGCGAATCGCATCATATGCCCCTTTTTTATTGTCGCTGTCGACATAGGGAATCTCAACTCCGGAAAGAGGCTTTCCTATTGATACAGCCTTGATATTCAAAGACCTTATCAAAGATTTCATATCTGCATCAACATCAAAACCAAAAAACACAACTCCGAATACGGAACTCTTTTGCGCCGCGTCCCGCAGTATCTGACACGGCATATCATCTTCCGAAAAAGTGACAACACGGAGAGGATGAGGAGATAGCCCGTTGGAACTATGCATGCCTCGAATCAGCTCACCCAGCGAATAATTTTCCTTTTCAAATCCCAGCACGTCTCTCGACATCAGAACTATGTCTCCGGCAGACCCGTTTCTCAGCTCCGATGCATTGCTTTTCTCGGCAACGTAAGTTCCTTTTCCCTGAACTCTGTAAAGATAGCCCTCACGCACAAGCGAGGCTATTGCCTCTCTTGTTATGCTGCGGCTTATACCCAGCTCGCCTGGAAGAACATTGTCGGAAGGAATTAAATCTCCTTCAGCGTACACTCCGGAATTTATCTTATCCAGAATGATCTTTCTAACCATATCGCTTTTAGAAATCATATGCTTAGAACCTCTTGAGTTATATGTTATCATATAACCATTATACCACAATACAATCCTCATGTCAATAGACTACATATATGCACAGAGCTGTCCAGGGGACATAGAACAGTTGCACAAACTCATTCAATAAGTTATTAAACTTTAAATGTTAAGATCTTATGATTCCATTCACTCAAAATTCTAGAAACTATTTCTTACTGAAAGTTCTTACAGGAATCTTGCAAGTGCTGTAATATCTGACTATAATCTTTAGAGATAGATTTCTAAGGGACGATTATGAGTAGAGCCACTTTAAAAAAGATTTCTAAAGAAGCCGGAGTATCTCCGTCTACAGCAAGCAGAGTTCTGAACAACTATACGTCAGGATTTTCTGTGAAGCCCGAGATTCGCAAACGGATACTGGAACTTGCCGAAAAGAAAAATTATCGTCCATCTTCCATCATCAAAACAATGCAGGCCAGAAAGACAATGATTGTAGCTTTCATCCATTTCGGAGGACATACACATTTCTCAACAGGAGTCTCAGGAGAAGCTCTCTACTCGGCGTACGAAACGCTTGCTAATGCCGGCTATCAGGTTTCGATGAACCTCCTCAATGTGCCTGAACCTGAGCGCTATGTGCCTCAATTCCCGGTTGACGGAGTGATAATATCCGACGTGACAGATCCCGCGAAACTCTCCCGACTCGAAGAGCTTGATATTCCATACGTTTCACTTAACGGACTTTGCGGTCCTAAAGGAGTATCAGTACAGGCGGACGACGTACAATGCATGCAGGACATATTTGAACATCTGCGCATGCTGGGACATGAAAAAATCATTTACGGAATAGAACTTAACGACCCTTGGAAAAACAAATATATGGCTCATCCGAGTGTCTTTGCCAGAGCGTCAACCTATGAATCACTTATGATAGAAGACGGACTTACTCCACATATTTTTGAATGCAGAGAAAAACCCGTCAGAGGCGAACAAATTCTGGCTTATGTAAAAAAAACCAAAGCCAGCGCCTTGATACTTTACGATCACTTCTTTGCCTATCAAGTATTGCGGGAAGCATACCTTACAGGCGTAAAAATACCAAGTGATCTCAGTCTTGCCGCATTCAATGACAACACATATACGGAACAGTCCATTCCTTCTCTTACATGTGCCGCAATCCCGGCTGAAAGAATGGGAAAAATGGCAGCCGAGCTGCTCCTTCGTCAAATGCGGGACGGCGAACAGTTCAACGGACGTGAATTTCTACTTGCAGGAACGCTGATGCCACGTGAATCCAGCGCTCCCTTGATGAAATAAACCATATATTAAACATCCACAGGAAAGCAAAACAATGACAAAGAAGAGTACTATTCTCTCGATTCTAGCAGTCTGCCTTTTTACGGCATTCTGCCTGTATTCTGCGGAAAACAAGCAGGTTTTTCAAGTCGACAAATCGGGTCTTATCTCATTTGACGGCCTGAAAATGCCTCTTGTTTACTGGAATTCATCATGGAAGGCCATCTCTCAAAGTGAAAAGAGCATAAAACTCTCAAAATCGGACTCAAGTACATTCTTCGACGGAGAATTTGTCACAAGCTCTGGAACTTTCCCGTTTTCGGAAAAACTCAGCGGCACAGGAAGCGATAAACTCTCCTTTGAAGCAGTCATTGACGGACTCTCAAAGACAACAACTAATGAGTTCTGCATAAGCATACGTCTCCCTGTATCTGTATATAAAGGAGAAGCATTGCTTGTCGACGGACAAAGTATAATTCTCCCTGAAAAAAGTCTGAAAGGGGAAAAAAGCTCTGCCATCTTCAGCAAACAGAATGTATCCAGCCTTTCACTGCCGGTAAGTTCAGGAATGCTTAAATTTGAAGGCAAATTCAATATTCACATTCAAGATGGACGCTTTTATGAAGAGAACCTATCGGGCAACTCACCATATGAGCTCAGAATCCGTGCGGACATCCCGGAAAAAACAGCTCCGGTAAAGCTCTCATTTTCTGTATCTTTCCAGAAGTTCCAGTTCCAGACTCTCGATATATCAAAAGCCTCAAATATGGGCTTCCGCGACGACACAGCAGATGATAAACGCGGCGGCTGGACCGATCAGGGACCGGCAAACGACCTGCGCATGATGAAAGCAGGCAATCAGAACCTTGCATGCGTCGATTTCCAGATAATCGACCCAGAAAAAAACAACGGGAATTCATGTATCGCCTTGGCAGGAGAAGCCCGTCAATGGCTCCCATCCTCCGCAAAAATCCCTGCTTCCGGCACATGGCGTAACCTATATCTTCTGCATTCTCTGGCATGGGCAAACAGCACGCTTCCTGTCGGCAAAGTTAACGTCCTTTATACAGACGGCACATCTCAAAGCATTGAGATAACAAAAGCCGAAGTCGGGGACTGGTGGGCTCCGGCAGCAAGAAGCAATGCCGTCGTAGCCTGGACAGGCGAAAACAAGCAGTCATATGTAGGACTTTACATGACAAAACTTCGTCTTGAGCCAAAGGCAATTGAGTCTATTGAGTTCAAAAGCGGCGGCGGACCGGTCTGGATCATTGTCGGCTCATCTCTCTCAAATGACGACGTGCTTAAACCTCTGGAAATAGAAAAATACATTATTGAAAACAAGGAATGGAAAGCGCTGACACTTAAGCCGGATATCGAAAAAGGAAGCGCTCTGGACTTCTCCGCCATGCAGGATGCTCCAGCTGGAAAACACGGCTTCCTGATTGTCAACAAGGACGGCAAGTTCGCCTTCCAGAATCAGCCCGACAAAGCAATTCGCTTCTACGGAGCAAATATCGTCGGAACAGCCAACTTTCTAACTAAGGAATGGGCGGAACGTCTTGCCGAACGCATCGCAATGAGCGGCTATAATGCGGTAAGACTTCACCACTTCGATCACGGCATAGTTAA
>JAKJHH010000022.1:31987-32308 GCA_022703965.1 Verrucomicrobiota bacterium
CCTAAACGCATGGATCAGTTTGACTATCTGGTCAATGAGTTTGAGAAACGCGGCATATATATCACAATCGACCTCTATATCAGCCGTGTACTGGAAAAAGGAGAACTTCCCGAACTGCCTGACGAAGCACCGGACAGCAAATCCTTCAAGGGATTGGTTTTTGTCCTTGATTCCGCAATGGACAACTTGAAGACATTCTCGTCCAATCTCCTGAATCACGTCAACCCTTACAACGGAAAAGCCTGGAAAGATGATCCAGGCATCACAACAATCAGCCTTGTAAATGAAGATCCGATTTTCCACTGCTACATGAACTCCAAA
>JAKJHH010000230.1 GCA_022703965.1 Verrucomicrobiota bacterium
GCCTGCTCCACTTTTTTCAGGAGTGTTTCTCCGAGGTTTTCGGGTTCCTGTGTTTTCTTGATTATGAGAGGCGGAAGTTTTTCGGGCATTTCGCTGTATTCTTTAGTTGTTTATACTGGTTTACAGATATTGTTTTCTATCTGATATTCAAGTGAACATGCCGGACATTTTGCATTTATGCCGTTCTGCTCGAGTTTTACTCCGCATTTGCAGACCCATCCATGCTGTTTTGCCGGATTTCCATATATGAGCGCATAGGCAGGTACTTCTTTTCAGTGCATATTCGCCTATTGAATTGCCGCATACGATTGTGGCGTTGGCTCCTATTGTGCAGCCACGCTTGAGCAACGTTTTCTTGTACTCATGTTTTCTTTCGATGAATGCGCGCGGATTGATGACGTTTGTGAAGACCATGGACGGACCGCAGAATACTTCATCTTCAAGAATCACGTCGTCGTATATTGATACGTTGTTCTGGATTTTACAGCGGTTGCCAAGAACGGCTCTGGCTCCGATGTTGACATTCTGACCAATGGAACACTTTTCTCCGATAACAGCACCGGGCAGGATGTGGCTGAAATGCCATATTTTTGTGCCTGCTCCTATTTTGCATCCCTCATCGGCGTAACTTGATTCATGCACGAAATATTCTACCATTGGAATCTTCCTTTTATTTTCTGATGTCGACTGTGCCGCAGAGTTCTTTAACTGAGGCGATTTTTTTTCTGTCAAGATAGCTGTTTATCCCGTCGATCACCTCAATCGGCGCCATGGGATTTGTGAAGATCGCAGTTCCTACCGCGATTGCTGAAGCTCCGGCAATGATGAATTCGACTGCATCGTCGGCGTTGCATATTCCGCCCATTCCGATGACAGGAACTTTAACTGCTTTTGCTGCTTCATAAACCATTCTGACCGCGACAGGCTTGATTGCAGGGCCGCTGAGTCCGCCGGTTACGTTTGCGATTTTCGGCCTGCGGGTTTCGATGTCGATTGCCATTGAAGGAATCGTATTGATGAGGGATATGACATCGCTTCCGGCATCCACAACTGCTTTGGCGAATTCGCCTATGTTGCTGACTGTCGGGCTAAGTTTTGTTATGAGCGGAATGGATGTTGCTGCTCGCACCTGTGCTACAAGTTCTGATGCCTTCGCCGCGTTTGTGCCGAAGGATATTCCGCCTTCCTTGACGTTCGGGCAGGATATATTGATTTCCAGCGCAGTTATGCCGTCCTTTTCAGCTTCCAGTTTCTCTGCAACTTCGCGGTATTCGTCGACTGATTTTCCCCATATGTTGACGATTACAGTTGCTCCGCTTTTTTTCAGAAAGGGCATATAGTGATCGTCGTGCAGGAACTTGTCCACGCCCGGACCTTGAAGTCCGATTGCGTTGAGCATTCCGGAGCTTACTTCCGCTACTCGCGGAGTCGGATTGCCGTGCACCGGACGCACTGTGATCCCTTTGACCACTACTGCTCCAAGTCTGTCAAGCGGAAAGAATTCCGCGTATTCAAAACCGTATCCGAATGTTCCGGAGGCTGTCATCACCGGATTTTTCAGCGAAAATTTTCCTAAGTCTACTCTGAGATCAGCCATTTTATGTCATGTCCTTCCGTAATACACGTCAGAGGCCTTGAATACAGGGCCTTCCTTGCAGGTTCTGGCGTAGCGCCAGCCGTCAGGATTATTGTCTTTTACTTTTACAACGCATGCGAAACAGGCTCCGATGCCGCAGCACATCATTTGATCCATTGAGAGCTCTCCATCGATTTCGTTTGTAATGAGGAGTTCTCCAAGCGCAAGCAGCATTCCATGCGGACCGCATCCGTAGAACTTCAGATTTTTGCCCTTATTTTCCTCAAGAAGCTCTTTGACGAGCACTGTTACAAGGCCTTTTGTTCCGACAGCTCCGTCTTCAGTGGCGACTCTGACTTCGAATCCGTTGTTCTTGTAATTGTCTGTCAGGATCAGGTCTTTTTCAGTTCTTGCGCCGAGAAGCAGATAACCTTTGTTCTTCGACCGTTCCGAGATCATATAAGTTGCGGCAGCTCCATAGCCGCCTGCTACTATAACAGGTATTTCATCTTCCACTGGCAGGCTGAACGGAACGCCGAGAGGCCCCATGAAATCGCATTTTTCTCCGGGCTTGAGTCTGCTGAGCTCTTCTGTGCCTCGTCCGACAACTTTATAGACGATTGTAAGCTGCGAGCCGCCTGCGTGGCATATGCTGAAGGGGCGTCGCAGTATCCTGTCGCGCATTGACGGGATCATTACGTGCACGAAATGACCGGGTTCGGCTTTTTCACATATTTCAGGCGCACGGAAGACCGCGCGGCAGTATTTGTCCTTCAGGACTTCGTTGCTCAATATCTCTCCAGTATGGGACATTTTTATCTCCGTGACTTTCGGTTTATAGAAGACGGTGTCTATTATTATAGTGCTTTAACTCGATTTCTCAATTATATAATGGAGCTTTTATATGATAGATTTCATCAAGAATCTTGCCTCGGAAGCCGCTCAGATGACACTTAAAATGTTCCCGGCAATGGGAAGCTCCGACATCGAATTCAAGAACGATAAGGATATTGTGACAAAAGTCGACAAGGCTGTAGAGGATTTCATAATATCATCTATCAAGGCCAAATATCCCGATCACAACATCTATGCCGAGGAAAGCGGACGTCACCTCAACGGCAGTGATTACTGCTGGATTATAGATCCTATCGACGGAACGACTTCTTTTGTACATGGACAGCCTTTTTACTCCGTTTCGATTGCGCTTTACCGGAATGGAGAGCCTCTGCTTGGTGTTGTCGCGGCTCCGAAACTTGGCGAAATTTTCTGGGCTGAAAAAGGAAAAGGCGCCTTCGTCAACGGAGAAAGAATCCATGTTTCCTCCAGAGATAAACTTATCAACTCCGTTCTTTCTACTGGTTTCGCCTGTGTCAGGGCAGGGGATCAGGTCAACAATCTTCCCCGTTTCAGCAGAGTAGTTCCTAAGATCCGCGGAGTCCGACGTTATGGTTCGGCTGCGCTTGATATGGCTTATGTTGCCTGCGGTCGTCTTGAAGGATTCTGGGAAATGCGCCTGAATCTCTACGATATCGCGGCCGGAGTTCTTCTCGTTAAGGAAGCCGGAGGCGATGTCTGTGATTTCAGCGGCAGCCCGACATTTCCCGAAAACGGCACCGTTGCCACTAACGGCCTCATCACAAAAGAGCTTCTGAGCCTGATGTGAGATCGGAGAAATGGAGAACGGCGAGCAAGAAAGATTCAGGAATACATGCAAAATTCATCCCATGAAATCACAGCCAAGATAGTTGAATCTGCAATCATTGCCGCCGGAAACCCGGAAAAGGCAGTGGGCGCGCAACGCTTTTTCAAAACCGGGCCGGGACAGTATGGCGAAGGCGATATCTTTCTCGGCGTTAACAATCCCAGCGTCCGGAAAATGGCGAAAGGATATTTCAAGCTGCCAATAACGGAAGCAGTGAAACTGCTGAAAAATAAGCATCATGAAATCCGCTTGTGTGCCTTGCTGATCCTGGTCGAGTACTATCGAAAAAGCGATGATTGTGTCCGGGAGAGAATTCTCGAAATCTATCTCAAAAACACCCGCTACATCAATAATTGGGACTTGGTTGATCTGAGTGCTCCCGGCATTGTCGGGGAAGCGCTGCTGAGTAAAAAACATGATATGCTTGATTGTCTAGCCGAAAGTCCGTATCTATGGGATCAGCGCATCGCCATGGTATCTACACTTACGCTAATTCGCCACGGCGAGTTCGCGGCAACGTTCCGGCTGTCCGAACGTTTTCTGTCTCATCCTCACGACTTGATGCACAAAGCTGCTGGCTGGATGCTCCGGGAAGTCGGCAAGCGCAATCGCTTGGTATTGACGGACTTTCTCTTGAAGCACAAGCTCGCCATGCCGCGCACGATGCTGCGATACTCCATCGAGCATTATCCTGAAGAACAACGGCAGGATTTTTTGAAAAAATGAGCCTATAATCTAACAGAAAATCATCTTTGTGGTGTTTGTCTCTTGTAAAATGAATGATTGTTCATTATAATGAATATATATTCATTATAAAAGAGGATGCTTGTTTATGCCGAAGCTTACAAAAAAAGTTAAAGACCTCCTTACGGAAAATATGCGTCTTGAAATAGCGAGTGCCTGCGAACGTATTCTGCTGAATGACGGCTTGGAAGCTCTTACTGTTGAAAAGATTGCAAAAGAGGCTTCAGTTGCGGCAGGAAGCATTTACAACTATTTCAAGAATAAAGATGAAATAATTGAAGCCGTGATGGAGAACTGTTTTCTGGAGCTGCTTGGAAAAATCCGTGAGATATCCGGGAAAACTATTGCCGCCGATCGCAAGCTCTATGAAATAGCGTTTTATATGTATGAAAACTTTCCGAGAGTGCGGCGTTTGCATGAACTCTCAATGCATAAACAGAAGTTTCCGGATAAAAAAGATATCAAAGTCGGACATTCCCAGTTGCTGGAACTTATAGCCGGGATATTCAGAGATGGCGAATCGCAGGGACTTACAAATGCACATGAGCCCATTTTTTCCGCTTCATCTTTTTTAGGCGTCATAAGAGAGACAGAGTTCGATCCTGCGGATCAATTTGTTTCTCTGTCATCGTCCTCGAAAGCCGAAATGACCGTTAGTCTGTTTACTGTCGGATGCGGAGGGCGCAATGAATAAAACTTTTTTGCAGTCTCTTGCGAAAAAAGGAAAGCCGATTCTTGACTGATAGTTTCAATCGGACAGTTTCTCTGCCGCAAAAGGATACTGCCGTTTACAGTAACAGGATGCGCTCTTGTGTTTGCTTTGCTTCTCATTCTCAGCGGGCCGCGTCCTGCTGTGAAGAGTACTGATGAGCATGAGCATCTTGTGAAGGCAATAGAAGTTCCTCTTATAAATGTTTCGCCTAGTATCGTGGGATACGGCGAAGTTCAGGCGTCCAGAACATGGAAGTCTGTTTCTCAGCTCGCCGGAAAGGTGGAATGGCGTTCCCCGAAGCTGAAATCAGGAGAATTCTTTAAAAAGGGGGAGCTCCTTCTGAAAATAGACGGTTCGGAAATTGCGCTCAAAATCAGTTCATGCAAGGCTGAAATAGCAAAATATGCAGCAAAACTGGAGGAGCTGGAGAAAAGCAGAGTGAATCTTGAATCTCAGATAGAAATATCCACGAAAATACTTGATTTCAATCAGCGGAACCTCAGCCGTCAACAGACTCTTCTTAAAGCACAGGCGGTATCCGCTTCAACAGTGGAGACTGAGGAAATTACAGTCCTTCAGCAGAAAAATTCTCTTGTGAGTCTTGAATCCGAGTTGCGAATTCTTCCTGCTCAAATAGCATATCAGAAAGCCGGGATGGATGCCGCGCTGTCGGATCTGGCGAAGGCGGAGCTTGACAGTTCATATGCAAAAATAACAGCTCCTTTCGATTGCCGTATAGCCACGTTGTCCGTGGAAGAGGCTCAGTATGTGGCTGTCGGACAGGAAATGTTTACAGCCGACTCAACAGACGAAGTCGAAATTCCGGTTCAGTTCAGCATTGACCAGATGGAGCTCCTTCTGGGCTTGGGGGTGCCAGACAAGCTTGCCTCTGGACAGGTAAGCAAGCCACCGGAGCTTAAAATCAGGATAAAAGTGAATGGCGGACGCAATTCTTTTTACTGGACAGGCCGTTTTCTGCGCATGGCTTCAGGAGCGGACAGCGTAAGCAGGATGATGGGGATGGTCGTGGCAGTTAAAGAACCGTATGGGCATACAGGCAAGCCAAAACCTCCGCTTGATAAAGGACTTTTTTGCAGCGTTGAAGTGAAGGGGGCTCCTTCCGACCCTCTAGCTGTCATTCCGCGCTCCGCCGTGCACGCAGGAATGGTGTATCTGGCAGGACGGGAATCACGACTTGAAATAAAACCTGTTACAGTCAAAGCCTATATAAAGCAATACGCGATTATATCCGAGGGAATTTCCAAAGGAGATGGTATGAATAATTAGCTGGGACTCGCGGCATCAGCTTTGAAGCGGTAGAATTAGGCGATGAACTCT
>JAKJHH010000231.1:0-410 GCA_022703965.1 Verrucomicrobiota bacterium
GCCTATTCCTTTTGCAAAAACATCATCCCAGAAAGGCTCGCAATGCCCTGTCTGTCCGGGAGACGGATACTGTTTCAGATATTCCTGCGCCGCCTTCACCCGTTCATCGCTGTAGTTCTGCGAGATAATTCTACCTGCAAGCATCTCATCGGTGTCAATTTCAAAACGTAAAGCCTCCATGCGGGCTTTTGTGCGCATTCCAGCACGCATCTGCCATGAAGCAATATGAGTCGTAACCTGCAAAGATTCAGCATCAGCCACATCAGGGATATCATGACGTCTGAAGACACCAAGCGCAAGCTGGCGTTTTAATGTTCGTTCCCGCCTTACGGATGCTCTGGAATTCGAAATCATAAGAACACCTTTATAATGACTGTTCACTTCTTTTTATTACACTGTCCTGCATTGCA
>JAKJHH010000231.1:420-5766 GCA_022703965.1 Verrucomicrobiota bacterium
AGACTGTTGAAATACGTACTGAAACCGCCGATTCTGACGATCAGATCTTTCCATTCCTCCGGCTTTTCTTGAGCGGCACGCATGTCCTCAGTGCTGACAACAGAGATTTGAAGCTGCATTCCGCCGAGATCAAAATAAGTTTTAAGCAGCTTAACGCAGTTCATAAGCTCAGATTCCGAACTCATCATTTTCTTTGAGAGACGCAGATTAACAACAGGAGTCCCCGTCATCATGGAAAGAGGCAGGCTCGTTACCGACTTCAGCAAAGCAGTCGGTCCGTGTGTATCACGACCCGGAACAGGCCCGGCTGAATCGGGCAACACGGTAAATGCGTTTCGCCCGTCCGGAGTGGCTGATACCTTCTTGCCTGCCCCTTCAAAAGTATGGAAAATTATGCAGGAGCCAAGATAACGACCTCCCCTTGGAGTCCTATGTGATGAAAGTTCGCGACATGCAAACTCCATTATTTCTTTTCCGATGCTGTCTGTATAAAAATCGTCATTTCCGTACTTAGAGGCAGCCAGAAGCCGCTGTTGAAGAGTCTCGTATCCCTTGAAATCCTTGGCGAGAGCAGTAAGCAAGTCAGATTTACTGATTGCCTTCTCCTCAAAAACAAGTTTTCGAAGGGCAGTAACACTGTCGATCATAGTGGCAATTCCCTGAAAACAGACAACCGACCAGTTATATCTGGCTCCCCCTGCCTCAAAGGAACGATGATTCCGCACACAGTCTCTTGTAAAGAAGGAGCGGTAAAGCTTCGGATCACCATTTGTGAAGCGCATCTTCAGATTTTCGTCGCAGGAATCCACAAAGGAGTCCACTGCATATTTTATCTGAATTTTTAACGCATTCAAGAAATCTCCAAAACTATTGAAATCTGCAAAATCACCAGTTTCGGGAGCAGTCTGCAAATTTCGGACAGGATCATAGCCGTTATTCATAGCAAGCATCAGACATACACCAAGATTTATTTCTCCATCCAGACTGCCGACATTCGACAGCCCCGAGATCATCGTTTCCGTGCAACCGCCAAAACCAAGTGAAAAAACATCTTCGCGACTGAGTCCGAGATCAAGCTTCATCAAAGTTTCAAGATAAAGATCCTCGTTATAAAGAGCGGGACGCCCGCTTCCGCCTCCAAGAATCTCAAAAGCCTTGAGAATGTATTTCTCCGGCGTATCAGAATTTATCCTGAATGCCACGTTTGGGCGTGGAATATTATTACGACGGCATGCTTCAAGACATTCCATTGTAAATATTGAGCACGAATCATTTCCACCTGCGCCGCGTCCGCCGATTTGCAGATTCCAGCCGTTGAAGCGCTGAAAATTCTTCCAGAATTCATCAAGCAGACGACGGGCTAATGTCTTGTCCAGAATTCCATCAGCCGAATCCTTTTCCCAGAAAGGAGCCAGCACCTGATCGAAATTGCCGATACTGTCACAGGCATCAAGCATCCATGTAAAGTGAACGGCAAGCAGTGCACCAATGAAAGAATCAGCCGGATAAAGAAAAGCTCTTTCCATCTCTTTGCGTATTAAAGATAAATCCTTGCGACGTTCATCCGACAAATCGGATTTCAGCGCAATGTCCAGAGATTGCAGTGTGCGTTTATGCAGAGCAAGCACAGCTTCGGCGTAATCCTGCATGGCACGAAGAAAGTTCAATTCCTCCTGATTTTGAGCCTTTTCAAGCTCATCGTCAAGCTCGGATTTCATCGCCAGAAAGCCTTCTGAAAGAACACGCATGATATCGGGGTTGGAGTGAGTATAACCGCCAAAATGCTGAATATGTTTTTTTAGATCATTAATAAGTTCATCAATAAATGCGGCATGCTGAGGGAAACGCTGTTTCTTCTCCTCTGCAATTGAGTAGCAGATCTGGGTTCCTAAACTGTGATGGAAATTCAGAATCATGGACTCCGCTGTCCAGACACCGTGTGATTCCATTGTCCGACAGTTCTCCATCGGTTCGCAGGGAAAAAGCAGACGCTCAGGCAGAATACGAATATCCATGTTCTCATAAAGACGTTTAAAAGCGCGTCCGTATGACGCTGGATAAGCTTCGTCAATGGCTTCATAAAAACCAAGCGCCATCCATTCGCGCAAGTCTTTGAGAACAGTGAGATTCATAAGCATCTACTCCAGTTTATTTACGGAATCAAAAAAGCCTCCGGTATAGCCGATATCGGCAGAAACGGAAGCTGCACATTCAAGAACTTTCTGAATAACAGAGGAACGGCGCTCCGAGGAAAATGTACTTGTAAGTCCGGTCACGCCAAGCCCGCCGAGAATAATCCCGTTGACATCAAAAAGAGGCGCTCCGATACAGAAAATACCGAGAGTATATTCTTCATTATCGTAAGCAACACCGCGCCTGCGGATGAGATCAAGTTCCTCTTCAAGCTGTTTTCTGGTTCTGATGGAATTGGAAGTCATAGGCTCAAGACGGGCAGGAAGAACTTTCTCCGCAAAATCATCAGGACTGAATGCCAGCACAAGTTTTCCGAAAGCGTTGCAAT
This sequence comes from Verrucomicrobiota bacterium, assembly GCA_022703965.1. Classification (GTDB taxonomy): domain Bacteria; phylum Verrucomicrobiota; class Lentisphaeria; order Victivallales; family UBA1829; genus JAKJHH01. Next base: position 2,942 of record JAKJHH010000231.1, read on the forward strand.
GATAATTGAGCTTAGTACCGGGCACTACCTGAATAAAGAAAGGAGCATCAGGAGTAATCACTTCGCGCACCAGCATTGCGTCCGAATCGGGCACCTGAAGCTGAACGGTTGTCCCGGCAAAGGCAGCAAGAGCTTCCATATGAGGTCTTGCCCGTCTGCGCAGTTCAAACTGAGAATAAAGCTTCATTCCAAGTGAAAAGAAACGGGTGCTGAGTTTGTACGAACAAGCCGGAGTCGATTCCGCATAACCGCGCTCAACTAGACGCTTCATTATCCGAAACGCAAGATTGGTGGAAATTCCAAGAGAGCGCGACATCTCAGTTACGCCGCAAGGACGGTTCTCCGCAGCCATGTACTCAAGGATATCAAGCATTGCGTCAATTGCCGGAGCTGCGTATTTTTTCGGTGTCTCTTCTGTCTTGTTCATATAAATCTGCCTGCAAATTAAAATCAGAGCGGACTCAAAGAGCGGATTAGAATCCCTTCCACATCCTTTTCGTCTGCACTGACAGGGTTAAGTTCAGTAATACCTTTCATGTATGTAAAGGTATCGCAGGCGATGCGTTTTGCCAATCCGGAATCAGCCTGATACTTCTGCTTCAGGCGGTTTTCAAAACGGAAAGGCTTTGTAAAATTGTCATAGGCACTCATGATATCATCATTGCCCTTGTCGATGCAGTTGGCAATAAAACGCTCTTTTTCAGGCATGGCGGACTTGTTGAAAGCCAAAACTTCACGGTAAATTGAAAACAGAGCATCGCCATGCGGGATATCGTGACAGTGTCCGCCGATCACATGGGCAATCACGTGGGCAAGAGTAACAACTCCATTTGAAATTGCTATTCCGGCGCAGGTATCGGCAAGTGCCATTGCTGATCTGCCCTCGATATTGTTCCCGTTATGATATGCTTCTTGCAACCATTCTCCGGCAAGTTTCAAGGCTTTTTCTGCATGAATATCGCTCAAGGGCGAAGCTGCTTTTGACGTATATGCCTCTACAGCGTGACAAAAGACATCAAAGCCAGTCATCAAAGTCAGAGCTGGCGGCATACTCAGCATGAGCTCAGGATCGACAAAAGCAAAGCGAGGCTTTATGTAAGGCGAGCCCATGCCGGGCTTCTGTTTGGTCGCCTTGTTTGAAATCACGGAAAAACATGTGCATTGACTTCCGGTTCCTGAACTTGTCGTAACAGCGATAATCGGAAGAGTCGCAGATGTGATTGTCTCTTTTCCTATCGCATAATCCCATATGCCACCCTTATGCACTGCGGCTACGGCAATTCCCTTGGCACTGTCAATTGAAGATCCGCCGCCAAGCCCGATGATGCATTCAGCCTTGAATGAACGAGCCAGTTCCGCACCGCGATCGATCATCTCCATCTCAGGATTCGGCACAACGCCATCGTAGATCACAACGTCCAGCCCGGCATCTTTCAGATTTTTCTCAAGTCTTCCGGTCAGCCCGCTTTTCACGCAGAATGGATCAGACACTATCATGTGACGTTTTCCAAACAGACGGGCTGTTTCTCCAAGACGATTCACCGCACCGCAGGCAAACACAATCTCCGACGAGGAATTGAAATTAAATGAAGAAATCATAAGCAACACTTTCTCTTAAGTATATTTCTATTATAAATATAAAATCACATTTTGTCAATAAAACAAAAGATTTTTTTATCGAAAATCAAGAAACGCTGGAATTAATGAGATTCTAACAAGGTGGCAACAATGCTTTCACAAAGAATTGCTATTGTTGCATCAAGCAGAACAGAAAATGAAGACCAACTTTTATAAAGCACTGATAATCAAGACAAATAACTCCTTGTTATAAAAGAATAAAATTTGTTTTTTGAGATAAATCAATGACTTGCTAGAGTGATAAAAAAAGAGGATTGACACAATGAATTCCAAGGATCAGTCAATAAAACTTGTGGTGTTCGATCTTGCAGGAACGACAGTGGATTTCGGGAGCCGTGCTCCGGTTCTGGCCTTCACTGAACTGTTCAAACGTCACAAGATAAATCTGGATGAGGCCGAAGTCAGAGGCCCTATGGGGATGAACAAAAAGGATCATATAAGGGAGGTGATTACACATGGAGAAGGCGCAGCAGTCTGGAAGAAGACACACGGTGCACCGGCTGATGAAGAGGCGGTGGAATCTTTATACCGGGAATTCATTCCGCTTCAAAAGAAGGTAATTCTGGAACACTCGGATTTTATCCCTGGGGCTCTGGAAACAGCCAGAAAACTCAAGGAGCGCAATATAAAGATCGCGCTGACAACGGGCTACTCGCGGGAAATGTCACAACCGCTTCTGCAGAAAATGAAGGAATCGGGTTTTGACTATGACATCTCAGTATGTCCGGATGAAGTCAAGGAAGGGCGTCCGGCCCCCTGGATGATACTCAAGGCGGCAATGGAGCTCAATATATACCCTTTCGACAGCATCTTGAATCTCGGAGATACGATTGCGGACACTCAATCCGGAACCAACGCAAGAGTATGGAGCGCAGGAGTTACACGAACTGGAAACATGCTCGGAAATTCACTTGAAGACGACAAGTTAACCGATGCAGTTACTCTAAAAGCTCAAATCAGAAAAGCCGCACTAAAAATGCAGCGCAACGGTGCGGATTTCACAATTGAAAGCGTTAAGAAAATTCCTTTGCTAATAGAAAAAATCAACCTGATAATGATGGGCTAACAATAAACAACAAGAGGAGTAAACACAGCGTATGTCATTCAAATTTCTCAAAAAAACCACGGCTCTCGCAGCTATTTTCATGGCGGCGACATGCTTCGCGCAGCAGAAGGAAATCGTAGTC
>JAKJHH010000231.1:5797-6044 GCA_022703965.1 Verrucomicrobiota bacterium
TACACCAAGGATTGGGCTGAAAAAAATCCGGATATCAAACTTAAAATTGTCAGAGACTCCACAGGCATTGTCACTGCAAAACTTCTTGCAGAAAAAGCCAATCCGCAGGCAGACGTGGTATGGGGCACAGCTGCGACAAGTCTTCTTCTCTGCGACCAGAACGGCATGCTTGAGCCTTATGCTCCGGCCGGAGTCGAAAAGATCAAACCGGAATTCAAAGATGCCAAAAATAAAGTTCCTCACTGGG
>JAKJHH010000232.1 GCA_022703965.1 Verrucomicrobiota bacterium
AAATTCAGGGATATTATCAAAACGCCTCTCTGGACAGCGAGATGCTTCTTCAGGGCGGAACTTCATCCTATGCCGCCGGAGGCAACGGCGAAGCAATATCCTATAAGCTTGGCGATCTTAGTCTCTTGCATTTGGGGATTGACAATTTGGATTTTTCTTCGGCTGAGACTTCAACAGAAGCTCTCCGGAACATTAATGGTGCCGCGGATAATGTAACGAATCAGATTGATCTCATGAATTCCGAGCGCTCTGTCATGGATGCAAGGATGCAGGCCAATTCGTCTTCTCTTGCCACTGTGCAAAGTGCAGTTTACAGCAGTCTTGAATCCTCTTCCTCTGTGTCCTATGAGAATGCCAGAGCCGCAGTGTTGAGCGATTTACAGTTTGCCTTAGGCGTGCAGGCGTCCGGTTTCAGCGGCGGAACATTTTCCATGCTTTTCGACAGCCTCTCTAAAACCGCTTCCAGATTCAGTAATCTAAGTACTTCAAAATCTTCAGCAGCCTCAAGTGCTGCTGAAGAGAAGAGTTCCGCTGCATCTACGGTGCAGGAAGAATCGAAAGCTTGGAGCTAATTGCAAAAGTATTTCGGACTTTTAATGTTTTTTCCGGTATTTTGCCGCCCTTTGCTCGTTTGACGTAGCGCCGCTACGACAGAACTCGCAAAAAACAGCAAAATTCTCGTAAAAACTCATTAAAAATCTGTCGAAAAGTACTTTGGAAATTAGCTCCTTGATCCTCTTATTTCCTCAGACTTCCGTCTCCGTAGTACAGTAAGTTCTGATAGTCCGCTTCATTTTTTATTGAGAAGGAGCTTTTAAGTTCTGTGACAGTTTTGCCGTCTCTTTCGAGAATAAATACAGGCGTACCTGCTTCAAGAGGCACTTTGAAGCTTGTCATTCCGGCGGGAGCTTCTTTTGTGTAGGTCTTGCCGTTGATCTGGATTTTGAGTAGTCCTTTTTCCTTTAGAAAGGCCAGTAGTTCAATTTCATCGGAGGGAGCGCCTGTGAGTTTTATAGGACTTTCCTGTTTCGTTCCCTTTAGTGAAAGCGGCTGTGTTCTGTGAAAATAATAAAGTGCGTCTCTTTTGATTTCAGGAGCTCTTCCTGTTTTGAACCATGCCGAATAATAAGCTGTCAGATCGTAAAAACTGTAGCGTGTTCCTGTTGAGGGCGCTATTTCGGTTCCTTCGCCGTAGTCATTCCATGTTATAAGCTGAACCCATTCGGCATCGCCGCTTATTGCTGTGTCCCACATATTCCTGAAGAGATTGCTGTTAGCGCTTTCCCAGCACATCTGGCTTTTGGGACGAAAATCCTGCGGCCTGATAGGGGACATCCATAGTTTACCCATTGTATGGATAGTTTGAGGTGCTTTTTTACGTTTGTCCGTGATTTCTTCTTCATTGGTTCCGCAGCCCCAGTCAGAGAAGCCGTAAGAGACTTTTGCGTAATCATCCGTATATTTCCAGTATGCCTGAAAAACCGGAACGAAGGCGATTTCTATCCCTGACTCCTTCAGTTCAGCAAAGGCTTTTCCCCACCATTCAGGAGTCTGTTTCTGGGCATTGAAGGCCGAGAGCACAAGTCGTCCATCGTCGAGCTTGTAAACTGAGGGATGATTTGCCAGTTTCTTGATCGCAGGGACAAGTGCTTCGGGTTTGCCTTTGAAGACGGCCTCCATATCCGGCATCAGCATAATCTTAAAATCGGGATTCACTTCTTTTGCCGCATCCAGAAGTATTTCGAGCCTTTTCCAGTGGACACCGCTTGTTCCAAGAATATCGTAAGCGAAGCCGTCCAGTCCTATGGCGACAGCCCGTTTGACTTCCGTTTTCATATCTTCCATTTCCCATTTGTCGCCAAGCGGACTTCTGGGCAGAGGTCTCTGGCGAAGATAGCCGCCGTATTTTATGTGCTTGTTTTTTTCTCCATCAGGAGCAAGATAACCTGTCGCATAATGATCGGATTCGGGACTTTTGTTGTCCAGTGATATGGGGAAGGGGGAAAAGTAATGTGCGAAAACCTTCTTTTTGCTTTTCCCAGTTTCAGCTTCAAGCGGCATATCGAAGGGCAGCTCAGGACTTGGCTTTTGAGTGCTTTTATTCCCAAGCATCTTCTTAATGGACGGATATTCTTCGCCGGAGTCAGATGAGCATCCGACCGCGAAAGAGCTGAACAATAGTACAGCTAAAGAAAATGAGAGAGCTGATTTCATGTGAACTCCTGTATTAATAAAGGTGTGTGTAATTATCAGATGCGTACTGGTCCAGCGGGAGATATTGGAAATTTTTCGAGTTGACAGACTCGCAGTGACCGTCTAAAAAACCTGTGTTTATAATGCTGTTCGACGTTTTATATGATGCATAGTTGCGATAATTCCAATTGCTTACACCGGAATGCCATGGACGGTAATCGAGTATCATTGCTGTCTTTGACGGCATTTTGTAGCGGCTCAGTTTCAGCTTGGAATAATTCGGTGCTCCTGCCCAGCCGCCGCTTCCGAACCATAATGCTCCGGGATACATGTAACTTGTCCAGTAATAATCAATATAATTGGTTTTTTCCGGCATTCTGGCATCAGAAACAGGAGTCAAGTCACCTGCATTCCATAAGAAATTTTTGTCCCAGTCTGGACAGATCGCCAACTTGATACCTCCATATGGAGCAAGTACTGAAGCCCAGCCGACAGAAAGGCTGCCTCCTGGTCTTTTTGCTATTTCTTCTGGCGAGAGCATTGTCCAAGGATTGAATATCCTGCCTTCCATCCAAGTGTAAAGCGAATTATTCTGGCAGCCGCCGGGAAGATAGCTGCTGTCGCCGTCGTAAGAGAATGCGCATGTGACGAGCTGCTTCTGCTGACTCAGACAGCTTATTCTTTTGGCTGTACGTTTTGCCCCTGCCAGAGAAGGCAGAAGCATGGCGGCGAGAATCGCTATTATGGCAATGACCACAAGCAATTCTATAAGTGTAAAGCGTGTCTGTTTTTTCATTTTGAGCCTGCTTGTTATAATATTTGTTTTACGCTTGCTCTTTCCGTGAAGATAGGAGGAATCCGGAGTTTGGCTTCTGTCGGAAGCTTGCCGTTTACAAGAGACTGAAGCATGGCGATGCTTTTTCCCACAATTGTCCGGCAGTCCCGGTGAAATGCAGTTGCCTGGGGAAAGAGATTTTCCGCGTCATATGCGGCTCCTGCACCGATCAGACTCAAATCGTCAGGTATACGCATCCCGAGATCGTATGCAGCCAGATATGCGCCTTGCAGTGAGGTCATGGTGTTACAGAAAATTGCAGTCGGTCTTTCGTTTGATTTTAAGAGTTCATGGACAGTCCTATAAGATTCAGGAACAGTGCGGGGGCTGTTGACAATCTCAAATATTTTTGCTGAAAGACCTAATACCGGAGAAAGTTTTTCAACAGATTTCTTCATCTCATAGTGAGGCGGAAATATAAAAGGGCCGCAAAGAAAGGCGATATTGCGATGTCCCCGCGCCGCAAGGTATTCTATTGATTTATCTACGCCTCCTTCAAAGTCAGTGCTTACTGAAAATCTGGAGTTTTCTTCCACTGCAAGCATCGGGAAATTCGGATAACTCTTAAACCATTCCTGAATTTTCAGCGGCATACAGCCCTGGCATATTACGCCTCCGACAAATCCGGTGCTGATAATTGATGGAGCATTTTTGCTTGTGTCATCAAGATCAAGCAGCTCAATTGCCGGATTGCTTCCGATTTTTCCGCAATATCTGAGGAATTCAGTGAGTAACGGCATATGCATTCCTGAACCTTCAAGCATGCTGGCCTTTTCACTTATAATCAGACCGATTTCCGTGTTCTTTTTTCGCTTGAGAAGTTGTCCAGCCATGCTTGGCTGATATCCCATTTTATCGGCAATATTAAGTATGGCGGATTTCTTTTCTTCACTTACTCTGCCAGTGTTGTTCAATGCCGCCGAAGCAGTTGCAATTGTTGTTCCTGCCGCTTTGGCAATATCTTTTAAAGTCACTTTATGCATTTTATGCGAAATCTTTTTTTTGATTTAACGTTTGCTTGAACGTTCAATCATTTTATCATGAAAATTCCGCTGATGCAATAGTCTTGTTGCAAAAAAGCAAATGTTTTGCAATGATTGTTATTGTGGCTTGGCGTATGTCCTGTAACTGTGGATGGCAAGTCCGGCATAGAACGGCTCATTCCGGCATGAGTCATTAATAGAGTCTACGGTTTCTTCTGGATCTGTTTTTAAATTGTTTATTTCTATTCCTATCCAGCATTTGACTGCGCATTTTTCGGCGGTCTTCAGAGCCGGTGCCGCAGAACGCATTATAGATTCAGGATTCTTTTTATAGGCCATTACCGCAAGGTAATCAAGCTCCTTGGCGAGTAATTCGGGAAGCGGGATTTCTTGTCCATTGCTATTAATCGTTATGGAGTAAAGATTGTCCTTTTCTCTTGCCCCTGTTATAGCGGCACCGAAGAGAAATGATCTGTCCTGCGCTGCTTTTATCATGGAACGGCATGTTCTATGGAGCTCTATGAAGGATTGATTGAGCTCTGGTCTTATTTCCTGATTATGCCTCCATAGGGGAAGTTCGTGAGGCTCGACATCTGTTTGAAAGCCATCGAATTTTTCATTATCGTTCACGGTTTTATTATAATCCAGGACGAGTTTTAAAATGTCAGTGACTTTGTCGTGTTTGCCGGGGAGCATGGCTTCGGCATCTCCGAAAACTGCGTGTACTTTTATATTCTTTTGATGAATGGCTCTGATTAGTGATTTCAAATCGTTATTGCCAAAGTAATCCTTTTTTACAGCCAGAAAGACTGTATTTATGTTTTTGTCGATCAAGAATTTGAGAAAAGTATTCTGCGGCGTCTGTGAGAAAAAGTCCGAGCTTTTCCATACTCATAGAGCCTTGCCGGGAGAATCGGCAAAGACTTGGAATGACAGAAAGGCGGTGAAGGAGATCAGAGCAAGCAGAATTCTCAGCCTGTCCATTTGTAAGCCTTTTCTTTGCTAGTTTTCTTACATGACATTGTGCATGAGGCACATGGAGACTCAAGTTTAATTTCTTGTATCAGAGATTTTACTTCTAGTTCGTGACAAAGCTGTTCGATTGCCGATTGCTCCATTTTGAAATGCAGGGCGGCCTCGGAAACGCATATGGTTTTCCGTTCCTTTATATAGTCTCTGAGTTCAATCAATATCATTTTACTTCACCGGCTCCACGTCAAGGATATCGGCTTCTGCCGCTCTTAGAGCGAGATAGAATCCGCGGACTTTCAGGACGACCGGATCGCCCAGAGGGGCTTTTCTGTCAATGGTGAAAACCGTACCGCGAATGAGTCCCATTGCCGCGAGTTTGTGACGGTATTCTCTAAGACTGTTCATACTCATTCCGCGAGGGAGGTTTTTGTGTGTTGTCCCCATGTGCTTCTGTGCATGACCATGATGTCCGGTTGCCGTCGGATTGCCGTGATGAACGCGCATGAACCCGATGATTTTCAGTTTTGCGCCTGTATCGAAATCAGATATTTTCATAGCGATGAGCCTGTGTATAAAAAACTAGTTAGGTCTACCTAAGTTTATTTTAGCATTTCCGCCTTAAAATGCAAGTCCGTCTTATTTATTCTCAAAACTATCAAAAATGGTGCCATGCATGTTATCTATTTGCATTTCAAGTTATTTCATATAAATTAGTGCAAGTCAATGAAAATCTTCTGGAGTTTATATGAGTCGACTTGTCAGATGGAAGCAGAGCGGTGGCGTGTACCATGTTATCAATCGGGGAATAAACAGCTCGTGGATTCTGGCGTCGCCGGATGAGAAAGACAAGTTCCTTGACTTACTATATAAACAGTCAAGGAACCGCAATATTCTTGTTTACCATTATGCTTTGATGGACAATCATTTTCACATAGCGGCGGAGGCGACTTCAATCAGAGAACTGTCTTTCTGGATGGGGACTGTCTGTGCCGAGTACAGTAAATTCTGGCACTCCAAGCGAGGTGGATACGGAACCATATGGCAGGGG
>JAKJHH010000233.1 GCA_022703965.1 Verrucomicrobiota bacterium
GATAAAGGCGAAAAATTTCCTCGTCTGCACAGGATCTCTGCCTGCAAAGCCGGGCTTCATTCCTAGTCATCCGCGAATTCTCGACTCGACATCACTTCTTGCAATCGACAAGATACCTCTAAGTCTCACGATTCTCGGCGGAGGCGTTATCGGTTGTGAATTTGCTTCGCTCTTCGCGGCTCTTGGTACGAGCGTTACAATCGTTGAAATGCAGCCGAACATTCTGCCGCTTCTGGACAAGGAGCTGGCTCGTTATCAGGCAATGCAGTTCAAAAAAGCCGGAATCAAGATCATCACCGGACAGGCGCTTTCCGATATTGTCGCAGATGACGACTGCGTAAGCGGCAAAGCAGGTGAAGAGATCATAAAGTCCGAATATCTTCTGGTCTCAATCGGACGCCGTCCGGCGACAGAAGGCCTCGCTCTTGAGGCTCCCGGCATAAAGACGGATGCGAAAGGCTGGATCAAAGTTGACGAATACTGCCGCACTTCTGTTCCGAATATTTACGCGGCGGGTGACATTTGCGGTTCCTGGCAGCTTGCTCATGCGGCTACTGCGATGGGACTTTGCGCTCTCGACAACATTCAGGGCAAAAATAAGGAGTTTGATTCTAGCTGTATTCCCTCCTGCATATTCACGAATCCCGAGGCTGCGTCAGTAGGTCTGACAGAAGAGCAGTGCATCGAAAAAAATATTCCATACAAGGTCGGAAAGTTTCCCTTTATCGCACTTGGCAAGGCTCATGCGGCGGATGAAACAGCAGGCTTCTGCAAGATAATTTCCGACAGCGAGGACGGAATCGTGCTTGGCGTTCATATATCGGGAGCTCATTCTGCGGATATTATTTCCGAGGCTGCGCTGGCTGTAAACTGTCGCTTGACTGTTGAGCAGATCGGACATACAATACATCCTCATCCGACTATGGGCGAGGCAATGATGGAAGCTGCTCACGCCGTCGAAGGCGAATCTGTGCATCTTGCTCCGCCGAGAAAGCGTCCTGAGCGTAAATAACAGAGGCTTGAAAATGAAAACGGACTCAGTGTGGAACTTCTTTTTCCCTGAGCTGACGAAGAAATTCTTCATCAGGTTCGGAATTGTGCTTGTGACTGCTTTCATTTTCTTCAAGTTTATATGTCTGCCTTTGTTCATAAATGGCAGGAGCATGGAGCCGACTTACGGGGCGCGAGGGCTTAATTTCTGCTGGATGCCTGTTTTCTGGTTCAGCACTCCCAAGCGTCAGCAGATTGTAATTGTGCGCTATGCCGGTTACGATGAGATGCTCTTGAAGCGTCTTGTCGCTTTTGAGGGTGAGGCCGTTGAATTCCGCAACGGAGTTCTGTATATTGACGGGAAGGCTTTGGATGAGCCTTACGTGAAGTATCCATGCGACTGGAACATGCCTGTCCGTATCGTTGAAAAGAACAAGGTCTACGTAGTCGGGGATAATCGCAGTATGCTTATCGATGAGCATAAATTCGGACAGGTTGACAAATCACGTATAGCGGGGGTTCCTTTATGGTGAAGTATATCATTATCGCACTGGCTGTTTTGCTCGGAGCGTGTGCCTTATGGTTTTTCGTCTTCAGGTCTACAGATGAGGCTAAGATAAAGAAACAGTTCCAAATTCTGGCTGAATCGGCCTCGAAAGCAGGAGAAGAAACAGCGGCGACTCTTTACCTGAAATCAGCCTCTTTGTCAGCTCTTTTCGACGATCATTGCAGTCTGGATGTAGCACACAGCTTTGTTTCCGGCTCCTACACTCCCGAGGAGGTTTCTTCCAAAATGGTTCAGGCTCACAAGCTCTTCGAGACGGCGACGATGAAAATATATAACCTCACTGTGCGCATGGATGGCGAAAACAAGGCCTCCGCAATTTTCACATTGCGCTTTACAGGCAAAAGCAAAAACGGCGCGTCCTTTGACGAGACGCGCGAGATTGAGGCTTCCTTGATCCGTAAAGAAGGCAAATGGCTGTTCTGCGCCTTCAAAATAGCTCAGGTTATCGAACGTTAGTATATCAGTTCTCTGAAGTTTTTGACTTTGTGGAATGTCAGCATATTTCCGTTGTGAGCAGAACGTGCATCCTTATTGCCGCTTCTTGATACAATTGCAAGATCATTTCCGTCGATTACCATTGAGGCGTAATGACGGGATTCCTTTTCGGTCTCTCCTTTAGCAACGATTCCGGCAAAACACCAGTCCACAAGATTCTTCGAGAAGTGGAGTACAAGACGGCTTCTCTGATTATTCGGCAGATTATAGCGGTCAGGAGGCAGGAGTTCCGCCTTCGTCATGCTGTCGGTAGGCTGACTGCTCAGGAGCCAGTAAAGTTTGGTCTCTTCGTCATAAATGATGTGGAACTTCATGTGTCCACCGGGCAGGGGCAGAAAGACGATGTCTTTGCCTGAAGGCAGTTTTTCGCAGACCGTTTTCATTGCTCCGCTTCCGGGCTGAGCGCCATCCTCGACTACTTTCATGATTGCGGCGAAACCTGTGCCGCCCGTATGTGTTCTCATGATAAGGTGAAAGCTTTTCCCGCTCGGATCATGCCAGTAATGAGTCGGATCGCTGATCCTGACTACATTTGTTTCAAGCCATCCTGTTGGAGAGTTTTCCCGTCCCGGCGCAGGAAAACTGAAGCTTTTTTCTTCGCTTGGGTAAAAAGGAATCGGGAAAGGGCTGAGTTTATTCTGATCTACGAGATCGCGGAATACAATTTCACTTGCGAAAGTCCAGTTCTCTTTTTTGCAGAGATCCGCATTTTCGCCGCCTCTCATAAGTACGGGGGCTAAAATAGAAGGAGTCCATGCTTTGCAGTCATTATAAACTTCGCGCTCCATGACCAGATATACTTTGCCGTATTCTTTCCAGACATTGCATGGAGCCTGATGCCAGCTCTGATTTTCAGTGAGCTTAAAGACAGCAGACCAAGTTTCGCCGTTGTCCTCGGATTTCATGACACTGAGATCGCCTGCGTGTCCGAGTACGTAGAGAGTTTTTCCGGCAGTGAAAGGACGTGCATGATAGAACGGGAAATCCGTCAGATGTTTCCAGCTTGCGCCGCCGTCGTCACTGGCGAAGACCTTGCCTTGATTACCCTCGGGATAATCGCCTCGTTTGCTTTTGAGTCCGGGCAGATTTTTGACACCGGGGCCGCCGAAGTCCATTGTGACGATGAGACGTCCGTTGTCGAGCCTGCATATTCCAGGGCTGTAACAGAATACATTCTGCGGATCGGGAGACTGTGCTATTGTCAAAAATTCATTTGCGAGCATTTTCATTCTGATTTTCCATTTCGTATATCATAGATTTTGTTGCTTATATCTCTTGATGCTTTTATGAGTTCAGGGTATGGAGAATCCGTGCCGGAAAGAAAGCCATGAGCATAGTTTTCACCGTCAAAAGCGCGGCCTGTCAGAGGTTCGTCACAATATTCGAACCAATGGCATCCGACAAAAAGAGGGTGCTCCAATGCGGATTTGATATATTTTGTGAAATCTTTTGCGCGCTCTTCCTGAGAGTCTGATTGAACAAGACCAGAGGACCACATTCCGCGGTCAGTTGCACCGAAATGGAATTCGCCGACCAGCAGAGGGGCATCAATATCAGCAGGCGGCGCGAAGCTTGCAAGGCTTCCGCGATAGAGGTTAAAAGAAACAAGATCACAATATTTTGCCGCCGCAGTATAAGCCAGCGGAGTGACTCTTGCAAATCTTGAGCCAAGGTAGAGGCAGCCCGGGAATTTGGTTTTTATAGCATCTCTGACTGTTTTGTAATAGAGTTCTGCCGTTTTAAGATAAAATGCGTCAAGATCGGCCTTGGCATTATCTTTTTCAGGAGTCGTATTTTCTTCCAGAAGCTCACTCCAGGATTTGTATGTTGTTTTCCAAGCCGTGTTCAGGTTTTCAACGGACGTGTATTTTTGCTGAAGATCCTGAATCAAGACTTGCTTGGCTGGTTCGTTTTTGCCGGATTTCAACGCTGTAATGCCGAAGTCCTCATCCCAGTATAGTTCGTTATCAAAAAATATGCCGATGCACCATGGAGATTTTGCGGTATCGTTGAGTTCGGACAATGCTTTATCTACGTAGAACGGGAAATCTTTGTCATATACGTCCCAGCATTTGCCGATTTTCCATTCTCCTCCACCGAGGACACGTGCGCCCGAACCGGCGAGTGCGACTCCGACTGTATAAGGAGTTTTATTTTCTTTTACTATAGTTTTGTCACTCCAGTTTCCGATCGTATTGAAGCCCCAGCTTTGCAGGCGCGGATGAGCCATTGCTGAAGCAGCAGTTTCCCAGTCCTGCCCATATTTTTTTGAGAGATTAAGGGCACTGAAGGAAAAACAGGAGACGATTTTGCCATTGTAAAAGCCCGTGTAAACTTTACGGCTTATGTAGAACTTCCGGTTATTCATATCGTTAGGAGTCGGCAATGTTTCAAAGAGTCTTTCCCTGAGCGTTACAGGAGTATAAGAACCTGTTCCTGCAATATTGACGTGATTCATGCCTAGGGAGAAAAAGAGTCTTCCATCAGGATCAACAAGATGCCATTTGCCCTTGTATTTTTCCGTTCTGAATCTGCCTGTCTTTTCAAGTTGCGGCCCATCCGCCCATCCGCCGTAGATATCAAAGGATGAGGGGCGTGGATTTTTACGAATATCCTCCATTTCTATTTTCAGTGCTTCTTTAAGCTCTGTGTCAGACTTTATTTTTCCGGGCCAGTCTGCGTAGCGATATTGTCCGTAGCAGTCAACAAGCGGTGGCTTTTTATCGGCGTTGGATGTGAACTTGCCTTCTGCACAGATATTAGAAATCTGGAGATTGTTATCTTGATTGTTCTGAAATTTAAAGATAAGAATTTGAGATATCTTGGATGCGTCTATGCCCTGAGGAGATGGATATCCAGACGGAGTTCCCATCATGCCCACGAGCAGATTTTCTTCTTTTGCTTCCGATTTTCTTACTATTCTTGTAGAGAGGACTTTTTCTTCATCCGGGGCAAAGAAGAGGCGGGAATTTATGCAGTTTTTTATTCCATCGCTTCCGGGATTATCGATGCGTAATACAATTGATACTCCAGACGAGCCGGTATTTTTGATGCGCACGGAAACTCTATCGTAATCCGAAAGATCCCATGGCCCCTTGAATGTCAGTGTCGGCCATTTTTCATTTGAAGGGAGATTGGCTGAGAGGACACCGTTTACAATGGATGCCGTTGATTTTTCACTGTATTGAATCTTATCTGTGTCAATTTTTGAGTCAGTAAAATCGACAAGTGTTTTTGAGCCTGCATGCAGGACGGGAAAGATGCTGCAACAGAAGAATAGAGTTATCAGATATTTCATGTGCTTATTACTTTCTGTAGAAGTAGGTTTGAGGTTCCTGTATCAAAGCTTCGAATGATCTTATAGTTTCACAGTGTCCGTCTGCAAAGAGATAGTTCCATGTTTTTCCTCCGGAAGAGTGTCTGGTGTTGGGATAAGTCTTGGCGAGGAATGTTGCCGAGCCCGCATCATACCAGAAGCCTATGGAACTTATGACATCGCAGGCTAAAACAAGTTTTGAAGGATTTTTTAATTGACTCAATTTTTGAAGATATCCATAGTTAGTGAAGTCTCGATAAGGCTCCCCGGCATTGAGCTTCAGCGGGCCGGCAATGTTGAAATTCAAGCCGTAGTGGCCGGTGAAGCACTGTAGTGTTGTGTCCCAAGTCCTTGAACTTTCAGATGGACAAAGGAATATATTGCTTTTGCTGTCCGTGATTCCTGACTCCTTCAAGATCGACGGATAGGCATAGTTGACACCGTAATTGTAAAAACCCGGCGTGAATCCTCCATCATAAGAATCGACATACACAAACTGAGCAGCCCCTATCTGCTTAAGATTGGAAAGACATGATAGTCTTTTGGCTGTTTCCCTTGCTTTGCTGAGACTTGGCAGGAGAATTGACATAAGTATTGTGATGATACTTATGACCACCAGAAGCTCAATAAGAGTGAATGCCATGTTACCTTTACGGCGGC
>JAKJHH010000234.1:0-5732 GCA_022703965.1 Verrucomicrobiota bacterium
GGATGTTCTTGTCTCCTCGACGGGCCGTATCGGAGTTCAGCTTCCTATGGACAAAATCTCGAGCGGGATAGCTAAGGCTGCCGCAGCTCTTGATCCTGAAGGCGGCGCTGTTGCTGCGCGTGCGATCATGACGACAGATACGCGTCCTAAGGAAGTCGCGGTTTCCTTTGAAATTGACGGTAAAACCGTCACTATCGGCGGAACTACAAAAGGCGCCGGAATTATTTCTCCTAAAATGACCGTGCCTCATGCGACAATGCTCTGCTATGTGACGACAGACGCAGATATTGAAAAATCCCTCCTTGTTTCAATGCTCGGTGATCTGGTTGAGAAGTCTTTTAACCGTATCACGGTTGATGGCGATATGAGCACAAACGACACTGTGATTCTCATGGCTAACGGAGCAGCAGGCGTTAAGATCAGCAAGGACGACTCAGGTTTTTCAACATTCAAGAAAGCCCTTGGATTCGTGCTTGAGCATCTTGCCCGCAGCATTGTGCTTGACGGAGAAGGTGTGACAAAATTTGTGACTGTAGAGGTCAATGAAGCCGCGTCTGAAGCAGATGCGCTGAAGTGCGCGCGCGCAATCGCAAATTCACTGCTCTGCAAGACCGCATGGTTTGGCGGAGATCCGAACTGGGGACGTGTTCTCGCTGCCGCAGGCTATTCCGGAGCACAGTTCAATCCGTCGTCAGTATCTCTTGATTATGATGACGTGCCTGTTGTCCGAAACGGCATGCCTACAGATACGACCGAAGAACGTCTTGCCGCTGTTATCAAGCAACCTGAGTTTACAATCAGAGTCAATCTCGGCGAGGCATCTTCTTCGGCTGTGATCTGGACTAACGACATTTCTTATGAGTATGTCAAAATCAACGCAGATTATCATACCTGATTCAGAATAAGGATATTTCCGGCTATGCAGAAATTAATTGAAAAGGCTTCGGTTCTTGCTGAAGCGCTTCCCTACATTCAGACTTTCAGAGACTCGATGTTTGTCGTCAAGTTCGGCGGCAGCGTGATGGAAGACCCCGCCCTCATCAAGAGAACTATGCGTGACATTGTTCTGCTTGAGGCAATCGGCATCAAACCTGTTGTTGTTCACGGCGGCGGAAAAGCAATTACTGCCAGACTCAAGGAATTGAATATTCCCACAAAATTCATCAACGGACTCCGTCATACATGTGATAAGACTATTGAGGTTGTGGATGATGTTCTTCACAACGTTACAAACAAAAGTCTGGTGGACGGAATTCTTGAAATCGGTGGGCGCGGACGTCAGGTTTCCGGCAAGGATATGCTCAAATCCGAGCGTATGTACACAAAGTGTGCCGAGACCGGCGCTCAGCTGGACATCGGCTTTGTAGGCGATGTTGTTGAGGTCGATACGATTCCTGTTCTCAACGCTTTCTGGGACGGACATATTCCGGTCATAGCTCCGCTTGGCAGAGATGCGAACGGACAGGTTTACAACATCAATGCCGATATTGCCGCCTGCAAGATCGCCGAAGCTCTCAAGGCTCGCAAACTGGTGTTTCTCAGTGATGTCCCAGGTATCCTTTCTGATCCTAAGGATGAGAAATCTGTTATTTCCTCGATCAAGACCAGTGAAGTCGACGGATTGATTTCCAGCGGAGTTATTTCCGGCGGTATGATTCCGAAGGTTCAGAGCTGTATCCACGCGATTCAGCACGGAACCGAAAAGGTGCATATGATTGACGGGCGAGTAACCCATTCGCTGCTGCTTGAAATATTTACCGATAAAGGTATTGGGACTGAAATTTTTAACGCATAAGATCACTAAAGCCTCGTAATGAGGCTTTAATTTTTATAGGACAATCGAATATGAACGCTTCGAATCTGAATTCGTTTGCATATCTGTCTGAAGATTATCTTGGCTCTCCTGTAAAAGCTCTCTGTCTGACTCTTCCCGGACTCGGAAACATGGAAATGCGTCAAGCTCCCGACTTCACGGACTTCAAACGCGCTCATGACGGCGTGCTTTTCATTTATCCCTTCGTCAACCCCTGGTGCTGGATGAATGCGGAAACGGTGACCTTTGTCGACCGTATTCTAGACATTCTGATTGAGAAACATTCCCTGAAGAATTGTCCGATACTTGTTCGAGGCGGAAGCATGGGCGGTTATTCAGCGCTTGTCTACTCAATGTTTTCAAAGCATAAACTTACGGCTGTGATTGCGAATTGTCCTGTCACTGATCCGCTGTTCCATCTGACCGAGCGTCCCGATCTTCCGCGTACTATGCACAGTGCCATGGGAACTTACGATGATATAACGGAACTGCTCAAGGAGAGAAGTCCGAATCATCATCCTGAAAAGCTTCAGAAATGCAGGTATTTGATTGTTCACGGCTTCAAAGACAAGGCTGTAAATAAAGAGGCTCATTCAGATATTCTTGTTCCAGCGATGAAAAAACTGGGCTATGACGTGACTTATCTTGAAGATGAAACAATGGCTCACTGTAATCCGATGAAATACGAAGTTTTCGAGGTAATTGAGAATTTTACGCTCAAGACTTTGATGTGATTGTTTATTTCTTGACATTCACTGTAATTCCAGTAGTGTAAAGCTTTTGCGTGTATAGAGTGTTTTTCGGAAAAATGACTTCAGGGGTGTTTTATGTCGTTTGCCGCCAAAAGACGGAATCTTACTTATATTACGGTCGCGATCGTTCTGATATGTGCTGCACTGGCTTTGTTTTCGATTGTCAGGAGCAGTCAGGAAAAAGCTCCTGAACAGTCCGAAAATGACGGCTTTGCTGCGATGCTCAAAAATCCAGATAAACTCACCGAGGCGGAGAAAAACGATCTCCGCGAAAAATGGGGACGTTTGAGTCCTTCCACCAGAACTTCCATAATATCATCCGTTCTTCAGGAGCGCCTGGAGGAATTCAGAAAAAAAATCTCCGCAATGAGCAGAGACGAGCGTCTTGATAAAATCCGCAAAGAGGTCGAAGGCATGCGGAATCATCGCATGAAGGCAGGTGCGGAAGAAATCGGTAAGGCGAAAGAGCTTCTTGCCGGGCTGGATACGCAAAAGCTTGTAAGAGACTCGCTTAACATGTATCAGAACGAAACAAGTTCTCAGGAACGCGCCGAGATGGATCCTCTGGTTCATGAGTACATTCAGCAGATAAACAGCCTCACAAAATAACTAGTTTTTTCCGGGAGGGCACTGTGGATGAGGAAAAATTTCAGTCTCGTTGAGCTTATTGTTGTTATTGCGGTGATCGCGATACTTGCCGGACTTATTTACCCGGCCTTCATGAAGGCACGCGACAGATCCAGAATGGCTGCCTGCGCTTCCAATCTCAAGCAGATTGGAATTGCATTGAACTCCTATACTTCGGACTACAAGGATTATCTTCCTGTTTGCGAGCGTCTGGGCTCGGTTTACGGATTGCCTGCCTTGAAAACCGTACTCAGTCCTTACCTGCAAAATACAAATGTATTCAAATGTCCTGGGGATCTCGGAGCTTCTTCTGTTTTTGCCTCGGCAGGCACAAGTTACGAATGGAATACCTTTGTGAACGGTTTGAAGCTGGATAAAAGTACATTTACGATTGCCGGCGAAACAATATCGAGTCCCTTCTGCGGAGACGCGGAAGAATTTCACCTCAAACGCAGGAATTATCTCTATCCTGACGGCAGAGTTCTGGACAAAATGGAGATTCTGATTAACAATGTGCCCTGAAAACGAAAAAAGAATTGCCTTGTCGTGCCGGAATGTATCAAAGCATTACGGAAGCCGTGTTATTCTCGATTCAATCGACATGGATATAGCGGAGGGAGAAGTTCTCGGACTCCTCGGGCCGAACGGAGCGGGAAAAACCACCTTGATGAAGAGTATTCTGGGGCTCTCCTGTCCAGATGACGGTGAAATAGAGGTTTTCGGACATGATGTGATATCGGACAGAGCTCGTGCGCTAGCCAGAGTCGGAGCAATTGTTGAGGCTCCCATGTTTCCTGTTTATCTGACGGCAAGGGATTGTCTGTATTATCTTTCCGCCTTGAGCGCGAAAGTTTCAGATAAACGCATTATGGAGGTGCTTGATCTCGTTGGTTTGTCTGAGGCTGCCGACCGCAAGGTGGAAGGCTTTTCTTACGGGATGAAGCAGAGGCTCGGCATTGCTCAGGCATTGCTTCCAGATTCCAAATTCCTGATTCTGGATGAACCGGCAAACGGTCTTGATCCCCACGGAATTGCCGGCATGCGCCGCCTGCTCAGGAAACTTTCCGCCGAGATGAATGTTTCTGTGCTTGTTTCCAGCCATCTTCTTCATGAAGTTGAGCAGGTTTGCGGGCGTGTGGTGATTATCAATAAAGGGAAAAAAATCCTTGATGCCACCCATGATGAGCTTGCCGCTATGGATGAGGCTGTGTCGATTACCGTAAAGACTCCTTATCCTGAGACATTGAAGGAAATAGTCGGATTCATTTCTGAAACACTGCTTGAGGAAAAAGATTTTGCTGTTTTGAGATATGCACTCCCTTCAGCCGGAGTGCCGGAACTTGTGCGTCAAGCTGTAGGCAAAGGAGCGGAAATAAGCTCGGTTGAGCATGGCAAATCGGGACTTGAGAATATTTTTATAAGCCTTACCGCAAGGAGAGAGGACAATGATAGCACTGATTCGTTTTGAGATCAGAAAGACGCTTTCACAGAATAAGTGTCTGCTCGGACTCGGATGCGTGATTCTGATTAACGTCGTTTTTATTCTAGGATTCATAATCAAGAAAAGCGAGCCAGGTCATATTTCAAGAATGCTGGGCGAGAAGCTTTTGAAGGAACTTTTCAATGTCTGCGTCTACGTGGCATCGATAGTTTCGCCGTGTGCCTACATTCTTTTTCCAGTTCTGATCTGCATTATTGTCTCATATGTGTTCGCGGGGGAATACGAGATAGGAACTTTGAGGTTGACTATGGTGCGCCCAGTCAGCCGCCTGAAGATACTGATCGCAAAATGGGTGGCTGTCGCTTTTTACGGTGCCATCATGGTTGGAGCGCTTTTTGTATCTTCTCTGGCGATCTCATGGTTAATGGCAGGACGCACCGGTGATCTGATAATCATCGGTGATGTTTTTGCGTTGCCCTTCAAGTTTGTAGTGCTGCCCGACGGAATCGATACATACGGCAGAATTATTCTTACGTATTTCCTTTCATGGCTGTCTTTAACGGCTGTGGCAAGCATGGCGTTTCTCTTCTCGGTTGCGACGCGGAATCTGGCCTTGTCTGCGATAATTTCAACGACAGTTTATCTTTCTTGTCATGTCGTTACACAAATCCCTTTTCTTTCGGGAATCCATCCTTTCCTGCCGACGCGTTATATTCCATTCTGGCGCTACGCGATGCTGGAGAAGATTCCGTGGGAGAAATCTCTGTTTCCCGACATGCTCTGGACGGCTGTTTTTGCGCTCGCCTTCATGGGACTTGCGGCTGTGTTTTACGAGCGGCGAGATTTTTGATCAATCAGGCCAGTGGCTTCTTTTCCAGAGCTCCGCTTATTTGATCGTGGATTTTTATTATTTCTTTAAACTGCCCGTTGTCCTCGTTTATCTGTTTGATGAAACGGCAACTTGAATATTTGGGGATTTTCTCCTCATAAACTGTTTTCCAACGTTCATATTCAGCGATATCTTCAGGCTTGCTTCTCGGAAATCTGGATTTCAGCTTAGGAACTTTGCAGCGATAGGGTTTGGGAGTCAGTCTGGCTC
>JAKJHH010000234.1:5775-6019 GCA_022703965.1 Verrucomicrobiota bacterium
TGTTTCCGGGCTGTCGGCCTTGAATTCTCTGTTGTTGACAATGCAGCGGATTCCCTTCGGTGTCTCATAAACCCGCATTGACAAGTGTTTATATGAGTCGGCTAGAAGTTTTTCCAGCCTTTCGATTATCCGCTCCTTGGGTGTCTTTTTCGCTTTGAATCCGAATAGTTCCCAGAACGTTTTTGGACAGTGGTCAATATCCATCATCATGATTTTTTCAGAGTTCAGGATAAGAGCTCCATAG
>JAKJHH010000235.1 GCA_022703965.1 Verrucomicrobiota bacterium
GGGCTGGAGCTTCTGCCGAGCGGAAAATTAGCTACAAATGCACTGATTTTAAATTCGGTAGTACTGTCTTACAACTGCTTGCGCATCATTGGACAGGAATCTCTGAACTGCGCCGAACTTTTGCCAATAAAAATTGACGTTGAAAGACGCCGCATCCGCTCAGTATTGCAGGATTTGATTTATATCGGGTGTAAGTTCACCCGTCACGCGAAGCAGATAATAGTTAAATTCGGACGCAACTGTCCGTGGTTCAATGTATTCAGGACTATATATGCAAGATGCTAGAAATAAGATATTTAACTCTTAAAAAGAGGAGGATCGGAAGAAGCTGGCCGGGGTGGCCTGTGCTTAAGCAGAAGGGATTTTCGATGTTTTTGACGTAATTTTGATCCTCCAAATATTTTGGTAAATAAAAATGGATGAAATAGTCTGAAACAGTGTTGAAAATTAGTTAAATAACATGTAAAATATAACGAAAAGGAAATCCGGAAAAGAAGGTAAAAATTCCTTCACGGATTCAGGATTAAATAAACAGCAAGGAAACAAAAATGGCAATTCACACATATCCGATTCCTGTAAGCGAAATCCGCGAACGATACCTGAAACTCTATTCAGGAGCGGTAAATGACGTCATGCGCTTCAAGTACAAGCGGCATTGCGCCCTGCCCTCGGAATACGCTCCCTTAAACCGCGACATGAAACTTGCTGGCGTGGCGTTCACTGTCAAAGGAGCTCCCGACATCACAACTGACGGCGAATTTGAAATGCGCGCAAAAATGCTCGAAGACCTGCACGCCGAGTCAATCGTCATGTGGGACTGCACCGGCGACAAGGTTACAGCTCAGTGGGGCGAGGTCATGACAATGGCCGCAATCCGAGCCGGATGCAGAGGAGCCTTCATCAATGGAATCCGCGACACAGATGCCATCCTTGAGCAGAATTTTCCGATTTTCAACATCTACCGCACAAACGTCGGCATGCTCGGACGCTTCCGCATGTATTACTATCAGAAACCGGTCAGAATCGGCGAAATCAACGTAATCCCCGGCGACTGGATTTTCGGCGATATCGACGGAGTCATCTGCGTTCCCGGCGAACTCGCTTACGATGTGCTTGTCGAGTCCGAAAAGATTCTAAGCACGGAGGACGGCATCCGCAACATGGTAAGATCAGGCATGAAACCTACCGAAGTAGTAGCAAACGGCGGATACTTCTGAGGAGTTTAAAATGAATATCTTTTTCACTGACGATGAACTGAAAAGCATTCCGCAAAGGACAAATGCAGGCTCGGGCTTCTACTGGAATCTTCTTGGTCAGGCCTCGAAGATCAGCGCGAATCCGGGTCTGCATTCCGAAAATGGAACTGAATATTATCATCATGTCTTTGAAAGCGTGTGCACAGTCGCGGCAGCCTATCGCATCAAAAAAGAAACTCAGAACGCGGCATGGCTAAGGACAACAGCCCTGTCCCTCGCGGCAATGACTGAAGACCAGTGGATCGGCCCGTGGTTCCGCGATCACATAAGCAAGCCCTCCAGAGGACATCTGGAAACGGCCCATCTTTCAATGGCTCTCGCACTCAGTCTTGATATGGCTGAAGATGTCTTTTCCGAGTCTGAAAAGGAAGAAATCCGCACAACGCTGAAGACAAAAGCCATAGCTCAGTGCAAAGAATGGATGAAAAATGCCGGACACGTTACAAACTGGCGCTGTATACTCCTTGCCGGAGCGGCAGTCGCGGCAGCAGTACTGAAGGACAAAGAGACACTTGAATTTGCCCTCGCTGAATACAAAAGATGCTGCGACTTCTTCCAGCCGGACGGCACTTACGGAGAATCCTTGCAGTACGAAGGCTACGCCGCTTGGGGAATGATGATGACTTATGAAGCCTTAGTCCGTTCAATGCCTGAAAAACTTTCCGAGCTTTCGATTCCTTATGTGGGACTCGCAAAATGGACAGCCTCAAGTCTCATAGCCAATCGCCCGGTCTCCGGCTGGGGCGACATGCCGAGACCTCGCACGGTCAATTTCAACGACAGCGGAGCAATCGCCGCAACTCATCCGGATATTCTGCTTCAGATTGCCTCAAGAGCAAAAAACAGCAATCCGGATGACGCGGCACTCGCCAAGTATCTTTTCGATGAACTTTATTCCAAACAGCCGTCACAAGGTCCATTCGACCGCAGCAGCTTCGGATTCATTCCGCGTTACGGCTTCATGACGCTCTGTTTTCTTGGAAGCGCGGCGGAAGCGGCAAGTCCTGAAAAGCTCAACGTCCCGCTCACGCATAGATTCAGTTGCGGAGCGGCGATAGCCAGAAATTCATGGCAGAGCGAAGGAAGTCTTCTTGCCATGAGCTCTATTCCAGAGGCATTGCACTGCACTGGACATCTTCACGCAGATTTGAACAGCATCACAGTCGCCTATGACGGTGAAGTACTGCTCGCCGATCCGGGGCACTGCTGCTATCGAAACGTCATTCACAAGTATGAGACATCGACACAGGCTCACAATACCTGCGTATTCTTTACTGAAAACGGCAAAATGATCGAGCAGGAAACAGCTCCTTCACGCAAGCTTGACGCAAGCCCTGTAAGAAGGCCGGGACGTCATCTTATCACAGCAAGAATCAATGATCTCAGCGTATTTGCGAACGATGCGGCGGAGGCTTATGGAGCACCGCTCACGGAATTCACAAGAATATGTATAGCTGCCGGAAAACACGCTGTATTTGTAATCGACCGTATCAACAGCAGCAAGGAACTCAAGACATCATGGAACTGGCTGGCGAACAACCGCGACGGCGAACTTGAATACAAAGTCTTTCCCGAGCGCATGGTCTTCCGCAGAGGCCAGAGCGGCATGAAATTCTTTGTCGTTTCAGAATCAGGCGCTCTCACAAAGAATATGACTAGTGCCTTTGTACACGACGCCTATCATCCCCTGCCCGCCCAGAACGGAGAAGGACGTTCAGGCTCGGGACTCGTCTTCTCATGGACGGAACCGAAAGCAGTCTCGGGAGCAAGGACGACAATATACGGGCTTGCGCTCGACAGCTACGGGAGTTCGGCTGGATGGCACTTCAGAAATCCTGAAAAGAATATCGTCGGACTGGAAGCTCCGGGAGCGGCTTTTACATGGACAGTAAAAATAAATGAAAGTTCAATAGAGATATCAGACAGCTCAAGCGGAAGAAACTATCTGCTCGACACGAAAAACTGGAAGCTCTCTGAAACAAAATAAACGAGGATGAAAATGAAAGCAGCATATTACAAGGAAGCCGGAAAATTTGAAGTCAAGGACGGGATATACCGCAAGCCGGAAGCGGATGAAGCAGTCATAAAAGTCGCCTACTGCGGCATATGCGGAACAGATTTGCATATATTCCATGGAAAAATGGACGCCAGAGTCAAGCCGCCTCAGATCATCGGACACGAAATGTCGGGAACATTTGTCGAAACAGGCTCAGGAGTCACTGACTGGAAAGCAGGCGACCGCATTGTTGTGCGTCCGCTCGACTGGTGCGGAGAATGTCCGGCATGCAAAGCGGGCAACTCGCATATATGTATGAAGCTCAAATTCATGGGAATCGACAGCGCCGGAGCATTTCAGGAATACTGGACTGTCAAGACAAGAACGCTCTACAAAGTCCCTGAAAATCTGAGTCTGAAACATGCGGCCTTGATTGAGCCTGTAGCTGTTGCATGTCATGACATCAGAAGAGCAAAACTCACAAATGGCGAATACTGCGTAGTCTTAGGAGGCGGCCCGATAGGACTACTGATAGCGATGGTTGCCAAGGCTGCAGGTGCGAAAGTATTGATTTCGGAAATTAATGCTTACAGAATCCAGTTCGCGAAAGAAGCTGGTTTCGAGGTAATAAATCCGCTTGAAGAGGATGTCAAAGCCTTTGTCGAAAACGCTACAGGCGGAGCCGGTGCCGATGTGGTCTTTGAAGTCACAGCGTCCGAGCCGGGCGCGAAACTAATGACTGAACTTGTGAGACCTAGAGGCCGAATCGTTGTTGTAGGAATATACAGCAAACCGCCTCAGCTCGACCTATTCAAATTCTTCTGGCGCGAAATCGAACTTTACGGAGCCAGACTCTACGAATCAGAGGATTTTGAAAAAGGCCTCGAAATTTCGGCATCGGGTCTGATTCCGCTCGACAAGCTGATTACAGGAGTATTCGAGCTAGCTGATATACAGGCAGGCTTTGAATCTCTCAACAACAATACAACAGCAATCAAAACATTGATAAAGTGCTCGTAATATGAAAACATTGCAGGAATTCAGACTCAAGGACAGGTGGATGCTTCACAGCTATTACACCATTGATCCCTATGCTCCAGACGGAAGCGGACGCCTGCTTGCCGCCGCCGCAGATCTGGATTCCCGCAAAGGATCAGTAGTCATCCTGAACAGCAAAGGTGAACTCTGCGACGAATTCGGAACTCATGAGCTTGAATCCTCGTTTTTCCATACAGGGTTCTGGCAGTCATGGAGTCAGGATGCACGCTATGTTTATTATCAGAGCGGCTCACTGAAAAATCCGTCCATACGCCGCAGAGAACTTGCAAGCGGCTCGGAAATCGAACTGGAAGGCGACTTTGAAGGCGCACCGCGCTCGGGCTCGACAATAGCCTCGGGATTAATGGGACTTCTTTACGCGGCAGGATACGGGTATGGTGTCTATAATCCGTCGATCTCGCCGATTCCTTTTGAGTCTAGACAAGAGCATGGAATTTTTGCTTATAACTTTGATACTCAGACAAGATCCTTAAAACTCAGTACAGAGGAAGCTTTATCTATGCATCCAGAGAAGGATAAGCTTCTGAAACTCGACAAAGAACTTGCCTCGAAAAACGGAACAAAGTCCGGTTTGACACTCATGCTCTACTGCGTAAGATGGAACAATGACGCCTCAAAAATGCTTTTCTACTTCGGCAATCATTGCGTGGACAAAAGGCGCGGAGAACCGAGAATATCCTGTCTGTTTACAGCGGATAAGGATTTCAGTAATATCCGCTTTGTAAAGGACATTTCAAACGGAGGCGTTCACTGGTCATGGCATCCGGACAACAGTCATCTTATCGGATACGCAAAAGCAGACGGAGCGACTCAGCAGGATTCCGACGCATTATACTGCGTAAAATATGACGGAAGCGGATTCAGGAAACTCTGCGACGCAAGGGGCGGAGGACATCCGAGTATATCGGAAACAGATCATAATCTGCTCGTGACCGACAACTACGCAGGCGCAATAGAGTTCTGGAATCTCAGGGAAAACCACTGCATCGCTTCAGAACTCTTCCCGAACAGGATTCCGGGAAAAGAAAACTCAGGCTCGCTTCGCAATGAGACAAGAGTATGTCATCATCCGGTCTTCTCAAGAGACGGCGAAAGCGTGAGCTTCAATATGCTTGATGATAAGTATGCGTATCTGCTCAAGATAAAGACGGAGTCAGGCAAATGAGCATACTGGAAAACATATTAAACGGAGGCTACAATCAGCCTCAAAAGAAGACAATAGCAGGCAAGTTATGCTGTTTTCTTGGCAGATATCTGGCATTGCGCAATAAGAATGTAAAAATAGGCAGAGATACCTTGATAAGTCCCTCGGCGCTGATAAATCCGAGAGAAGGAGCAATAGAAATAGGCGATAAAAGTCTGCTTGCATGCGGAGCTCAGATTCAGGGAAATGTCAGGATCGGGGAAAATTCTTCAGTTCAGGCAAGAACCATCATTGTCGGCTACGGCAAGGACAACGAGCCCGGGCTGATCAGAATAGGCAATGGAGTCAGAATAGCGGCGAACTGCATGCTGATAGCGGCGAATCATGTGTTTTCCGATCCTGAAACACCGATTCACATGCAAGGAGTCAAAGGAGATGGTATGAATAATTAGCTGGGACTCGCGGCATCAGCTTTGAAGCGGTAGAATTAGGCGATGAACTCTA